>WLDE01000299.1 GCA_009704985.1 Actinomycetota bacterium | reverse complement strand
GCGCCGGCCGTCGCGGACGTCCCACCGCCACCGCAGCCCGAGGCGGTCCCCCCGCTCCTGCGCGAGCCTCGCTCGCGCCGCACCCTGTTCGCCGTCGTGTCGGTGCTGCTCCTCGCGCTCGTCGTCGGCGGCCTGCTCGCCGTGTGGTTCGCACGCGACACCTCACATGCGATCCCCGACCTCGTCGGACTCGAGCAGGGCGAGGCGCTGAACACCATCAGCGAGTTCGACTGGGAGGAGACCGTCGTGCTCGAGGCGAGCGACGACGTCCCCGTCGGCGAGGTCATCCGCACCGATCCGGCGGCCGGCGGTCGGCTCGACGTCGGCGACGCGTTCACCATCGTGGTGAGCACCGGCCCCGCCCCGCGAGCGCTCCCCGAGCTGGTCGGCCTCGACGTCGAGCAGGCGACGGCCGCGCTCTCCGAGCTCGCGCTCGTGCTCGAGATCGGGGCACAACCCTTCGACGAGGTGGTGCCCGTCGGCGAGGTCGTGTCCTGGACCGTGCCCGACCAGCCGGGGCTCGTCGCCGGCGACACCGTGCTGCCCGGCACGCCGGTCGTGGTGGTCGTGTCGGCCGGTCCGGCGCCGCGCGTGGTTCCCGACCTCACGGGTCTGACACCAGCCGACGCACAGGCGACGCTCGAGGGGCTCGGCCTGGTCGCCGCACCCCTGCCCGACGAGTTCAGCCCCACCGTGTCGGTCGGAGCGATCGCCCGGCAGGATCCGGCACCCGGGACGGAGGTGCCACGAGGGGCCACCGTGTCGTTCGCGGTCTCGCTCGGACCGGATCTGGTGGTGGTACCGCCGCTCGCCGACCTGGGGGTCGACGAGGCACGTGCGGCACTCGAGGCGGCCGGACTGGTGCTCGGTCAGGTGAAGGGCGACCCCGCAGGGGTCAACGTGCTCGCCGAGGTGAACGGCGTCTCGATCGGTGCCGACGCGTCCTTCCCCCGCGGCACGGTCGTCGACCTCACCTTCGCGGTGCCGGCACCGCCACCCGTCGAGACCACACCCACGTCGGCGCCGCCCGGCTGAGCCCCGCCGTCGCGCGCGGACGGCCGGAGTCGCGTGGGCGAGACCCAGCTGGCTAGCGTGCGGGACACCCCGCCGCACGGGGTGCACACACGACGTCGACCGGGCCCGTCGTCCGGCCGACCGGAGACGAAGAGGGGTTGGAGCATGGGCGCACTCGACGGTCGCGTGGCGATCATCACCGGAGCCGGTCGTGGCATCGGTCGTGAGCACGCGCTGCTCTTCGCCGCCGAGGGGGCCAAGGTCGTGGTCAACGACCTCGGGGCCACCAACGACGGCACCGGTGCCGACATCTCCCCCGCCCAACAGGTGGTCGAGGAGATCCGGGCGATGGGTGGCGAGGCCGTCGTGAACGGCGAGAACGTCGCCGACTGGGAGGGCGCCCAGCGGATGATCAACGCCGCGATCGAGACCTTCGGCGACCTCGACATCCTCGTCAACAACGCCGGCATCCTCCGCGACCGGGTGCTCGTCAACATGACCGAGGAGGAGTGGGACGCGGTCATCGCGGTGCACCTGAAGGGTCACTTCGCGCCCACGCGGTGGGCGGCGGCGTACTGGCGCGAGCAGCACAAGGCCGGCATCACCAAGCCGCGCAACATCGTGCACACGTCGTCGACGTCGGGGTTGTTCGCGAACCCGGGGCAGAGCAACTACGGCGCGGCCAAGACCGGCATCGCGACGTTCAGCCAGATCATCGCCAAGGAGCTCGCCCGCTACCAGGTGAAGAGCAACACCATCGCTCCGGGGGCGCGCACGCGGCTCACGCTCGCGACGCCGGGCCTGGAGGACATCATGACGCCCAAGGGCGACTCGTTCGACCAGTGGGACCCGGCCAACATCTCGCCGCTCGTCGCCTACCTCGCGAGCGAGGCGTGCGTGTTCACCGGTGAGACCTTCCTCGTCCAGGGTGGCAACGTGACGATGATCGAGAGCTGGTCGCGCGGCCAGGGAGTCGACCGCGACGCACGCTGGACGGTGGCCGAGCTCACGGACGCGCTGGCCCCGCTCGCGCGGCCGAAGTGACCCGGCCCGATCCGGCGCGATCCCTCGGCAGCAGCGTGCGCCGGGTGATCCAGCGTGATCGGGTGAGCGCCACGAAGGCCGGTTGAACGTGGGGGTGCCCCCCGAACCCCGTCAGCACGAGCCGTCCCCCGAGGCGCCGTCGTCCGCCCCTCTCTCCGGCTCGACCGGCTCGACCGGCTCGACCGGCCCGGGATCCCGTCCCGGGCACGAACCGTTGCACGCACCGAACCGGCGCACCCTGTCGTTCGACCCGGCCGGCGTGGACGAGCTCGGCGTCGTGCCCTGGCCGATCCTGCTGCGTCGGCGTCTCGCGGCCCGGATCGGGATCGACCGGCGCTGGGCCGTGCTGTGGGTCGTGCTCGGCGGTCTGTTCACCGTCAGCTTCACGATCACGATCCTCGTGGTGTCGTTGCAGGACATCGCCACGGACCTCGACTCGTCGGTCGGCGCGCTGAACTGGGCCATCACCGGACCGATGCTCGCCTTCGGGGTGGTGGGTCCGGCGTTCGGCAAAGCGGGCGACCTGTGGGGTCACAAGCGGGTGTTCGTGCTCGGCCTGCTGCTGGCCGGTGTGTTCGCCGCGCTCACCGCGTTCGCGTGGAACGCCGCGTCGATGATCGCGTTCCGCACGCTGTCGGCATCGGCGGGATCGGCGTGCGGGCCGTCGGCGATGGCGTACATCAACCGGCTGTTCGAGCCCGAGACGCGGGTGAAGCCGCTCGGTTACTGGAGCTTCGTCACGGCGGGTGCGCCGGTCATCGGTGTCGTCGCCGGTGGTCCGTTGGTGGAGGCGATCGGGTGGCGGTCGATCTTCGCCATCCAGGCGCCGCTGTGCCTCGTCGGGGTGGTGGTGGCGCTGTGGCTGCTGCCGGGCACCGACCGCCTCGAGGGGGTCCGCTTCGACGTGCGCGGCTCGGTGACCCTCGGGGTCGGTGCGACGGCGATCCTGGCCGGGATCAGCCAGAGCCGGACCTGGGGATGGGTGGACCCTGCGACCATCGGCTGCCTCGCGCTCGGGGTGGTGAGCCTCGTCGCCTTCGTCCGGATCGAGCAGCGGGTGACCGATCCGCTGGTGCGCCTCGACTGGTTCCGGACGCGCAACATCGCGTTCCCGGTGCTGAGCCAGACGCTCACGAACTTCGCCTACATGGGTGGTTTCATCCTCGCTCCGCAGGTGCTGGAGCAGGGCCTGTCGCTGTCGACGTCGACGACCGGGCTGCTCGTGATCGCGCGACCGCTCACCTTCTCGCTCATCGCGCCGCTCGCGGGGTTCGTCACCATCCGGATCGGCGAGCGCACGGCCGGGGTGGTGGGTGCGGTCGGGGTGGTCGCGTCGATGGTGTGCTGGGCGCTCGTCGGGGCCGACACCGCGCTCTGGTTCGTGGTCGTGGCGTTGGCGCTCTCGGGTGCCGGTCTCGGCATCGCCTCGCCCGCGATGACGTCGCTCACCGCGAACGCGGTGGACGAGTCGGATCTGGGGGTCGCGGGCGCGATGCAGCAGCTGATGACCCAGCTCGGCGCCGTGGTGGGCACGGTGGTGCTCACCACGGTGAGCGCCGGCGGCACCGCCGGCGAGCTCGAGCCGTACCAGCACGCGTTCTGGATCGCTGCCGTCGTGGCCGTCGTGGGCACCGCGGCGGCGGCCATGGTGCGATCGACGCCCCGGGGGACGCCGAGCGGCACGCTGCCGGCCTGAACCGGCCGAGACGCGCCGACGGGCGGCCCGCCCGCGTGATGCGGGGCGGACCGCCCGTCGACCTCGTGTGGTGTCGTGTCGTGACCGGTTCGGAGCAGGTGCGGGGCCGCTCAGCTGCCGATGACCCTGCCGTCCTTGCGCGTGATCACGATGGTGGCGTCGCGCGGCACCGGGCCGCCCGCGCCGGTGAACGGCTCGGGGAAGTTGGTGGCCGCCGGGTTGCCGTCGCCCGGGTGCTGGAGGTTCACGAACATCGTGCGACGGTCGGGGGTGACGGCGATGCCGGTGACCTCGCAGCCGGCGACGCCGGAGAAGAGTCGCTTCACGGCGCCCGAGGCGGCGTCGGCGACCAGCATCTGGTCGTTCTGCCCGCCGGGCTGGGTGCCGTCGGTCTGGATGAACACCCGACCGTCCGGGTCGGCCCAGATGCCGTCGGGCGAGCCGTACATCTGGCCCTCGGCGTCGGCCACGTCCTTCGACAGCAGGAAGATGTCCCACGTGAAGGTCGTCCCGACGTGCTTGTCCGAGTCGAGCCAGCGGATGATGTGACCGTCGGGGTTCGGGGCCAGCGGGTTCGCCGCGTCGGCGCCCGGACGGGGCACGGGCGGGACGGTGCCGGCGATCGTGCCGGCGGTGCCACGCCGCGTGTTGTTCGTGAGCGTGCAGTACATCCGCTCGTCGCGGCCGACCGTGATCCACTCGGGGCGGTCCATGCGGGTCGCGCCGAGGATGTCGGCGGCGAGGCGGGTGTTGACGAGGATCCAGTCGATCGTCCTGTCCGCGAGCAGCGGGTTGTTCGGGCTCAGCTCGAGCCACTGGCCGGTGCCGTCGTCGGCGAACTTGGCGACGTACAGGGTGCCCTCGTCGAGCGGGCTCACGCCACGGGCGCGCATCGACTTCCAGTTGTCCGCCGACACGAACTTGTAGATGTAGTCGAACACCTCGTCGTCACCGGTGTAGACGACGGCACGGCCGCCGCGACCCACGACGACGGTGGCGCCCTCGTGCTTCACGCGGCCGAGGGCCGTCCGCTTGACCGGCGGCTGCTCGGGCTTGGTCGGATCGATCTCGACCACCCACCCGAAGCGGTTCGGCTCGTTGACGTACGCGGGGTTCGAGAGGTCGAACCGGTCGTCGAACAGGTGCCAGCCGTACCCGAACCCGTTCGGCGAGAAGCCGTACCGGTTGAGCTCCTGGGTGTTGGTGCCGCCGCTGCGGCGACCGAAGTACCCGTTGAAGTTCTCCTCGCAGGTGAGGTACGTGCCCCATGGCGTGTACCCGTTCGCGCAGTTGTTGAGCGTGCCGAGCGTCGGGTTGCCCGCCGGGTTCTGGAGCAGCGCGCTCGACGCGGCCGGACCGCTGAAGGTGACCGGCGTGTTCACGTGGATGCGCCGGTTGCGGCGGCTCGACGCCACCCGCCAGCCCGTGCGGCCGCGACGGATCTTCACGACCGACACGCCGTGGGCGTGCTGCACGACACGGACGTCCTCGAGGCTCGTCGGGAGCGGCTTGCCGATGACGTGGGGGGTGGTGCCGAACTCGTGGTTGATGCAGAGCATGCCGTCCGAGCCGTCACCGAAGTACCACATGCCGTCGTGGCCGATGCCGATCGACTGGGCCTGCTCGTCGGAGGTGAGGCCGTACGGGAACGACGTGCCGCTGCCGTCGAGCTTCTCGCGCCACGGGATGAGCACGCTCCAGTCGTACTCGGGGGCGATCGCCGGCATCGGGCCCGCGTGGCGGGGGATCGAGGTGAAGGCGATGCGGGGCCCGCG
>WLDE01000029.1 GCA_009704985.1 Actinomycetota bacterium | reverse complement strand
GGCGCGCGACCCACGGGCACGTCAGGGATGTCCGTCCACGCCACCCGGGTCGCGCAGCACGCTGCGGAACGACGGCGGCGACGCCGGGTCGGAGTGGCTCGCGGCCGTGGCCGGGAGCTCGCGGCCCTGGCGGGCGGCACCGAACTGGTACCGCAGCCGAGCGCCACGGTCGTGGGCCAGCTGCTCCACGGGGTGGGGATGGCCGATCAGGTGGAGGTGCACGGTGGCGCCGTTCGGTGCGCCCGCGGTCGCGACCGGCGAGCGTCTCGAGGAACGGGGTCTGGATCATGGCGTCACCTCCGTCGGTCGGGCCCGGTCGCCGGGCGGTGGTCCTGCCGCGGGTCCGACGTGCGGTCCGACGTGCGGTCCGGCAGGCGGTCCGGCAGGCGGTCCGGCAGGCGTGGCGACCGGGGGTGGTCGCGACGTCAGGAGTGTCGCAAGGTCGCCGCGGCCGGCGCAACCGACGTTCTGTGGGTGGGTACATTCGGTGCGGTGTTCGACCGAGCGATCACCGGTCCGGTACGGGCCGGCACCGACGTGATCCCCGTCGACGCGTGCATCGGTGCCCGTGAGGTGATCGAGCCGCGGCTCG
Source organism: Actinomycetota bacterium (assembly GCA_009704985.1). Classification (GTDB taxonomy): domain Bacteria; phylum Actinomycetota; class Acidimicrobiia; order Acidimicrobiales; family Ilumatobacteraceae; genus VFMC01. The sequence goes on along the minus strand of WLDE01000029.1, from coordinate 28,767 downwards.
CGCCCGACGGCCGTTCGCTCGTCGTCGCGGTGTCCGACGCAGCCGGTGCCGTGCTCGTCCGCCACCGCCTCGGCCCGTCCACGGATGCAGCCGCCACCGCGGCACGGGTCGACCCGACGGATCCCGGCGAGGTCGTGGTCGCGAACCCCGCGCCGCGGGTGGGTCGTGGGTTCGGTGGCGGCTGCTGGTGCTGGGCGGCCGGTGGCCGGGCGATCGTGTACGCCGCGGTCGACGGCAACCTCTGGTGGCAGGATCTGCCGGACGAGGAGGCACCGGAGGGAGGCGCCGCCTCGCCGGCGCGCAAGCTCACCGACCACGGACCGGAGCGGGTCGCGCAGGCACCCCACGCCGGTCCCGACGACCGGGTCGTGTACGTGCTCGACCAGTGCGAGGTGTGGTGCGCCGGGCCAGACGGCGCAACGGCGGTGCGGCTCGACGACGGCGGCGCCGACTTCTGCTTCGACCCGCAGATCGCACCCGACGGCAGCGGCGCGCTGTGGGTGGCGTGGAACGTGCCCGACATGCCGTGGGACCGGTCGCGCCTCGTGCGTGTCCGCTTCGACGGCGCGCCGGTGCCCGACCTCGTGCCGACCCACGCCGTGCAGCAGCCACGGTTCGCGCCGGACGGCACCGTCGTGTGCGTCCGCGACGACGCCGGCTGGAACAACGTGTGGTGGGGCGACCGGGTGCTCGTCGACGAACCGTTCGAACACGGTGGACCGACCTGGGGTCTCGGGCAGCGGTCGTTCGCCGTCTCGCCCGACGGGACGCAGGTGGCGTTCACCCGGAACGAGGCCGGGTTCGGCCGGTTGTGCGTGGCAGCGCGCGGTGCCGACGGTCGCCTCGTGGAGGTGCGCGAGCTCGGCCGTGGCGTGCACGGTCAGCTCTCGTGGGAGGGCGAGCGCATCGCCGCGCTGCGGTCGGGCGCGCGCACACCCACCGAGGTGGTCGTGCACGAGATGCCCGAGGGTGCTCGCCGTCAGGTGCTCGTCGGCCCCCGGCATCCCTGGGACCGCGACGCACTCGTGGAACCCGCGACCCTGCAGGTGCCGACCTCCGACGGTGCCGTCGTGCACGCGCGCTGGTACCGGGCCGACGACCCGGTGGGGCTGATCTGCTGGCTCCACGGCGGACCGACCGATCAGTGGCAGGTCACGTTCCTGCCACGGATCGCGTTCTGGCGTGCCCGAGGTTGGCACGTCGTCGTCCCGGATCACCGTGGCAGCACGGGGCACGGGCGCGCCTACCAGCAGGCGCTGCGGGGACGGTGGGGAGAGCTCGACATCGCCGACGTCGCCGACGTCGTCGGCCATCTGCACGCGTCGGGTGTGTCGTCGCCCGCGGACACCGTGCTGATGGGTGGCTCCGCCGGCGGCTTCACGGTGCTCGGGCTGCTGCGCCACCATCCCGGTCTCGTCGCGGCCGCCGTGGTGGCCTACCCGGTCGCCGACCTCGCCGACCTCGCCGAGCGGAGTCATCGCTTCGAACGCCACTACACGCGCACCCTCGTCGGCGAACCGCCGGCACCGCCCGCGGTGGACGAGCGGGCACGGCACCGCTCGCCGACGTGGTGGGCCGATCGCATCCGGACCCCGCTGCTCGTGCTGCACGGCGAGGACGATCCCGTCGTGCCCGTCGGGCAGAGCCGCGTGCTGGTCGAGCGCATCCGGGCGGCAGGTGGTGACGTGGAGCTCGTGGTGTACCCGGGCGAGGGACACGGGTTCCGTCAGCCCGACCACCAGGCCGACGAGTTCCGTCGCGTCGGCGCGTTCCTCACCCGTCACGTGGCCGCCGGCGCGGGCGAGCGGTAGCGTCGGGTCGAGGACCGGCCCCTCCCGGTCCACGTCCGACGGGATCGCGCATGACCGACTGGAACCCCAACGACCCCGATGCCACGCGGGTCCACTACGACCTCTCCGGCTGGGACTTCGACCAGCAGGCCGAACTGGCCGCGGCGATGGCCGAGGCGGACATCCCGCACACCTGGGAGGGAACCGAACTGATCGTGCCCGAGGAGCTCGAGGCCGCGGCGGACGCGCTGATCGAGCAGGTGGAGGCCGAGCTCGGCATCGAGAGCGCCCCGTTGCCCGACGCCGGGCCCCGACCGCAGCCGATCGAGCTCGGAGAGGGCGTGCCCACCACGGAGTACGACCTGGCGGACTGGTCGCCGACCGAGATCGACACGGTGGGGATCGCGCTCGCCGACGCCCGCATCCCCTTCCGGTGGGAGGGCCAGGTGCTCCTCGTCGCGACCGACGACGAGGGCGTCGTCGACGCGCTCCTCGACGAGGTCGAGAGCGGTGAGTACGTCGATCTCTCGCCGACCCCGGTCGACGGCGGCGACGACGCTTCGGCCGAGGTGCTCACGACCTTCTTCCTCGCGGCCGAGCGGTTGCAGAAGGACCCGATGGACGCCGACGGCATCGAGCACCTCCGGCGTGCGACCGAGGTCGCCGATCCCGAGGTCGTGCCATTCGGCGTCGCCCCGAGGATCTGGCAGCGCACGGTGGAGCTGGCCGACGAGATCGTCGACGCGCTCGTGGCCGACGACGGTCCGGAGCACGCCGACGCGATGGATGCCGCCGCCAAGCTCCACGAACACCTGCGTCCGCACGTCTGAGGCACGGCCCGAACGTGCTGCTCGCCGAGCTCGAGGTCTGGCACTCCCGACCGACCACGCCCACGCGGCGGGTGGCGCTCGGGCACCTGGTGCTCCCCACCGACCCGGCCCCGGGGTTCGGCGGTCTGCTGCTGGGCGCGGTCATGGCGTCGCAGCTCCCCGAGGTCGAGCCCGATCTGGTCGCCGACGTGCACCGGCTCGTGCAGCAGGTGGAGCGCGGCGACCGGGTGCCCCAGCCCCGCCTGCGGCACCGCTACCAGGTCGACCGTCACGGGTTGGCGGTGAGCATCCACCGCCTGGTGGGCGAGGGTGACAACGTCCGGTTCGACCTGCACCCGCAGGGCTCGCCGCTCGCACAGGTGCTCGGTGCCGTGTACGCCGTCGAACGACTCGACCTCTCCGCACGTCAGCGGCTCGTCCCGGTGCTCCAGCGGGCGATGCGCTGGCGTGGGCCGATCGGTCCGTCGTTCATCGCCAACCTGGCCGGCACCGCCTCCACGTCGCTCGCGGCGATGGCCGATCCGCGCGCGTGGGCGCTCGAGCTGCTCGGCTTCCCGCTCGGCACCGGCAAGGTCTCCAAGCGCGACGTGACGGCGCGCTATCGCGACGGTCTCCGGCGCGTGCACCCCGACCACGGCGGCGACGAGGCCGCGGCGAGCAAGGCCATCGCCGATCTCGGCGAGGCGAAGAAGATCCTCCTCGGATGAGCGCCGGGCTCCTGCTCTTCCCCGGGGCCGGATCGTCGAGCGACCACTCGTCGCTCGTCGCGATCGAACACGCCGTCGCCCCACGGCGCTGCGTGCGGGCCGACTTCCCGTACCGTCGGGCAGGCCGGCGAGCGCCCGACCGGGCCCCGCTGCTGATCCAGGCGGTCGTCGACGAGGCCGCGACGCTCGGGCCGGGGCCGCTGGTGCTCGGCGGTCGTTCGATGGGTGGCCGCATGTGCTCGATGGCCGTGGCCGACGGACTCGTGCCGAACGCGGTGGGGCTCGTGCTCGTCAGCTACCCGCTGCACCCGCCGGGCCGCCCGGACCGGCTGCGCGTGGAGCACCTGCCCCGGATCGGGGTGCCGTGCCTGTTCGTGCACGGGACGCGTGACACCTTCGGCACGCCGGACGAGCTCGAGCGGTGGACCGCCACGATCCCCGGTGCGCCGGCGTCGGTCACCCACGTCTGGATCGACCGGGCGGGCCACGACCTGAAGGGCGCCGACGACCGGGTCGCGGCCGCGGTCGCCGAGTGGCTCGAGGGTCGCTGAGGCGGGTCGCCGAGCGCCCGTGAGGTCGGCCGTCAGGCGTCCTCGGGGTTGATCTCCTCGAGCGACCGGTGCGCGGTCTCGGGGTACGTCACGTACACGATCGTGGCGGTCACCAGCTGGGCGAGCGCGAGCACGGCCATGGTTCGGCCGTAGCTCCACCCGTGGTCGATCAGGAAGCCGGCGAGGAGCAGCCCGATGCTGCCGCCGACGAGCGCCATCGCGACGATGAACCCGCCCGCCTGTCCGCGTCGGGCGGTCGGGAACAGCTCGGTCCGGTAGACCGAGAACGCCGGGTACGCGATGCCGGCGACGAGGCCGCCCACGAACGCGGCGGCCCACATCAGCGGACCACCCACGTTGAAGGACAGCACGAGACCCGTGGTCGCGATCGGGATCGACGTCGCGAGGACACGTCGTCGCCCGGCCATGTCCGCGAGCCGGCCGCCGAGCACGAACCCGATCGAGGCGGGGGTCGCCGTCGCCAGCGTGAAGACCGCGATCGATGCGGCGCTGTACCCGCGGACGTCGTCGAGGTATCGGTTCTGGAAGTACGACGCCGGCGCGATGAAGAGGTTCGCGAGGAACGCGACGCCCGCCACGATCGCGAAGCGGCGCTTGTCGACGTGCGCGCGTCCCACCTGGTGGGCCTCGACGATGTGCTCGAACCTCGGGGTCTCGGTGAGCTTGCGCGTCGCGGTGACGGCCGATGCGAGCCAGACGAGCGCGACCACGTACACGAACCGCCAGCCGTCCGCGCCGAGATCGGCGAGCGGGAGCGACATCACCGCGACGCCGGCGCCGAGCCCGCTCGCCATCGCCAGCACGCTGACGGCATAGGCCCGGCTGTTGCGCGGCATCTCCTCGGCCGCGACGACCGCGATCAGGAGGTCGAGCGCGATGCCGAGCGGCCGGGCGACGGTCTGGGTGGCCGTGAGCACCCAGAAGTTCGGTGCCAACGACCCGAGGGAGGCGAGCGTCGGTGCGAGCCACGCGAGCAGCAGGATCATCCGCCGTCGTCCGAGCCGGTCGGCGAGCACGGCGAACGGCAGCGCGAGGACGATGCCGCACCGCACGATCACCCCGGCCACGCCCTGGCCCTGCTCGCTGATCCCGAAGTCGTCGGCGGCGAAGTTCACCGTCTGGGTGAACAGCGTGTTCACGAACGCGGACGGCATCGACACCGCGGCGAGCAGGCCGAGCACCATCACCTGGCGCGGCGTGAGGCGATCCGGCGGGGCCCACCGCGGCGGGACCCCGTGGCCCGCGCTGCGGTGGCGCAGCGCGCGGCGGACCGGCCACTGGAACAGCCAGCCGAACCACGGGATGTCGAGGCGGTAGGTCGTGGTGTCGACCACGCGGTCGTCGCGCACCTCGACCGTGCGCCGGTAGTCGCGGAACGGTCCCTCCGCCTGCTCGAACTCCAGCACGCGCGCACCGTCCACGGGTGCGACCGGGGCGACGGCGCGCTCCGCGACGAGGTGGTCGCGCGGCCGGGTGGCGCGCTCGATCTCGGAGGGCGCCCAGTGCCGGATGACTCGGCGGGGGGACCTGAGCACGTGCGAACGTTACTCGCGGCCATACTGGAGACCCATGCCTCCGGCCTCCGATCCCACGCACGCGCGCCCGGACGCGGCCCCAGCCGCGCACCAGGCCGCGCGCCCGGAGGCGCCTGCCGACGCCACCGGTCGGCGGACGTCCGACGCCGTGGTGGTGGTGCACCGGTCGGGCCCGCTCCAGGGCGAGGTGGTCGTGCCCGGCGCGAAGAACTCGGTGCTGAAACTGATGGCTGCGACCCTGCTCGCCGACGGGACGCACACGTTGCGCAACGTGCCCGACATCGCCGACGTGGGCATCATGAGCGATCTGCTCGCAGCGATCGGTGTCACCACCACGAGCCCGGCACCGGGCGAGCTGATCCTGCAGCACTCGGGCGACCTCGTGCCCGTCGCGCCGTACGACCTCGTCGAACGGATCCGCGCGTCGATCAACGTCCTCGGCCCGCTCCTCGGCCGGTTCGGTCAGGTGCGGCTGTCGCTCCCCGGCGGCGACGACTTCGGGTCACGCCCGATCGACATGCACCTCAGCGGCCTCGAGGCGATGGGCGCCACGATCACCCTCGAGCACGGCGACGTGGTGGCGTTCGCCGACCGGCTGCACGGTGCCGACATCACCTTCGAGTTCCCGAGCGTCGGTGCCACGGAGAACATCCTCACGGCGGCCGTCCACGCGAAGGGCACGACCGTCATCGACAACGCGGCCCGCGAGCCCGAGATCGCCGACCTCTGCACGATGCTCGTGTCGATGGGTGCCGAGATCGAGGGCATCGGCACGTCGCGACTCGTGGTGCACGGCGTGGAGCCGGGCTCGCTGCGGGCGACCGAGCACGAGACGGTGCCCGACCGCATCCAGGCGGCCACCTACCTCGCAGCGGCGGCGGTCACGGGGGGCGAGTTGTTCCTCCGTGGTGCACGGGCCGACCACATGGACATGCTGCTGCGCCGGTTCGTCGACATGGGGCTCGAGATCGTCCCCCAGCACGACGGCATCACCGTCCACGCGCCCGAGCGGATGCGGTCGATCGACGTCGCCACGCTGCCGTACCCCGGGATCGCCACGGACTACAAGCCGCTCATCGTCACGATGCTCGCCGTCGCCGACGGGGTGGGCATCGTCACCGAGAACCTCTACCCGGGACGCTTCCGCTACGTGGAGGAGCTGTGCCGGCTGGGGGCCGACATCCGCACCGACGGGCACCACGCCGTCGTCCGTGGACGGCCGGCCCTGAGCGGCGCGCCCGTGCGGGCCCCCGACATCCGGGCCGGTGCGGCGCTCGTGATCGCCGGGCTCGTGGCCGACGGCACCACCACCATCAGCGGGGTGCACCACATCGACCGCGGCTACGACGACCTCGTCGGCCGGCTCCGCTCGGTGGGTGCGTCGATCGAGCGTCGTCCGGCCCGCTGACGGACGGTCGGGTCACCCGTCCTTCGGAGCGTCACCGTCGGAGCGACCCATCGCGTCCACGCGGCGTTTGGCGAGTGCCAGCAGCAGCACCACCACGGCGATCGGTCCGAGGATGAACAGGATCTCGTCCCAGCCGCCCTGGTGGGCGAGCACGGCGGCCAGCGGCGTCGCCATGGCTCAGATCACCTCCAGGATCATCAGCACGTCGCCCGTCTCGTGGCTCTCGAGCTCGAACGACCCGGCGCGGTCGGCGACGAACGTGAACGTCGCCGTCTCGCCGGCCGGGATCACCTGCCCGTCGCCGAGGTCGTAGCCGTGGAGGTGGAACTCGTCCGCGGCCGACGGATTGGTCAGCGCGATCGACACCGTGGCACCCAGCGGGACCCGCTCGATCCGTTCCGGAGCGGCGTCGACGCCGACGGTGACGCTGAGCGCGTACGGCACGTCGGACGACACGGGTGGCATCGGGAGGTCGCCGGTGCCGATCGGGGGCAGGTCACCGGTGCCGATCGGCGGGAGGTCGCCGGTGCCGATCGGGGGCGGATCACCCGTGTCGGACGGCGGTGACAGCGCGACGCTCGTCGCAGTGGTGGCCGTCGCCGCCGTGGTGGCCGAGTTCACCGTCACCGACGTGCCCGAGGTCGGTGTCGTGGTGGCGCCCGCCTCGCCGTCGTCACCACCGCAGGCGGTGAGCAGCACCAGGGCGGTCAGCGCGGTCAGACCCACGAGGGTCGACCGACCGGTGGAGACGGAGCGGGCCGGGGGACGGGCTGCGGCGGGACGGGGGGCGCGTCGCAGCCGACGGGAGTGGCGCCTCATGAATCGCCATGGTACGACCCCGGCTGGTTGAATGGGACGCACCCTGTTCGGAGACGACCTGTCACATGCGCGCCCTTGTCGAGGAAACGATCGAAGTCATCCGGCCGGCCCTGCAGGCCGACGGAGGCGACATCGTGCTCGTCGACGTCGACGAGGTGGCGGGCGTCGTGTCCGTGACGCTCACGGGTGCGTGTGGCACCTGCCCGTCCAGCACCCGCACGCTGAAGGTGGGGGTCGAACGGATCCTGAAGGACCGCGTCGCGGGAGTGACCGGCGTGGTCCAGGTCGCGTGAACCGTCACCGTCCTCCCTCCCCGCGAGCCGGCGTCCAGCGCGTGGTCCGACCGGTCCCGCCGTCCACGGCGCGCCAGCGCCCCGATCGATCGAGCATCCCATGAGCCGTCGCCATCGACCCACCGCCGATCTCTTCGCCGACGCCCGCGACGGCGACCGGGCGGCGATCGCCCGCCTCCTGTCGCTCGTCGAACGAGGTGGCGAGGAGGCGCGCGAGATCGCCCGCCTGGCCTCGCCACACGGCGGCGACGCCTACACCGTGGGCCTCACCGGCGCACCCGGCGCGGGCAAGAGCACGCTGACCAGCGCCACCATCGGCCACCTGCGGGCCCGGGGCGAGGAGGTCGCCGTGCTGGCGATCGACCCGTCGTCGCCGTTCACCGGCGGCGCGATCCTGGGCGACCGCGTCCGGATGCAGGATCACGCGACCGACCCGGGCGTGTTCATCCGGTCGATGGCCACTCGCGGCCACCTCGGCGGTCTGTCGCTCGCGACGCCCGAGGCGGTGCGCCTGCTCGACGCGATCGGCCGTCGGTGGATCCTCGTCGAGACCGTCGGCGTCGGCCAGGTCGAGGTGGAGATCGCGGGCAAGGCCGACACCACCGTCGTCGTCGTGAACCCGGGCTGGGGCGACAGCGTGCAGGCGAACAAGGCGGGCCTGATGGAGATCGCGGACGTGTTCGTGATCAACAAGGCCGATCGCAAGGGCGCCGACGAGACGCGCCGTGACCTCGACCAGATGCTCGACCTGAGCGACCTGCCCCACGACGCATGGCGCCCGCCGATCATCCCGGTCGTCGCGACCGAGCACCGCGGCGTCGACGAGCTGTGGGCCACCGTGCTGCGGCACCGCGAGTTCATCACCGAGTCCGGCGAGCTGGCCCGCCGCCGTTCGTTCCGGCTGCGCGAGGAGCTGCGCGAGATCGTCGCCCGCCGCCTCGAGCAGAAGGCGCGCGAGATCACCACGGGCGAGCGGTGGGACGACCTGCAGCTCCAGGTGGCCGATCGCCGGCTCGACCCGTGGAGTGCCGCCGACGCGATGCTCGACGGCGTCGGCGCCTGAGCACGACCCGACCGGCGACCCGGCAGGTCTGACGGAGTATCGTTCGGCGCATGGCCGGACTGGTGCAGCTCGAACGACGTGACGACGGCGTGGCCGTGGTGACGCTCGCCAACCCGAAGGTGAACGCCCTGTCGCAGGAGGTGCTCGCCGATCTCCGTGAGGTCGTCGCAGATCTCGCCGCCGACCTGCCGGGTGCCGTGGTGGTCACCGGTGGCGACCGGATCTTCGCCGCAGGCGCCGACATCTCGCAGTTCGGTGGCCCGGCGGAGGCGCATCGCATCGGCATCGGCTTCCACACCACGCTCGACGCGCTGGCCGCGCTGCCGCGGTTCGTGATCGCTGCCGTCAGCGGGTACGCGCTCGGCGGTGGGTGCGAGCTCGCGATGGCGTGCGACTACCGCATCGCCGGCGAGAAGGCCGTCTTCGGCCAACCGGAGATCCTGCTCGGCATCATCCCGGGCGGGGGAGGCACGCAGCGCCTGCCGCGGCTCGTGGGGCCGAGCCGCGCCAAGGAGATGATGATCACCGGCCGTCAGGTGAAGGCCGACGAGGCACTGCGGATCGGGCTCGCCGACGAGGTGGTCCCGAACGAGCAGCTCCACGAGCGGGCGCTCGCGCTCGCGGCCGAGGTGGCCCGCGGCGCGCTCGTCGCACAGGGGCTCGTGAAGCAGGCCGTCGACCACGGTCTCGACCAGCCGCTCGCCGACGGGCTGATGCTCGAACGGCACCTGTTCACCGAGTCGTTCACCACCGACGACAGCCGCATCGGCGTGGCGAGCTTCCTCGAGCACGGACCCGGCAAGGCCTCGTTCACGGGGCGCTGACGTGACCGACCTCGTCGTCGACAACGCCGGTCTCGCCCTCCACGTCGAGCTCGACGGGCCCGCCGGTGCGCCGCCGGTGCTCGTGCTCCACGGCATCACGGCCAGCACCGCCACGTGGGACTGGTTGGTCCCGCTGATCGCCGACACGCATCAGGTGGCCCGGCTCGACTCCCGCGGTCACGGCGCGTCCGACCGCGCGCCGGGCGAGTACCACTCGGCGGGCTACGTGTCCGACGCGGCCGCGGTCTGCGAGTCGCTGTTCGACGGGCCGTGCACGGTGATCGGGCACTCACTCGGCGGCATCACCGCACTCGGCCTCGCCCAGAGCCGGCCCGATCTCGTCGCGCGCATCGTGCTCGAGGATCCGCCGATGGCCACCGCCCGCGCCACGCTGGAGGGCAACTCCCTGCTCGAGTCGTTCCGGCTGATGCGCCAGAGCGTGCCCCAGGTACAGGCGTCGGGTGTCGACGTCGAGAACCTGATGGCGTTCCTCGGCATGGCCCCGACTGCGTCGGGATCGACCTTCGCCGACGAACTCCACCCCGACGCGGTGCGAGCCATGGCCGTGTCACTGCTGCAGCTCGACGTCACCGTGCTCGACCCGGTGCTGGAGGGCACCGCCATGGCGTGGGTCTTCGATCCCGATCGACCGGTGCAGCAGCCGGGCGTGCTGGTGGCGGCCGACCCGACGTCACCCGACTGCGTCTGCCGTCCCGACCAGATCGAGCGGGTGCGCGCCGCCGGCACGTCGTTCGACGTGCGCGTGCCCGCCGGGGCGGGGCACCTGATCCACGACAGCCGCCGGCACCGCGAGCAGATGGCCGCCGCGGTGCGCGACGTGCTGGCGGGCTGACGCCCGCGAGCCGGTCGCCCTCCGTCGAGGGGGTGGACGCCAACGAGAGTCGTGTGCGGCCGGTCAGCCGGCCCAGGCGGCGCGGCCGAGCTCGACCGGTGCCGTCAGCGCCGGGTGGGTCGGCAGCACGCGCACGGTGAACCCGTAGGGTCCCGACGCGGACACCCGGTAGGTGCAGCGGTACTCGCCGCCGTCGGCCGGGGTCATCGAGATCGCCTCCGGCCGCCCGAGGAACCCGCCGGTCGAGTCGATCGAGCCGTGCAGCAACTGCACGTCGACGTCGGCCGGCCGCAGGCCGTCGATCGCGACCCGCGCGGTCGCGGAGCGCTCGTCACCCTCGTGCGCCGGTGACGTGTCACCGTCCACCGACACCACGCGCACCCCGGCCCATCCGGCGGCGACCACCTGCTTCCACGACGCCAGCGAGCGGGCCTGCGCCCAGTCGGCGGCCGAGGTGGTGGCGGCGCTCGCGGCCGCCGGCTCGTAGAGCTCGGTGACGTAGTCGCGCACCATGCGCGCGGCGGTGACGAACGGGCCGAGCGACGCCCAGTTGTGCTTCATCGCGTCGATCCAGCCGTGCGGGACGCCGGCCGCGTCGCGCTGGTGGAAGAGCGGCACGATCTCGCGCTCGAGCAGCCCGAACAGGCTGGTCGCCTCGCGGAGGTCGCGGCGGGCGGTGTCGGGGTCGTCGTCGGCCGAGGTGATCGCCCAGCCGTTGCGACCGTCGAAGCACTCGTCCCACCAGCCGTCGAGGATGCTGCAGTTGAGGGCACCGTTGAGCGCGGCCTTCATGCCGCTGGTCCCGCACGCCTCCAGGGGGCGGCGCGGGTTGTTCAACCACACGTCGCAGCCGTGGTACATGAGCCGTGCGACGGCCATGTCGTAGTCGGGGACGAACACGAAGCGGTGCCCGACGTCGAGGTGGCGGGCGAACAGCTCGATGTCGCGGATCATGTCCTTGCCGGGGTGGTCGGCCGGGTGGGCCTTGCCGGCGAAGACGAACTGCACCGGGCGGTCGGCGCTGAGCAGGAGCTCGCGGAGCCGTTCGGGCTGCGACAGCAGCAGGGTGGCGCGCTTGTAGGTGGCGAACCGCCGGGCGAAGCCGATCGTCAGCGCGTCGGGGTCGAGCAGGGCGTCGCCGAGGCGCGACCGCACGAACTCGACGAGGTCGGCGCGGCCGGTGCGGCGGGCCGCCCAGATCTCCTCGGCGGGCGCCGAGCGGACCCCCTGCCACGAGGCCGCGTCCGCGCCGTCCCAGACACCGCCGACGGAGCGGCGGAGGATCGCGTCGATGGGGTCGCTCACCCAGGTGTGGGCGTGCACACCGTTGGTGATCGCACCGATCGGCACCTCGTCGACGGGGATGTCGGGCCACAGGCCGGCGAACATCTCCCGGCTCACCGCACCGTGCAGCTGGGCGACGCCGTTGGAACGCCCGGCCAGGCGGAGGCCCATGACCGCCATGTTGAACCGGGTGTCGCCCGGCTCGTCGTCGCGGTGGCCGAGCCCCATGAGCGTGTCGAAGTCGGTCCCGCACGACACCGCGAAGGCGCCGAAGTACTTCTCCATGAGTCCGCGCTCGAAGCGGTCGATGCCCGCGGGCACCGGGGTGTGGGTCGTGAACACGCCGCCCGCGCGCACGGCCTCGACGGCCTCGGCGAAGCTGAGCGGCGCACCGCCACCCTCACCGGTGACGAGCTCGCGGATCCGTTCGAGCGACAGGAAGCCGGCGTGGCCCTCGTTGGTGTGGAACACCTCGGGCTGCAGCCCGAGCGCGCGCAGCACGCGCACGCCACCGATGCCGAGGACCATCTCCTGGCGGAGGCGGTGCTCCGCGTCGCCGCCGTAGAGGCGATTGGTGATGTCGGCGCCGGCCTGGCTGTTGCCCTCGACCGCGGTGTCGAGCAGGTAGAGCTTCACGCGACCGACCTCGACCTGCCAGGCCCGCACCCGGACGGGGTCGCCCGCGACGTCGACGGTCACCTGGACACCGGTGTCGACGATCGCCAGACCGCTGGTGTCGAGGCGGGGGAACCGCTCCTCCTGGTAGCCGTCGGCGTTGAGCCGCTGGCGGAAGTAGCCCTCCGCGTACAGCAGACCGATGCCGACGAGCGGCACACCGAGGTCGCTCGTGGCCTTGAGGTGGTCGCCGGCGAGGACGCCGAGGCCGCCGCTGTACTGCGGCAGCGTCTCGCTGATGCCGAACTCGGGGGAGAAGTACGCGACGAGGTGCAGCGGGGAGTCCGTGCGGTGCTGGAACCAGCGCGGGTCACCGAGGGCGGTGTCGAGGCGCTCCTTGGCCGCGCGGGTCGACTCGACGATGCCGTCGTCGGCGGCGAGCTCGGCCCAGCGCTGCGGTTCGATCGTGGCGAGCAGCCGGAGCGGATCGTGGCCCGACGCCGCCCACTGTCCGGGGTCGAGACGTTCGAAGAGGTGCTTGGTCTCGCGATCCCAGGTCCAGTGCAGGTTCATCGCCAGCTCGCGCAGCGCGGTCAGGCTCGGGGGGATCGCGGGCACGACGGAGAAGTGTCGGACGGCTCGCATGGCCACCGAGGGTAGTGGAACGCGTCAGATCCGATCATCAAGGTGGTGTGAAGAGTCGGCGTCGCGGGATGTCACGCTGGGTGAACGATCGACCACTTCGATTCGTTCCACCGGTGCTGAGCAGGGACGATGTGACCACCCGGTCTCGGGGAGTGTGGCGTCACCACCACAGCGTGCGGAAGTTCCTGGAAATCACTGGAACGATTCCCCGGTCATCGCTGGAAGTCGTGGAAACATGGACGGTGCGATCCGTCCAGGCGGGACCGGGTGCGGCGTCAGGCCGTCCGGCGAGCGGTGCCGTACACGTCGAGGGTCGTCGCGGCGATCGCGTCCCACGTGTAGTGGTCGTCGATGAGCTCGGCGGCCCGGGCGGTCATCGACGCCGCGAGCGCCGGATCGGTGAGCACCGACGAGATGCGGTCGGCGAGGTCGTGGTGGTTCCCGGGCTCGAAGAGCAGGCCGGCCCCCGTGCCGTCCACGATCTCCGCGAGGCCGCCGGTGCGCGCCACGATCGTCGGTGCACCCGCGGCCATGCCCTCCAGCGCGACGATGCCGAACGGCTCGTAGAGCGACGGGATGATGACGCACCCGGCGCGGCGGAGGATCCGGTGGAGTTCGTCGTCGGGGACGAAGCCCGCCAGGTCGACGATGTCCGTGACACCCTCGACGTCGATCTGCGTCTGCAGCTCCGGCAGGTAGGTGCCACGGCCGGCGATGATGCAGTGCACGCCCGGCACCCGCTGGCGCAGCTCGGCGATCGCCCGCACCAGGACCTGGAACCCCTTCTCGTACTGCACCCGCCCCCACGCCACGACGAGCGGTTCGCGCTCGGCGGTACCGCCCGGCTGCTGCCACCGCGAGGGATCCACCCCGTTCGGTACGAGGTGCACCTTCTCGACCGGCAGCTCGAAGCCGCTCACCACCTCGCGGACCATGAACCGGGAGCAGGCGATCACCTCCCGCGCCTGATACGTGAGCCACCACTCGACGGCGTTGATCGCGGCGGGCATGCCCGGCGGGAGGTGTCCGCCGTGGCGGCCGCGCTCGGTCGCGTGGATCGTCGCCACCAACGGCACGCCCCAGACCGCCTTCAGCGTGTCGCCCGCCCACGCGACCAACCAGTCGTGCGCGTGCACCACGTCGGGACGCCACGATCCGAGGTGGGCCGTCATCCCGACCAACTGGTGGTTGGCCGAGGCCATGCGCGCCACGATGTCGTCCTCGGGCAGCCACGGCAGGTCCGCGCTCGCCCGCAGGACCCGGACGCCGTCGACGATCTCGTCGTCGGCGACGGGCGGCGATCCCGGCTCGTGGCGTTGCAGCGTGCACACGACCACCTCGTGGCCGAGCCGGGCCATCGCGTGGGCGAGTCCGTCGACGTGTGCGGCGATGCCGCCGACGACGAACGGTGGGTACTCCCACGACAGCATCAGCACGCGCATGGCCCCGACCGTAGTTCGGTCGTGTCCTCCGCCCGGGTGCTCTCCGGACACGACCGGCCGGATCACCTACGCTCCACCACCGTGCTGCTCGCAGACCTCGACCTCCACCTTCTCGGCGAAGGCAACCATCGTCGGTTGTGGGAGGTCCTCGGGGCCGTCCAGCTCGACGACGGTGCCGTCCGTGTCGCCGTGTGGGCGCCCAACGCCCGCGGGGTCGACGTCATCGGCGACTTCAACGACTGGACGCCCGAACCGCTCCACCCGCAGGCGAGCTCCGGGGTGTGGGCCACGATCGTGCCGGGTGCGCAGGCGGGCCAGCGCTACAAGTACCTCGTGCACGGCGCCGACGGCCGCACCGTCATGAAGGCCGACCCGATGGCGATGGCCGCCGAGTGCCCGCCGTCCGACGCGAGCATCGTGGCCGGACACAGCGAGTACCGCTGGGGCGACGACGACTGGCTCGCCCGCCGCTGCGCCGGTGGCCGTCGACCGCTGCGCATCTACGAGGTCCACCTCGGCTCGTGGCGCCACGACCTGCGCGACTACCGCTCGGTGGCGGTCGCGCTCGCCGACCACGTCGACGCGCTGGGGTTCACCCACGTCGAGCTGCTCCCGGTGGCCGAGCACCCCTTCGGCGGCTCGTGGGGTTACCAGGTCACGGGCTACTACGCGCCGACGGCGCGCTTCGGTTCGCCGGACGACTTCCGGTTCCTCGTCGACACGCTGCACCAGCGGGGCATCGGGGTGATCCTCGACTGGGTGCCGGCGCACTTCCCGAAGGACGCCTGGAGCCTCGCCCGCTTCGACGGCACCGCGCTGTACGAGCACGCCGACCCCCGCCAGGGCGAGCACCCCGACTGGGGGACGTACGTCTTCAACTACGGCCGCAACGAGGTGCGGAACTTCCTCGTCGCGAACGCCCTCTACTGGATCGAGGAGTTCCACATCGACGGCCTGCGGGTCGACGCGGTGGCGAGCATGCTCTACCTCGACTACTCGCGCTCGGCAGGGGAGTGGGTGCCGAACCGCTTCGGCGGCCGGGAGAACCTCGAGGCGATCGACTTCCTCCGTCAGGTGAACGCGGTGGTGCACCACGAGCACCCGGGCGTGCTGACCATCGCCGAGGAGAGCACCTCGTGGCCGAAGGTCACCCACCCCGCCGAGTACGGCGGCCTCGGCTTCAGCCACAAGTGGAACATGGGCTGGATGCACGACACCCTCGGCTACCTGAAGAACGACCCGGTGTACCGCCGCTGGCACCACCGTGACCTCACCTTCGGCCTGCTCTACGCGTTCTCCGAGCGGTTCGTCCTGCCGCTCAGCCACGACGAGGTGGTGCACGGCAAGGGCAGCCTGCTCGCCAAGATGGCCGGCGACGACTGGCAGCGCTTCGCGAACCTGCGTGCGCTGTTCGGCTGGATGTGGGCGATGCCCGGAGCGCCGCTGGTGTTCATGGGCGCCGAGCTGGCCCCGTGGAACGAGTGGAACGACGCGGCGGGCCTGCCCTGGCACCTCCTCGACCACGCGCCGCACCGCGGCATGCGCGATCTGATCGCCGCGCTGAACGCCGCGTGCGAGGCGTGGCCCGCGACGTGGGAGCGCGACGACGAGGCCACCGGATTCCAGTGGCTCGAGGCCGACGACTCGGAGCACTCGGTGTACGGGTTCCTGCGGTGGGCCGTCGACGGTGCGCACGCCCTGGCCTGCACGACGAACTTCACGCCGGTGCCCCGTGGCGGCTACCGCGTGGGGCTCCCGTGGGCGGGCACCTGGGAGGTCGTGATCGACACCGACGCCGCCCACGTGGGTGGCAGCGGCTTCGCCGGCGGTCGCCGCACCGTCGAGGCCGAGGCCCTGCCGTGGCAGCACCAGCCGTGCTCGGCCGCGATCGACCTGCCGCCGCTCGCCACGGTGTGGCTCGCCGCCCACCGACCCTGAGCGGTCCCCGGCCCCGCCCCGACGCACCCACCCGACCTGCCGTGATCGCCCCCCGAGCGCTGTGGCGCGATCCCGACCTGCGACCCGTGGTCGTCGCGAGCCTCACCCTCTCGCTCGCCGTCGGGGCGTTCGGTGTGTCGTTCGGGGTCGGCGCCGTGGCCGCGGGCGCCAGCGTGGCGCAGACCTGCGTCATGTCGCTGCTCGTGTTCACCGGCGCGTCGCAGCTGTCGGCCGTGAGCGTGATCGCCGCGGGCGGGTCGGCCGCATCGGCGCTCGGCGGCGCCCTGGTGCTCGCCGCACGCAACGGCGTCTACGCGCTCACGATGGGTCGCCGGATCGAGGGGTCGGTCGCCCGGCGGTTGGTCGCCGCCCAGCTCACGATCGACGAGTCGACCGCGATGTCGGTCGCGCAGGACGACCCTCGTCGCCAACGGCTGGCGTTCTGGATCACCGGGGCGGCGGTCTACGTGTGCTGGAACCTGGCGACGCTCCTCGGCGCGCTCCTGGGTGGCGCGATCGATCCGGTCACCTTCGGGCTCGACGCGGCGTTCCCGGCGGCGTACGTCGCGATGGTGTGGCCGCAGCTGCGCACGTCTCGCGGCCGGCTGGCCGCCGGGCTCGGGGCGGTGGTGTGCCTCGCGCTCGTGCCGGTGCTGCCGGTCGGCGTGCCGATCCTGTGCGCGGCGCTGGCCGTGCTCGTCGGGGTGCCGGCCGATCCGGGCACGACGGGTCGCACGGACGCCGTGACCGGCGAGGTGGACGGGTGAGCTGGTCGCTGGTCCTGCTGCTCGCCGCCGGTGCGTTCGGCGCCAAGGCGATCGGGTTCTTCCTGCTCGCAGGGCGCGACCTGCCGCCCGCCGTGGAGCGCTGCCTCGCGCTCATCCCGGCCGCGGTCGTCGCCGCGCTGGTGGTGAAGGACACGTTCAGCAGCGGTCGCGACCTCGTCGTCGACGCTCGTGTGCTCGGCGTGGGCGTCGCCGTGGTGCTGGTGGCCCGACGGGTGCCGTTCGTGGTGGTGGTGGTCGCCGCGGCGGCGGTGACGGCGCTCGCACGCCAGGCCGGCTGGACCTGACGCGAGCGGCGGACTTCAGCCCTGCTCGACGATGCGGGCGAGGCCGCGCAGGTTGCGTCGCCAGATCGCACCCATCACGAGCTTCCCGCCGATCCAGGCGCCGATCGGCCCACCGAGGAACCAGGGGAACACGAGCTCCTCGGCCCACGTGAACCGGGTGCGCCGACCGAGGTCGATCGCGGTGAGGGTGAAGCGACCGGTCCCGGTGACGATGCCCGTGTGACGGACCCCCATCACCTCACCCGGCACCCACTCGGTGATCTCCATCTTGTCGACCAGTCGGATCGGTCCGACCTTGGTGTCGCACAGGAAGCGGGTGCCGACGCCGCGGGTCTGGTCGGTCTCGAAGCGGATCGCGACGGCGTCGTGCATCCAGTCGACGTGGCGCTCGACCGGCTCGACGACCTCCCACACCCGTTCCGGTGTGGCGTCGATCTCGGTGGAGACGGAGATGTGTGCCATGGCGGGGGGCGGGCGTGGGCAGCGGTGCGGGGAGCGCAGCCGGCGTCAGGCGTGGACGGCCACGTCGCGCAGCTGGGCCGCAGCGGACTCGGGCGGCACGATGTTGATGAGGACACCCGTGCCACGCTCGAAGCCGGCCGTGGTGACGAGCTTCGGCCAGACGCTCACGTACCAGTGGAACGCGCCGGTGTAGTGGTGCGGTGCCGTGCGGAACACGAGGTTGTAGCTCACGTCCCCGACCGCCTGGCGCAGGTGGCCGATGGCGTCGCGGATCGCGATGCCCATCGCCGCGAGCGTGGCGTCGTCCGAGTCGGTGAGGTGCAGGTCGTGGCTCCGCGGGATGATCATGATCTCGAACGGCGACCCGCTCCAGAACGGGCAGATGCACATCACCTCGTCGTTCGCGAACACGACGCGCTTGCCGTCGACGAGCTCGGCCTCCACGGCGGCGCACAGGATGCAGCCGCCCTCGAAGCGGCTGAACCCGCGCTGTTCCTCGAGCACCTCGCCCGGCACGAACGGCAGGCCGAGGAGCTGGCCGTGCGGGTGCGACAGCGACGCGCCGGCCTCTCGGCCGTGGTTGATGATCGCCTGGGTGAAGCGGAGGTTGGTGGCGCTCGCGTGCTCGTGGAAGCGGCGCTGCAGCATCCGCATCATGTCGGCGGCGTCGGCGTCGCTCAGGGTGTGCAGCCCGCCGTGGTGGTCGCGGGTGTACACGAACACCTCGTGGATGCCCGACGCCTCGGCCTCGACGTGCACGGGACCGAGGTGGTGCACGGAGAACGGCTCGTCGCCGTAGAAGGCCGGGTAGCGGTTGGGGAGCACCCGCATCTTCCAGCTGCCGCCCTCGTCGAGGCGCTCGAGCGCCGGAGCGCTCTCCTCCTCGTTGCCGGGGCAGAAGGGGCACGGCCGGTGGGGGTCCGACTCGACCTCCGGGCTGCGGGGCGCGAAGTCGGTGGGCCTCTCGGCCCGCTCGGCGACGATGGTGACCCATCGGCCGGTGAGTGGGTTCAGGCGAAGTTGACTCACAGCGCCACCACCTTAGAGCGATTGTCCGAGGGACGTACGAACCTGTGCCGCATTTCCCAGGCCGGCCGCGGCGCCGCTCGCGTCGACCGTGCCGGACGCCACGTCCGTGCCGCGAGTGGGGAGCGAATAGACCGTGACGTGGCGTGCGCTGGACGCGTCGAACGGGGACCGGTCGTAGTCCGCCCACCGTTCCGAGCGCACAAGACCACTCTTCGTGGCCATCGCGTCGAGTTCGGCAGGGTCGGCCCAGCGGATCGACCACGGACGGAGGCGCACACCGCCGGCCTCGGAGATCTCGATGAACTGGCCCTCGGCCACCTGTGCCGCCGTGTCGTGCACGCTCGCCGACAGCACCACGGCGTCGACGCTCATCGAACGGACGGTCACCCGCGAGCCCCGCGGCGACGTGCTGCCACCCCCGTCGCCCCCGTCGCCCCCGTCGCCCCCGTCGCCCCCGTCGGCGGTGTCGGGCACGAAGGCCTCCACCACGAACCGGCCCCCGGGTGCGAGCCGCGCCGCCACCTGGTCGAAGCAGGCCTGCTGGCGCTCGGCCGAGGTGAGGTTGAACACGGTGTTGTACGCGGCGAGGACGACGTCGAAGGGCCCGTCGGGCAGATCGTCGACCATGTCGCCGTGCACGGTGGTGACGGTCCGGTCGACGTCGCTGCGCGCCAGCTCTTCGAGCATCCGACGGCTCGTGTCGACCCCCACGACCCGACCCGCGCGAGCGGCGATCGGGACGGCCAGACGACCCGTGCCGACGCCCAGTTCGAGCACCGAGCCGTCCGGCCCGGCGAGCGCGGCCACGAACGCGACCGTGGCGTCGAGGTCGGTCACGTCCGCGTACCACTCGTCGTACACGTCGGCGAAGGCATCGCCGTAGGAGTCGGACCGGAAGCCCCGCATCCCCGCATCTTCCCTCGCCGGTAGGGTCGTGCACATGTCGGGCGCGCACTCACCCGGTCCCGAGCTCACCTACCTCGACCACGCCGCCAGCACCCCGATGCGGCGCGAGGCGATCGACGCCATGCTGCCGTTCCTCGACGTGCAGTTCGCCAACCCCAGCGGATCGCACCGGTTCGCGCGGCAGGCCCGGACGGCTGTGGACGACGCACGCGAGGTCGTCGCCGGCGTGCTCGGGTGCGATCCCGGGGAGGTGGTGTTCACCGGGGGCGGCACCGAGAGCGACAACACGGCGGTGCTCGGGGTGGTCGCCGTCCGCGGTGGCACCGCCGTGTGCCCCGCCACCGAGCACCACGCCGTCCTGCACGCCGTGGAGCGCGTCGGCGGCCGGATCGTGCGGGTCGACCGCTCGGGACGCGTGGACACCGAGCACCTGGCCGCCACCGTCGACGCCGACGTGTCGGTCGTGTCGGTGATGGCGGTCAACAACGAGGTCGGCACGGTCACCGACGTGGCCGCCGTCGCCGACGTCGCTCGCCGCGCCCATCCCGGCGTCGTGGTGCACACCGACGCGGTGCAGGCGGCGTCGTGGCTCGACCTCCGCGAGCTCACGCCCCACGTCGACCTCTTGTCGCTGTCCGCGCACAAGTTCGGTGGTCCCAAAGGCGTCGGAGTGCTGGTCGCTCGCGCCGGCGTGCGGTTCGAGCCGCTGCTGATCGGCGGTGGCCAGGAACGCGAGCGGCGCAGCGGCACCCACCACGTGGCGGGCATCGTCGCGCTGGCGGAGGCGCTGCGGCTGGCCGATGCCGAGCGCGACGCCGAGCGAGTGCGGCTCACGGCGATGCGCGACCGGCTGGTCGACGGCCTCGCCGCCCGCCTCGACGGCGTGCTCGAGACGGTGCCGCGCGACCACAAGGTCGCCGGGTCGGCGCACGTGTGTTTCGAGGGCGTGGAGAACGAGGCGCTGCTGTTCCTGCTCGACGAGGCCGGGGTGTGCGCGAGCGCCGCGTCGGCCTGCGCGGCGGGGGCGATGGAGCCGTCTCACGTGCTGGCCGCGATGGGGGTCGAGCGGCGGTGGGGTGCGGGCGCCCTGCGGCTCACCCTCGGCCGCACCACCACCGAGGCCGACGTCGACCGCGCCGTCGACGTGATCGTGGCGGCGGTCCGCCGTCTGCGCGGCCGCCGCGACGCCGGCCGTCACGACGCGGGGACGGTGGCGTCGTGAAGGTCCTCTGCGCGATGAGTGGCGGCGTCGACTCCTCCGTCGCCGCCGCCGAGCTGCTCGCCGCAGGTCACGAGGTCGTCGGGGTCACGATGCGGCTCTGGGGTGGCGCGAGCGACACCGGGTGCTGCTCGATCGCCGACGTCGACGACGCCCGCCGCGTGGCGCAGCAGCTCGGGATCGACCACCTCGTGTTCAACTTCACCGACGACTTCGACCGCCACGTCGTCGACCCGTACGTGGCCGCCCATGCCTCCGGCCGCACGCCGAACCCGTGCGTCGAGTGCAACCGCCACCTGAAGTTCGATCGCCTCGCCGAACGCGCCGACCTGCTCGGGTTCGACGCCGTGGCGACCGGCCACCACGCCCGCGTCGTCGAGCACGACGGTCGTCGCTTCGTCGCCCGCGGCGCCGATCCGGCGAAGGACCAGAGCTACGTCGTGCACGTGCTGCCGCCACACGAGTTGGCCCGCACGCTGTTCCCCGTCGGGCACCTCACCAAGGCGGAGGTGCGCAGACGCGCCGAGGCAGCCGGGTTGCGCACCGCCACCAAGCCCGACAGCCAGGACGTGTGCTTCATCACCCGGACGGGGGGCCGCCCCCAGTTCCTCGGCGACCGGATCGCGTTCCGCCGCGCCGAGGTCGTCGACGACACCGGCCGGGTGCTGGGCGAGGTCGATGCCGTCGAGCTCGTCACCATCGGCCAGCGGCGCGGGATCGGACTCCCGGGTGGCGGGCCGAAGCGCTACGTGGTCGACGTCGACGTCGAGCGCGGGCGGGTGGTCGTGGGGGACGAGCAGGCGTTGCTCGTCGCCGACACGAAGGTCGTCGGGTGCACCTGGGCGGCCGGCCCGGTGGAGGGTGACGTGCTCGCACAGTGCAGTGCGCACGGGGCGGCGCGGCCGGCGCGGGCGATCCCGACCGACGACGGGGTGCTGCTGCGGTGGCGCACGCCCGAACGGCGCGTGGCACCGGGGCAGAGCGTGGTGCTGTACGACCTCGCCGACGAGCGGGTGCTCGGCGGCGGCACCGCCGGCTGAGCCCGGGTCAGCCGACCGGCAACCGCTCGGCCGCGGCGGCGAGCACCCGACCGGGTCGAGTGGGGGCGACCAGCACACCACGTGCGTGGATGGCCCTGCCGTTCGGCTGCTGGCGGGTGCCGGCGAACACGACGCCCACCGGTTCGGCGACCGTGATCTCGATCGCGTGCCCGCCCGCGGGTCCGGTGAGATCGGCCGCCTGGGTGTCCGCCAGCGCGAGCCGGATCCGCCGCACCGTGCCGTCGCGCAGCATCACCGTCTCGCCGAGGACGACGTGGTCGTGGATCACCACCCCGGCGGGGACGAGCACCAGCCACCGTCGGGAGAGCCGGTGGAACCGGGTCGGCAGGAACCACACCACCACGGTGGCGATCGCGGTGACCGGCACGCCGACCACCCAGTTGCGGGCGGCGAGGAGCAGCGGCCCGGTCGCGGCAGCGGCCACGAGCACCATCCACGACACCGCGGTGGGCACGTAGAACGCCGCGGGCGGCGTGAGCAGGAACCGACGCTCGTGTCCGTAGGCCGACGCCTGCACCATCGCCTCGCCGAACTCGCCGCTCGCCACCACCAGCGTCGCCAGCGCCGTGGTGGTCAGCGTGACGGCGGTGGACGTGTCGAGGCCGCGCGCCACGGTGGCCGCGACCGCGACCACGGCGCCCGCCGGGACCACGGTGCGGCTGAGCGTGAGGCCGATCACACCCGGAAGGGCGAGCATCGCGGCAACAGCGGCCCACCCCACCCACAGCAGCACCGTGCCGGTGAGCTGCACCGCACGCGAGCGGTCCGAGAGCGCGTCGCCGAACCCCGCCCCACCGGCGGCGGCCACCACCAACCACAGCAGCCGGGCGGCCCACAGCGCGACCACCGGGGTCGACCGACGCGACGAGGTGCCGGTCCGGCCGGTCGTCGCGATCTGCGTCCCGCCCGCTGCGCTCGCGTCGCCCTCGTTGCTCTGGTCGCCCTCGCGGCCGTGCGGGGACTCGCCCGGGGATTTGGTCGGCGGCGGCACGAGCGGACAGGGTATCGGCGGTCGTCAGGCGGTCGTCAGGCGGCCGTCAGACGGTCGTGAACCGCTCGGCGAACCCGGTCGGCCACCGCGGATCCGTCTCGTCCGCCGCCCGTGCTGCGTGCCAGCATCGGGGGGTCGGCCGGCGCCGGCGACACACCACCCGGAACCCCGACCGGCCGTGCGTCGGGCGGTTCGGGGCACGGCGGCACCGAACGGGTCCGAGGACCCGCACGACCTCGACACACGAAACCAGAGACACGAACCGGAACGACGGACCGGACGCAATCAGACGCGACCAGAGGCGACCAGAGGCGACCAGAGGCGACCAGAGGCAGGAGAGGAGGAGGCACATGACGAGCAGCGGCAACCGCACGACCGGATCCACGACCGGGACGACCGGGACGACCGGGACGACCGGGACGACCGGGACGACCGGCGTGACGGCCGGCGCGACCGGGACGACGACGATCGGCAACGGCATCACCGTCGGCATCGGCAGCCTCCCCCACCGCGACCTCGACGCCGGCATCCGCTTCGCGCTGGATGCGACCAGCATCCCGACCGTGCCGTCGTTGCCGAAGCGGTCGCCCGCCGAGGGGCTCATCGTCCAGGCGATGCTCGGCATCGAGGGGGTCACCGTCGGCCAGTACGGCGCGATCTCCGTCGACGTGAACCGCATCGAACCGCTCGCCCCGGTCACCACCGACCTCCAGCACGACGCGTACGCGGCCGTCGCCCGCTTCCTCGAGCTCGCGGCCGAGCGTCACGCGGTCCAGCCGCTCGACGCCGTGAAGTGGCAGATCGTCGGACCGGTCACCCTCGGTGGGGCGCTGCTGCGCGCCGGGGTGCCGGTGCAGGACGCGTACGACGTGGCGGTCCGAGCCGTCCGGTCGCACGTGCAGTCCCTGCTCGACGCGGTCGACGTCGCGCTGCCCGGCGTGCGTCAGCTCGTGTTCATCGACGAGCCCGACATGGTGGACCTCACCGATGCGCACTTCCCGATCGCACCGGACGTCGCGATCGACCTCGTGTCGGGGGCGCTCGCGGCGATCGAGTCGCGGGGGCTGTCGGGGTTGCACGTGTGCGGCGACGCGGACTGGCCGACGCTGATGGCGACCGGGCCGCAGATCCTGTCGCTGCCCGTCGGACCGTCGATCGTCGAGGCGGCCGGCTACCTGCAGCAGTTCCTCGCCCGGGGCGGCATCGTGGCCTGGGGCGCGGTGCCCACCGACGGACCGATCTCCACCACCGCCGAGCGGCCCTGGCGGGAGCTCACCCAGCTGTGGTGCGAGCTCGTCGAGCGGGGGTGCGACCACGTGCTGCTGCGCACCCAGTGCATCGTCACGCCGGAGTGCGGCCTCGGGGTGCACAGCCCCTCGGTGGCCGAGCGCGTGCACCGCATCACCGCCGAGGTGAGTCGCCGGGTGCACGACCAGGCGACCGCCACGCGCTTCGTCCTCGGCGCCTGAGCCCCGGTCGTCGCGCGACACCCACTGCCTACACTCGGCGGCGTGACCGCTCCCGACGTGCCGCCGTCCGATCCCGCGCCGTCCGATCCCGCGCCGTCCGATCCCGCGCCGTCCGATCCGGCGACTCGCGTCGCCGAGCTGAGCGCCCTGATCCGCCACCACGACGAGCGGTACTACGGCCTCGACGCACCCGAGATCAGTGACGCCGAGTACGACGAGCTGATGCGCGAGCTGCGCTCGCTGGAGGAGGCGAACCCCGACCTCGCGTCACCCGACTCGCCCACGCAGCGGGTGGGCGCGGCCGTGCTCGGCGCCACCTTCGCTCCCGTCACCCACCGGGTGCCGATGACGAGCCTCGACAACGCGATGGACACCGACGAGCTCACGGCGTGGGGCGAGCGCATCGCGCGGGGCCTCGGCGGCGTGCCGGCGCGCTACGTCTGCGAGCTCAAGATCGACGGGTTGGCGATGAGCCTGCGCTACGAGCGCGGGAGGTTCGTGCAGGCCGCCACGCGCGGCGACGGTCGCGTCGGCGAGGACGTCACCGCGAACGTGGCCACCATCGCGGGGCTCCCGCACCAGCTGGGGCACGACGCGCCCGAGGTGCTGGAGGTCCGCGGCGAGGTGTACCTGTCGCTCGCCAGCTTCGAGGCGCTCAACGAACGCGCCGCCGCGGCCGGACAACCCCGGTTCGCCAACCCGCGCAACGCGGCGGCGGGGAGCCTCCGCCAGAAGGACCCGCGCGTCACCGCGTCGCGAGAGCTGAGCTTCTGGTGCTACCAGCTCGGCGAGGTCGTCGGTGGTCCGGCGTTCACCAGCCATCACGCGACGCTCGAGTACCTGTCCGCGCTCGGCTTCCCGGTCAACCCCGAGATCCGTGTCGTCGACGACCTCGCGGGGGTCTACGCGTACGCGCAGCACTGGCAGGAGCACCGCCACGACCTCGCCTACGAGATCGACGGCGCCGTCGCCAAGGTCGACGACCTCGCCCAACGGGAGGTCCTCGGCTTCACGTCACGTGCGCCCCGCTGGGCGATCGCCTACAAGTTCCCGCCGGAGGAGCGCACCACCCTGCTGCGCGACATCCAGGTGTCGATCGGACGCACGGGTCGGGCCACGCCCTTCGCGGTGCTCGAGCCGGTGTTCGTCGGCGGCTCCACCGTCGGGATGGCCACCCTGCACAACCAGGACCAGGTGCGCGCCAAGGACGTCCGTCCCGGCGACACGGTGATCGTGCGCAAGGCCGGCGACGTGATCCCCGAGGTCGTCGGCCCGGTGCTCGCGCTCCGGCCCGAGGGTCTGGCCGCGTGGGAGTTCCCCACCCACTGCCCCTGCTCGCTGCAGAGCGAGCTGGTGCGCCCGCCCGGCGAGGCCGACACGCGCTGCGTCGAGCCGTCGTGCCCGTTCCAGCGCGACCAGCGCATCATCTACTTCGCGTCGCGTGGAGCGATGGACATCGAGGGGCTCGGCGAACGCACCGTGTTCCAGCTGAGCGACGCCGGGCTCGTGCGCGATCCGGCCGACGTGTACTCGCTCACCGTCGACCACCTCCTCGAACTCGACGGCTTCGCCCGCATCAGCGCCGAGAAGCTCGTGGCGTCGATCGCCGGGTCGCGGTCACGGCCGTTGCCGAGGCTGCTCACAGCGCTCGGCATCAAGGGCCTCGGCCCGTCCGCATCCGAGGCGATCAGCACCGCCTTCGGCACGCTCGACGCCGTGATGGCGGCGTCCGAGGCCGATCTCGCCACCACCGAGGGGGTCGGGCCCACCATCGCCGCGTCGATCGTCCGCTGGTTCTCGGTCGAGGCGAACCGGGCGATGATCGAGAAGCTGCGTTCGGCCGGGGTCGAGTTCGGCAACGTCGAGGTGAGCCGTCTGCCGCAGGTGCTCGCGGGTCGTGCCGTCGTGGTCACCGGCACGCTCGACGGCTGGTCACGCGACGAGGCCGAGGCGGCGATCAAGGCACGTGGTGGCAAGAGTCCGGGCAGCGTGAGCGCGAAGACGTTCGCCGTCGTGGTCGGTGCCGAACCGGGGGCGAGCAAGGTCGCCAAGGCGGCGCAGCTCGGCATCCCCGTGCTCGACGAGGCCGGGTTCACCCACCTGCTCGACACCGGCGAGCTACCGTCGTCGGTCGCCACCGGCACGGCGGCCACGGCGGACACATCGATGGACGACGCCTCGCCGGGTGGCGAGGCGGATCAGACCGCGTAGAACGACCAGCTGTAGATGCGGGCCGTGCCCGGGCCGTCGATCGTGCGCCAGTAGCGCACCGTCACCGAGTGCTGCCCGGTCGTGAACGCCTCGATCACCTGGGACGGACCCGGTTCGAAGGTGAGGGTGGCGTTGCCCGGCTCGAACACGACGCCCGGCGGGATCTCCACCTGATCGCCGCCGGTGTCGCCGAGCCCCGGCGGGGACTGCTCGATGTCGTCGAGCGACACCACCGGCAGCTCGATGCCGTCGATGATCAGCACGCCCTCGTAGCCGACCTGCAGGTCGACGAACACGCGTGTCTGCTGCGGGACCTGGGTGGCACCTCGCACCGGGTCGATGCTCTCGATCGGCTCGGGGAGCAGCTCGTCGCCGGTGCCGGTCTCCGCGCTGAGGAAGCCGAGGACGATCGCCACGAGCCCGACGGCGATGCCCATGCTCGCGGCCAGCAACTTCGCGTCGAACCGCCGCCGACGTGCCGGCGCCACCCGCTCGAGCCGTGCGAGGGCGTGGGTCCGGTGGTCGGCGGTCACCTCGGGGTCGTCGACGCGGTCGAGGGCGCCCTCGAGGTCGTGATCACCGAGATCCACCGGGTCGAGATCCACCGGGTCGAGACGAGGGTCGCGCGGTTCGGGCGGTGCATCGGCGTTCGACACGTCGCCAGTCTCGCGTGCCGGTCGGCGGATTCCACCGTGACGGGCGACCTCGGCTCCGACTGGACCCTGCGCGTGTGGGCTTCCGCGCGTCACGCCCGACCGACCGGTCGCCGCTCGTCGACGCCGGTCGACCCCGGTCGACCCCGGTCGATCGAACCTGGGTCGAGCGGGCGCGTGACGGTCGTCGTGGACGACGAGTAGCGTCGCGGTTCCGATGAGCGACCAGGCTGCGTCCAGCGGGAGCCCCGAACTCCGCACGCTCGGCGATCCCACCGGCGCGACCGAGCGTCCGGAGGGTGAGCGGATCTTCGCCGGTCGCTACCGCCTGCTCGGCCGGCGGGGCCGTGCGACCGACCTGGCCCTGTTCGAGGCGGTCGACGCCCTCACCGACCGGCGGGTCGCCCTCAAGATCGTGCATCCCGACCTGTGCGCCGCTCCCGGGTTCGACGAGCGGTTCGTCGCGGCGATGCACGACGCGGTCCGTGCCCGCCATCCGAACCTCACCGAGGTGCTCGACGTCGGCGAGTCCACCTGGGGAGGTCGACGGGTGCACTTCGCGGTGTGCGAGAACCTCACCGGTGGCAGCCTGCGCGACCTTCGCGACCGCGGTCGCCAGCTCAGCCCGTCGCAGGTGGTGATGATCGGGCTCGACGCGTGTCGGGGCCTCGATGCCGCGCACCGCGCCGGGCTGGTGCACGGCGACATCCGGCCGGCCAACCTCGTGTTCGGCGACGACGGTCGCCTGCGCATCACCGATCTCGGCGTCGCGGCGCTCGTGGGCCGTGCCGTCGACGGCGACGTGTCCCGTACGGACATCGAACAGGCGAAGTACGCGGCGCCCGAGCAGGCGCAGGGACGTTCGCCGGGCCCGAAGAGCGACGTGTACGCGTTGTGCCTGTGCCTGCTCGAGGCGGTGACCGGTCAGTTGCCGTTCGTCGCCGACTCCGCCGTCGCGACCCTGGCGCAGCGGGTCGATCGGCTGATGCCGGTGTCGGCCGACCTCGGCCCGCTGGCGGCCGTGTTCGAGCGCGCCGGTCGCCCCGACCCCGACGACCGGTCGTCCGCCGCGGAGT
>WLDE01000003.1 GCA_009704985.1 Actinomycetota bacterium | reverse complement strand
GAGCTCGGCCAGCGCGACCACCCGACGCAGCACGTCGTCCCGGCTCGCGGTGGTGTCGCCGGTGGATCCGGACGCGGCCGAGCCGCGCTCGGTGCCGGCCGCCGATGCCGCCGATGCCGCCGATGCCGCATGGAGATGGTCGGCGAGGTGCTCGAGGTCCCCGGCGCGTGCCGCCACGGCCGCCCGGTCGTCGTCGACGGCCCGGACCGTGCGGATCAGCCGGAAGAAGGCCTCGACGAGCGACGCCGCGTCACCCGCGCGGAACGGCACGCTCACGCCGGTGAGCGACACGACGCCGTCGCCGATCGCGAGGCCGCGCCGCGTGGTGCCGAGCACCTCGCGCACCGGGATGCCGTACAGCGACGCCAGGGTGAGCACCGTCGCCGCGTCGAGCGGGAGCAGGCCCGCCTCGGCGTCGCGCAGGTCGCGGATCGTCATCTCGCCCGAGCTGCGCGTGGCCACCACCCACAGCGGGCGTCGCGCCAGCCGTCGCTCGGTCACGAGCCGGGCGCCGAAGCGTCGTGCGAACTCGGCCGGCGCCATCGCCGTTCCGGGAGCCCGGTCAGGGTCCGTGTCGAGCAGGATCGTCACCGCCGTCATGCACGTGTCATCGGCACGCGCGCGCCGGACATCAAGCGGTGCGTGAGCGGACCGAGCGGTGTTCGTGGTCCCGACGGAGGAGATGCCGGTCCCGGGTGCGAGCGTCAGGCACGCGCGGCGCGCTGGGCCTCGCTGAAGGGCACGTCCTTGTCGACACGCGGCTCGGCGGGCAGGCCGAGCACCCGCTCACCGATGATGTTGCGCTGGATCTCGTCGGAGCCGCCGGCGATCTTGTAGCCGGGTGCGCCGAGCACGTGCTCGCTCCAGGCGTAGGTGCCCCACTCGCCCGTGTCGGCGACGAGCTTCGCGCCGAGCACCTTCGAGATCACGTGGCTGGTGCGCTCCATGTTCGCGGTCCACATCAGCTTGCCGAGCGAGCCCTCGGGGCCGGGCGTCTGGCCGGCCTTGAGTCGGGCCGCCGCACGCCGGTTGGTGAACTGCGCGACCTTGTGCTGGATGTACAGGTCGGCGAGCGCCTGGCGGACCACCGGCTCGCCCGTGCGCTCGAAGTACTGCGCCGCGGCGAGCGCCTGCTTGTAGCCGCCACCGGTGTGATTGCTGCTGCTGCCGGCCGAGTGGTCGCGTTCGAAGCCGAGGCAGGTGAGCGCCACGCGCCAGCCCTCGCCCACCGGGCCGAGGCGGAGCGAGTCGGGGAGGCGGACGTCGGTGAGGAAGACCTCGTTGAAGTTGGCGCCGCCGCTCATCTGCTTGATCGGGCGGATCTCGACGCCCGGCGCGTCGAAGGGCACGAGGAACGCCGTCATGCCCTTGTGCTTGGGCACGTCGAAGTCGTGCCGGGTGATGGCGAGGCCCAACTGGGCGAACATCGCGCCGGAGGTCCAGACCTTCTGGCCGTTCAGGATCCACTCGTCGCCGTCGCGTGTCGCGCGGGTGGTGAGCGAAGCGAGGTCGGAACCAGCGGAGGGCTCGCTGAACAGCTGACACCCCCAGATGTCCTGACGCATGAGCGGCTGGATGAACCGCTCCTTCTGCTCGTCGGTGCCGTAGGCGGCGATGGTGGTCGCGATGAGGCCCATCGACGTCGGCGGCAGTTCGCCCGCGGACGGCACGACGACGCGCGACTCCTCGGCGAGGAAGGCACGCACGTAGCTGTTGGGCAGGCCGCGGCCACCGAGGGCGACGGGCCAGTTGATCATCGCGTAGCCGGCGTCGAACTTCTTGCGCTGCCAGGCCTGACAGGCGAGCAGGCGGCGCTGCTCCTCCTCGTGGTCGAGGTTGTGGAACACGGCGACGTCGAACGTGCCCTGCCCCCACACCACGGAGGCCTCCTCCTCGGTGTCGGCGGGCGCCGCGACGGGCACCGGCTCACCGTGTTCCTCCAGCCACGCACGGGCTTCTTTGCGGAACATCTCGAGATCGGGGAGGTCGACGTCGCTCACGACGCGACACGGTACGGGTGCGGCTGCGCCGACGACGAACTC
This sequence comes from Actinomycetota bacterium, assembly GCA_009704985.1. GTDB lineage: Bacteria > Actinomycetota > Acidimicrobiia > Acidimicrobiales > Ilumatobacteraceae > VFMC01. Next base: position 61,110 of record WLDE01000003.1, on the reverse strand, counting down.
TGGCTTTCCACGTCGCGCGTGCCCGACTACTGTCACACCGCCACGGGCCGGGTCGGATCGACGACCCCGCCGTTGACGGATGGTCCAGAGGGGGAGTGATGTTCGCGTGAGTGTGCTCCAGGTCCAGGATGTGTCGGTGCGCTTCGGTGGCATCCAGGCACTCGCCGGGCTGTCGTTCGACATCGACGAAGGGCAGATCTGCGGGCTCATCGGCCCCAACGGCGCCGGGAAGACGACGATGTTCAACGTCGTCAGCCGCATCTACGAGCCGACGGAGGGCAAGGTGCTGTACCGCGGGCAGGACCTGCTCGACGTGCCGGCCCACGGCATCGCCCGGCTCGGTATCGCCCGCACCTTCCAGAACCTCGCCCTGTTCCCGACGATGACGCTGCTGCAGAACACGATGACCGGCGCGCACTGCACCGGCAACGTGGGCTTCGTGCGCTCGGCGCTGCGGATCGGTGTGCGCAGCGAGGAGAAGCGGATGGAGGCAGAGGCGTTCGAGATCCTCGCCCGCCTCGGTCTCGCACCACTCGCGTACCGGCCGGCGATGGGGTTGCCGTTCGGCACGCTGAAGCGACTGGAGATCGCCCGGGCGCTCGCCGCCAAGCCGAGTCTGCTGCTGCTCGACGAGCCGGCGAGCGGGCTCACCCACAGCGAGGTCGACGAGCTGAGCGAGACCATCCACGACGTGCGCGACCAGTTCGGCCTCACGGTGCTGCTCGTGGAGCACCACATGAGCATGGTGATGGGCATCAGCGACAAGGTCGTGGCGATGGAGTTCGGCCGCAAGATCGCCGAGGGCACGCCGCACGAGGTGCGCAACGACCCGCACGTCATCGCCGCCTACCTGGGAACCGAGGTCTGATGCTCACCGTCAGCGGACTCACCGCCAGCTACGGACCCGTCCAGGTCCTGCAGGGCATCGACTTCACCGTCGGCGACGGCGAGATCGTCGTGATCCTCGGCGCCAACGGTGCCGGCAAGACCACCACGATGCGCGCCATCTCCGGCACCATGCCGCGAGGTGGCACCGTCGACTTCGCCGGCCACGAGCTCACCAAGCTGAGCCCCGACGCGATCGTGCGACTGGGCGTCGCCCAGGTGCCTCAGGGGCGCGGCACGTTCAGCGACCTCACCGTGCACGACAACCTGATGGTCGGCGCGTTCACGCGCTCGAGCAAGGTCACCGAGGACCTCGACCGCTGGTACAGCGTGTTCCCGCGACTCGCCGAGCGCCGCGAGCAGAAGGCCGGCAGCCTGAGCGGAGGTGAGCAGCAGATGCTGGCGATCGCCCGGGCGATGATGAGCCGCCCGAAGCTGCTGCTGTGCGACGAGCCGAGCCTCGGCCTCGCCCCGATCATCACCCAGGACCTGTTCGCACGGATCACCGAACTGAACCAGGAGTCCGGGATGGCGGTGCTGCTCGTGGAGCAGAACGCCAACCTGGCGCTGAAGATCGCGCATCGCGCCTACGTCCTCGACACCGGCCGGATCGTGGCCAGTGGCACGGCGGCCGAGCTCCAGGCCGACGAAACCATCCAAGCCGCGTACCTCGGGGTGTGACCACATGTTCGCCAACAGCTTCGAACTGTTCATCCAGCGCACCGTCGACGGCCTCGCCGCCGGATCGATCTACGCGCTCTTGGCCCTCGCCCTCGTGGTGGTGTTCCGCGGCTCGGGACAGCTCAACTTCGCCCAGGGCGAGATGGGCATGTTCTGCGCGTTCGTCGCGAGCACGCTCACGCTGTCGGGCCTGCCGCTGTGGCTGTCGATCCTGCTGTCGATGGTCGTCGGCTTCGTGATGGGCGTCGGCATCGAGCGGGTCGTGATCCGCCCGCTCGAGCACAAGAACCCCGGCGGCGTGCTCGTCGCAGCGATCGGTCTGTTCCTGCTGATCAACCAGCTCGCGGTCGCGGTGTGGGGCGTCGATCCCCGGGGCTTGGCCAGCCTGTTCCCCGACGGTGAGGACGACTTCTTCCGTCTCTTCGGCGCCGCGGTGCGGTGGGAGCGGGTCGGCATCTTCCTCGTGATGCTGGTGCTGCTCGCGCTCCTGTGGGCGCTGTTCACCAAGACCAAGATCGGTCTCGCGATGCGCGCCGTCGCGAACAACCAGGACTCGTCCCGGTTGGTCGGCATCCGTGTCGGTTGGATCCTGGCCATCGGTTGGGGCGTGTCGGGTGCCATCGGTGCCCTGGGAGCGGCGCTCCTCGCCCCGCAGGCGGGCCTGAGCCAGGCCCTCATGCTCGGCCCGTTCGTGTTCGCGTCGGCAGCGGCGATCCTCGGTGGCCTCGACTCGCCGCTGGGCGCTGTGGTCGGTGGCCTGGCGATCGGGCTCATCCAGGCCTACATCGTCGGGTACGTCAACTTCCTCGGCGGCGGGATGGTGCTCTCGGTCGTGTTCGCGATCATCCTCGTCGTCCTCCTCGTCAGACCGTCCGGTCTGTTCGGTTCGCAACGTGTGGAGCGTGTGTGATGGCCTGGCCCAAGGACGTTCGTCGTGGCTCTGCGTGGCACCGCGTCGGACAGCTCGTGCTGTTCGGGCTCGTCGCCCTCTTCTTCATCCGGGCGGGTCTCACCTGGAACCGCTCCGGCATCGGCCAGCTCACCGACATGCTGCTGTTCGCCACGGCCGCGGTCGGGCTCAACCTGCTGGTCGGTGTGACGGGCCAGATCTCGCTCGGTCACTCGGCCTTCTTCGGCCTCGGCGCCTACACGTCGGCCGTGCTCGTGGGCCAGTACGGCTGGACGCCCGGCTGGACCTTCCCGGTGTCGATCGTGCTGTGCTTCGCCGTGGGCATGGTCGTCGGCCTCCCGGCGCTCCGGCTGAAGGGCGTGTACCTGGCGCTCGTGAGCATCGCGCTCGCGACCACCTTCACCCAGCTCCTGAACTGGGACCGGTTGGCGTGGCTGACCGGTGGTCCCATCGGCATCAAGGGGCTCAGCTACCTGCCGCCGTCGTGGACGCCGTTCGACGGCCGGGCCGATCTCGGCAAGTGGTTCTTCTGGATGTCGCTCGTGGTGTTCGTGATCTGCACGCTGATCGCGAGCAGCATGATCCGCAGCCGATTCGGCCGGTCGATGGTCGCGGTGCGCGACAACGAGACCGCCGCTGCCGTGATGGGCGTGAACCTCGCCGCGGTGAAGACCCTGGTGTTCGGTCTGTCGGCCGCGATGGCCGGCATCGCGGGCAGCATCTTCGCCATGAAGCTCACGCTGGTCGAGCCGGTCGTGCAGTTCTTCACCCTCTTCGGGTCGATCTTCCTGCTCGTGATGGTCGTGCTCGGCGGTGCCGGCAGCACCTGGGGTCCGCTCGTCGGCGCCTTCATCTTCGTCTACGTCCGTGACTGGGCGAGCGGTGTGGGCGAGGGCAACGGCGTCCTCGGTCTGTTCGAGGGCACCCGCATCGGAGGTCTCGGCGGGATCGTGTTCGGCGTGCTGCTCATCGTCATCGTGTTCGTCGCGCCGTTCGGTGCGGTCGGTCTGCTGCGCAAGGCGAGGGCGAAGGTCGTGCGCGTGCTGCCCCGGCCTCCGGCCCTGCCCACGGTCGCGAACGCGCAGGAGCCGCAGCCGCCGACTACCGTCGTCTCCGGGTGATCCCGCCGACAGGGCACCCATCAGAACCAACAACCAGAGGGGGAGAAGCCAACATGGCCCACAAGCGACTGATGGCGGTCTTCGTCGTCGCCGCGCTGGCCGCCGCAGCCTGCGGTGGCGACGACGAGACGTCGACCACCGACGCGGCGACGCCGACCACGGCAGCTGCCGAGACCACGGCACCCGCCGACACGGAGCCGGCCGACACCGAGCCCGCCGCCGACACGACGGCGCCCGCCGACACCGCCGCGGACACCACCGCGCCCGCGACCGACGAGAACGCGTTCGTCGTGGACACGGAGGCGTGCGAGGATCCCGATGCCGCCAACGCCGTGATCGAGGGTGACATCAAGATCGGGACGTCGATCCCGCTCACCGGCGGCCCGGCGGCGCTCTTCGCGCCCTTCGCCGACGGCTTCCAGGCGTACTTCGACTACATCAACGCGACCGAGGGCGGCGTGAACGGCCAGACCCTGGTGCCGATCGTCAAGGACGACCAGTACACGGCCGACATCACCAAGACCAACGTCGACTCGCTGGTGTTCGACGACGAGGTCGCCCTGCTGTCGGGCATCATCGGCTCGCCGAACAACGCCGCGATCCAGGCCGACATGAACGCCCTGTGCGTCCCGCAGCTGTGGGCCGCCACCGGCGCGCCGAGCTGGGGTGCCGTGGACGTGTACCCGTGGACGACCGGTCTCCTCGTGCCCTACGCCGTGGAGTCCCGTGTGTTCCTGGAGTACGCGACCGGCGAGAACCCCGACGTCGCGACCGCCGCGCTCTTCTACGTGAACAACGAGTTCGGACAGGCCTACGCCGAGGCGTTCAAGGCCCAGGTCGAGGAGTTCGGCATCGAGCTCGTCGCCGAGGAGACCATCGACGTCACCGACTCCGGTGCACCGTCGGGTCAGCTCACCAACATCGCCGCGGCGAACCCGGACATCGTGCTCGCCGTGCCGCTGGGCGCCCAGTGCATCGCGTTCATGACCGAGCTCGGCAACGTGAAGGCGGCCAACCCCGACTTCGCCCCGGCCGTGTACCAGACCGCGACCTGCGCCAACCAGCTGTTCTTCGGCGCTGCCGGCGCCGGCGGTGACGGTGTGCTCACGTCGTCGAACCTGGTCGACGTGGCGAACCCGGAGAACGCGTCGCTGCCGGCCGTCTCGACCTACCTCGAGGCCTTCACCTCGGTGAACGCCGACGCGAACCCGGCCGGCATCGCCGTGGCCGGTTGGCTCGCCGGTGAGATGACGGTGGCCACGCTGAAGAAGGCGGCCGAGGACTGCCCCGAGGGCATCACCCGGGCCTGCATCATCAACGCCGCCCGCAACATCGACTTCACCCCGTCGCTGTTCCGCGAGGGTCTGTCCGCCGTGATGAACGCCGGTGACGGCTTCATCGCCGAGGGCACGCAGATCATCTCCTGGGACGCCGCGAACCAGGTGTTCGTCGACCAGGGTGACGTGATCGACGTGGAGGGCACCACGGGGGTCTACACCCCCGCGAGCTGACCTCGCTCCCGACGTCCGTCGGTGCAGGGCCCGCCCTCCGGGGCGGGCCCTGCCGCGTCCGGGGTCCGCTCGTGAGCGCTCGATGACGACCCCGAATTGACCACTCGGTTAGATTCGTCCTCACGCCGCCAGCCGCGGCGAGAGGGGGTACCTGCACCATGGCGTTGATCGCCGTCGACCGGGCGCGCGAGCGGCCCGACGAGCTCGCCCTGCGCGACGACCGGGTCGCGATGCGCTGGGCGGAGGTGGACGACGTCCTGAACCGGGTCGCCAACGGCCTGCACGCGGCCGATCTGGGCGCGGCCCGGCGGGTGGCGGTGTACGCGGAGAACGCGGTCGAGGTCGTGCTCGCGCACCTCGGGGCACTGCTCGCCGGCGCGAGCTCGGTGCCGGTGAACTTCCACCTGAACGCCGACGAGGCCGCGTACATCCTGCGCGACTCGCAGACCAAGGTGCTCTTCGTCGGTCCGGAGAACCTCGAGCGTGGCATCGAGGCGGCCCGCCAGGCCGGCGTGCCACGGGTGATCGCCTGGCGCAGCCCCGATGCGGCAGGCCACGGCGCCGAGGCCTGGGAGACCTGGCTGGCTGCGTCGTCGGACGCGGAGCCGCCGCGCGACGTCTCGCCGCGACCCAACCTCATGTACACGAGCGGCACGACGGGCTTCCCCAAGGGCGTGGACCTCGCGCCGACGATGTTCGCCGGCGGGGCCACCGTCGTCGAGCACGTCGCGGCGCTGCAGCAGAACCGGTTCGCGACGTTCGGCACCCACCTGGTCGTCGGGCCGATGTACCACACCGGCCCGCTGTCGGGCATGCGCATCCTGGCGGCAGGCACTCCCGTGGTCGTGCTCGGCCGCTTCGACGCCGAGAAGGTGCTGCGGCTCATCGACACGTACCGGTGCGAGACGACGGTGATGGTGCCCACGCACTTCAAGCGGATGCTCGAGCTGCCCGCCGAGGTGAAGGCCCGGTACGACGTGAGCTCGATGCGGCTCGTCGCCCACACGGGTGCGGCCTGTCCGATCGACGTGAAGCACCAGATGATCCAGTGGTTCGGACCGATCTTCAACGACGCGTACGGCGCCACCGAGGTCGGCACGATCTGCAACATCGGCAGCGAGGAGTGGCTCGCCCATCCGGGGAGCGTGGGGCGCGTGATCCCGCCGTTCACGCGGGCGATCGTGGTGGGCGACGACGACCAGGAGCTCCCGCCGGGCCAGGAGGGGCGCCTCTACTTCGAGGACTCCACGGGTCGCGGGATCGTGTACCCCAACGATCCCGAGAAGACCGCGCGCGCCCACCTGCGTCCCGGTGTGTTCACCATCGGCGAGATCGGCTACGTGGACACCGACGGCTACGTGTACATCACCGACCGCTTCAGCGACATGATCGTGGCCGGCGGCGTGAACATCTACCCGGCCGAGGCCGAGGCCGTGATCGTCGAACACCCGAAGGTCGCCGACGTGGCCGTGATCGGCGTCCCCGACGCCGACCTCGGCGAGGCGGTGAAGGCGCTCGTCGTGCCGCTCGATCCCGCCGACCCACCGACCGCCGACGAGTTGATCGGCCTGTGCCGCTCGAAGCTCGCCGGGTACAAGTGCCCGCGCACGGTGGAGATCGTCAGCACGGTCGGCCGCAACGCGATGGGGAAGATCAACAAGAAGGCGCTGCGAGCGCCCTACTGGGAGGGGAGCCGGACCATTGGCTGACGACACGATCCCTGCCGAGACCCCGGTCCTCGTCCTCGCGGACGACCCGGCACCGCAGGTGAGACGCCTCACCCTGAACCGCCCCGGCAAGCGCAACGCGCTGTCCAACGGTCTGCGAACCCAGCTCTTCGCCGAGCTCCGCCGCGCCGACGCCGATCCCGAGGTGCGGGTGATCGTCATCCGCGGGGCCGGGCCGTGCTTCTCGGCCGGGTACGACCTCGCCCAGGATCCGGACGAACCGCTGCCGTGGGGCATCACCCGCGCCGACGGTGGCTGGGCCCGCCACGTGCTGCAGGGCTGGTTCGAGATGATGGACCTGGCGACACCGGTCATCGCCCAGGTGCACGGGTTCTGCCTCGCCGGCGGCACCGAGCTCGCCACCGCGTGCGACCTGGTGTACGTCGCCGAGGACGCGCAGATCGGCTATCCGCCCGTTCGCAGCATGAGCTCGCCGGACATGGCCTGGCACGTGTGGCTCCTGGGCATGCGGCGGGCGATGGAGGCGATGCTGACCGGCGACTCGATGACCGGCACCGAGGCGGTGGAGGCCGGCTTCGCGAACCGGGCGTTCCCCGCCGATCGGTTGGAGGAGGAAGTGCTCACCATCGCCGCTCGCGTGGCCAAGGTGCCGCCCGACCTCCAGGCGCTCAACAAGCGCGTGGTGCACCGGGCGATGGAGGCGATGGGCATGCGCGACGGCATGCGCGCCACCGCGGACATCAACGCACTCGGCTTCCACCAGCGCAGTTCGCGTGAGTACTTCGCCCAGTTCGCGAAGGGCGTCACCACCGCGCTGTCCGAACGCGACAAGCAGTTCGGCGACTACCGCGAGTCCGGCAGCACCTGACACAGGAGGAGCAACCCATGAGCGTGACCGACGAGATCCTCGTCTCGCCCGACGTCCTCGCCTGCCCCTACGACTTCTACCGGCGCATCCGCGAGGAGGCCCCGGTGCACCAGACGCCGATGGGCTTCTGGGTCGTGAGCCGCTACGACGACGTGCTCTCCGTCGTGCGCGACACCGAGCGGTTCTCGAGCGACATGCGCAACTCGTTCGTCTCCGGTCCGCCGAGCGAGGAGCTGCGCGCGATCGAGGCCGAGGGCTACGGCCGCGTCAGCACCCTGCTCACCGCCGACCCGCCGGTGCACACCCAGTTCCGTGCGCTGGTGAACAAGGCGTTCCTGCCCAAGCGCGTGGCCCAGCTCGAGGAGGAGATCCGCACGATCGCGAACGACCTCGTCGACGCCTGGATCGGGCGCGGCCGGGTGGAGCTCGTCACCGAGTTCGCCGTCGGCCTCCCGCTCACGGTGATCGCCGACGCGCTCGGGGTCGACCGCGCCGACATGCCGCGCTTCAAGAAGTGGAGCGACGACTCGGTGGCACCGCTGTCGGGTCTGCTGACCCCCGAGCAGCAGTTGGAGTGCGCGCGCAGCCGGGTGGAGATGCAGCACTACATGGCCGAACGGTGTCGCGAGCGCGAGGACGATCCGCGTGACGACCTGCTGAGCGACCTCGTCCACGCCCGCTTCGACAGCGGCGACCGGGCCGGCGAGCGGCTCGACATGCCCGAGCTGCTCAGTGTGATCGAGCAGCTGCTCGTGGCCGGTAACGAGACGACCACGAAGATGATCGCCGCCGGCATGCTGCTGCTCATCGAGCACCCCGAGCAGATGGCGGCCGTCGCCGCCGACCACTCGCTGATCCCCGGACTGGTGGAGGAGGCGCTGCGCCTGGAGAGCCCGGTGCAGATGCTGCCCCGCGTGGCCAAGGTCGACGTGGAGGTGGGAGGCGTCGCGATCCCGGCCGGGTCGATCCTCATGATGATGTACGGCTGCGCGAACCGCGACGAGGCGAAGTATCCGACGGCCGACCGGTTCGACGCCGCGCGGGCGAACGCCCGCACGAACCTCGCCTTCGGGCAGGGTCCGCACTTCTGCCCGGGGGCCGCGCTGGCCCGCAGCGAGGGTCGGATCGCGTTCGAGACGCTCCTCGGCAGGGCGACGGACTGGGCGATCGACACGACCGCCGAGCAGCCGACGCACCGCGAGCTGTCGATGACGCTGCGCGGGCTGTCAGGATTGCATCTCACGTTCCGCGAGCTCGACCCCGCGAAGGAGCCCTCATGAGCGTCTCGCTCGACGCCCTCCAGACCATCCGTTACGAGGTGGTCGACCCCGGCGACCACGGCATCGCGGTCGTCACGCTCGACCGCCCGGAGAGCCGCAACGCGCAGAACAAGCGCATGACGTACGAGATGAACGCGGCGTTCGACGACGCCTCGCGTCGCAGCGACGTGAAGGTGATCGTGCTGCAGGCCGACGGGCCGCACTTCTGCAGCGGCCACGACATGCGCGACACCGAGAGCCACCGCGAGTTCGACCTCGTCTCCACCCACGGCGGCTACGGCCGCGAGGGGCAGGAGGGCCACATGGCCTGGGAGGAGGAGGTCTACTTCCAGATGTGCTGGCGGTGGCGGAACATCCCCAAGCCGCTCATCGCCGCAGCGCAGGGCAAGACCATCGCCGGTGGGTTGATGCTGCTGTGGGTGGCCGACGTCATCGTGGCGTCGGACGACGCGCTGTTCAGCGACCCGGTCGTCGGCATGGGGGTGAACGGCGTCGAGTACTTCGCCCACCCGTGGGAGTGGGGTGCGCGCAAGGCCAAGGAACTGCTGTTCACGGGCGACTGGGTGACCGCCGAGGAGGCGCACCGTCTGGGCATGGTGAACCACGTGGTGCCCGCCGCCGAGCTGCGGCCGTTCGTGATGTCGATGGCCGGCCGCATGGCGAAGCGCCCGAGCTTCGCGCTCAAGCTCGCGAAGGAGAGCGTGAACCAGACGCTCGAGGCGCAGGGCCAGTGGACCGCCCTGCGGTCCGCCTTCTCGCTGCAGCACCTCGCCCACGCGCACAACCGCGTGCGCTTCGGCATCCCGGTCGACCCCGGACCTCGACGGGCGGCGGACGGAACGGGTTCCTGATGCCGCGCTCGGCCGCTGCGCCGCCGGCCAAGCGGCTGGGTCGCCCGAAGGACGTCGCGTCCGCGGAGACGCGCGAGCGGCTGCTGCAAGTGGCGCGACGGGCGTTCGCACGCGACGGCTTCGACGCGACCACGAACCGCCACATCGCCGACGCGGCGGGCATCACCACCGGCGCGATCTACCACTACTACCCCTCGAAGGCCGATCTGTACGTGGCCGTGTACGCCGAGGTGCAGGAGATCGTCTACGGCGCCTTCGAGAAGGCGATCGCGCCGTTCGACTCGCTGGTGCCGCGGTTCGGCGCCGTGCTCGACACCGCCGTGGAGCTGAACCGCGAGGATCCGTCGATCGCCGGGTTCGTGGTCGGCGTGGCGAGCGAGTCGCAACGGCACCCCGAGTTGCGCGAACTGCTCCGCGCGTCCAACGCCGTGTCGAGCGGCTTCCTGCGACGTCTCGCCACCGACGCGAAGGCACGTGGTGAGCTCCAGGACGGCATCACGGTGGAGGCGCTCGAGGACCTCCTGAACGCGGTGCTCTCCGGTCTCGCGCGGTTCAGCAACCAGACCGGCGACTCCGTGCGTCACGCCGACGCGGTCGCCGTCCTGAAGCGGTTCCTCGCCGGCACGTTGATGCAGCCGGGCGCGTCCCGCTGACGCGGACGACGGCCGCCCGCCGGCCCGTGGGCGGACGGCCGTCGCCGTCAGGTCTCGGTCGGACCGGTCGTGACCGGTCAGGTGGTGGTCAGGTGGTGGTCAGGTGGTGGTCAGGTGGTGGTCAGCCGCCGGCGCTCATGCAGGGGATGATGTCGTTCATCAGATCGCCCATGACGTCGCTCGACATGTCCCCGGACGAGTTGGCGATCTCGGACAGGTCGTCGGTGCTGAGCCCGTCGAGGACCTCGCGCACGCAGTCCTGGTCCATGCCGGGCTGGTTGCCGATCTGCTCCATCATCTGGTCGACGAGGGCGTCGGTCTCGATGCAGCCGAACATCTCCTCCGCGAGGGCGTCGGCGTCGGCGCTGATGTCGGGCTCCTCGTCCGTGCCGAGGCTCTTCAGCAGCGCAGCGGCGTCGTCGTCGCTGAGCTTGGCCGCGACCTCGCGGACGCAGTCCTCCTCGAGCGCGATGCCCTCGGCATCCGCCATCTCGAGCATCTCGTCGGCGACCTTCGACTGGTCGCCGCCCCCATCGTCACCGCCGCAGGCGGCCGTCAACAGCGCGAGCGAGGCGATCGCCGCGGTCAGGGTCTTCTTCACTGGGTTCTCCCTTCCGGGTCCGTCCTCCCGGACCCGACGAGTGTGCATCGGCACGTCTTGACGATTCCTCGAACCTCCGGTGACGCACCCTCGTCAGAGATCGAACGTGAACCACCACAGCAGTGCCGTCAACGACAGTCCGTCGCCGACACGTCCGGCACGGGTCTCTTGACGCAGCACCTCCACGGGGACCCACTCCACCCGCTCGCTCTCCGAGGGATCGCTCGGCGGACCGACGTGGGTGGCCCCGTCGGCGGCGAAGAGGTGGAACGTGGCGTCGCTCGTGCCGTTGTGCGGGAAGTACGTCGCCAGGTGACGCAGCGGCCCGGGCCGCCAACCGGTCTCCTCGAGCGCCTCGCGCTCCGCGGTGGCCACCGGTGTCTCGCCCTCGTCGATCCGGCCGGCCGGCACCTCCCAGCCCCACGTGTCGGTGGTGAAGCGGTGCCGCCACAGCAGCAGCACGCCGCGATCGGGGTCGTGCACGACCGTGCCGGCCGCCTCCGCCGGCATCCGCACGACGTGATGGTCGAAGCGCGGACCACCGGGGATCTCGACGTCGGTCAGCGCCAGGCGCACCCAGGGGCTGTCGTAGATGACACGCTCACCGTGCACGGTCCATCGCATGGTCGCTCCGATCGCGGGGGCGGGTCGCGTCGGGGCCGCGACCTCGGGTTGCAGTGCCACGGATCGTACGTGCGATGACGTTCGTGCGAGGATCGGCCCATGGCAGAACAGGTACTGGTCGCCGAGGGTGTGTTCACCTGGCCCTCCGACGAACCGCAGCTCATCGGGAGCCACTTCCCCGAGAGCGGTGTCACGGTGTTCCCGCGCACGAGTGCGTGCCCGAAGACCGCATCACGGGTGGTGGAGGACGTGCTGCTCCCGCGGCGCGGCACGTTGTGGAGCTGGACGATCCAGGGCTTCCCGCCCAAGAACCCGCCGTACATCGGCACCGAGAGCCCGAAGGACTTCGTGCCGTACGGCGTCGGCTACGTCCAGCTCGCCGACCCGGAACACCGCGGCGAGGTGATCGTCGAGTCGCGGCTCACCGTCAACGATCCGGCGACGCTGCGGATCGGCATGGAGATGGAACTCGTCGTCGTGCCGTTCACCACCGACGCCGAGGGCCGTGAGGTCCTCACCTACGCCTTCGCACCCGTCACCAGCTCGCAGAACGGAGCCTCCTCATGAGCGACGTCGCCATCGTCGGCATCGGCATCCACCCCTTCGGTCGCCACGACCTCTCCGGCATGGAGCAGGGCGCAGTGGCGGCACGCGCGGCGATGGCCGACGCCGGCATCGACTGGACCCAGGTGCAGTACGCGTTCGGCGGCTCGTCGGCCGCGGGCAACGCCGACACGATGGTGAGCATGCTCGGCCTCACCGGCCTGCCGTTCATCAACGTCGCGAACGGCTGCGCCACGGGCGGCAGCGCGCTCATCAGCGCCTACAACGCGATCAAGGCGGGTGCCGCCGACGTCGTCATGGCCATCGGGTTCGACAAGCACCCGCGCGGTGCCTTCGATCCCGACCCCGCCGACTTCGGGCTGCAGAAGTGGTACGGCGACACCGGTCTCATGCTCACCACCCAGTTCTTCGGCATGAAGATCCAGCGCTACATGCACCAGTACGGCATCACCCGCTCCACGCTCGCGAAGGTCGCGGTGAAGAACTTCGAGAACGGCTCGAAGAACGACAACGCCTGGCGCCGCAAGCCGATGAGCGAGGACGAGGTGCTCAACGCGCAGATGCTGAGCGATCCGCTCACGCAGTACATGTTCTGCTCGCCGGGCGAGGGTGGGGTCGCGCTCGTGCTCACCCGCGCGGACCTCGCCACGAACTACACCTCGAAGCCGGTGTACCTGAAGTCGGCGGTGCTGCGCAGCCGTCCGTTCGGCAGCTTCGAGGTGTTCAACTCGTGGCTCTCGCCCGAGCGTGGCGACAGCCCGAGTGTCGCTGCGGCCAAGGGTGCCTTCGAGCAGGCGGGCATCGGACCCGACGAGATCTCGCTCGCCCAGGTGCAGGACACCGAGAGCGGCGCGGAGATCATGCACATGGCCGAGACGGGCCTGTGCGCCGACGGCGACCAGGAGAAGATGATCCAGCTCGGTGAGACCTCGATCGGTGGTCGCCTGCCGATCAACACCGACGGCGGCTGCATCGCCAACGGTGAACCCATCGGCGCCTCGGGCCTGCGTCAGGTGTACGAGAGCGTGCTGCAACTCCAGGGTCGTGCCGGGGCGCGCCAGGTGGAGAACGCCACGACGGCGTTCACCCACGTGTACGGCGCACCGGGCATCAGCGCCTGCACGGTGCTGTCGGTCTGACCCGTCCCGGTCGGGACGCGGAGGAGAGGCGCCCATCGGGCGCGGCACGCCTCAGACGCGGGCGAGACGGGTGCCGACGATCTCGTCGGGGAGGATCTCGGCGACGAAGCGGTACACCTTGCCGTCGGCGTCGGTGGCCTCGCACGTGAACGTGGTGCCGACGGCCGTGTCGGCGGGCTCGGTGCACACCACCTCGCTCTCGAGGTCGAGCTCGATCATGATCTGGTCGCGGATGCCCTGCTCCGCGACGGACCTGGGATCGAACCCCTCCTCGGAGCACGCCATCACGCCCAGCGCCATGAGGCCGAGGACGGACGCGATGCGGGCGATGGACATGGGCCGTCTCCTTCCTCGTCGCGGACCCGTTGCCCTCGACCGTGCCGGTCGCCCGGGTTCCGTCACGGAGGGTGCGGCCGTCAGGTGGTCGGCGCGCTCACGGACCGGGCCCGTGCCACCGTGTCGACGGTGACGAGCACGAGTCCGATCCACACCAGCACGAACCCGATCACCCGCCACAGCGTGAGCTCCTCGTGGAACACGAGCCAGCCGAGCAGGAAGTTGATCGTCGGGATCAGGTACTGCATCGGGCCGAGCACGGTGAGCGGCACGCGCGGTGCCGCCCAGGCGAACAGCATCAGCGGCACCACCGTGGCGACGCCGGTGAGCAGCACGAGCACCAGCTCACCGGCGGACGCGGTGGACGGGATGGAGCCCGCACGTCCGGCGAACACGGACGCGACCACGACGGCGGGCAGCAGCACCACGAACGACTCGGCCGCCATGCTCTCGAGCGGCGTGAGCGGCACCTCCTTCTTGAGCCAGCCGTACAGGCTCCACGTGGTGGCGAGGACCACGGCCGCCCACGGCACGCGCCCGTAGGTGACCGAGAGCAGCACGACCGCCGCGACCCCCAGCGCGATCGCGACGCGCTGCAGCCGTCGCACCGGCTCGTGGAACACCACGATGCCGACGGCCATCGTGCCGAGCGGTGCCATGAAGTAGCCGAGCGCGGTCTCGATCACCCGGTCGTGCACCACGGCGTACACGTACGCCGACCAGTTGCAGGTGAGCAGCACCGCGGCGAGCGTGACACGGCCGAGGAGCCGGCGGTCGCGCAGCACCGGCCTCAGGTGCACCCATCGCCGGCTGGCGGTCAGCACGGCGGCCATGATCAGCGCGGCACTCGCGATCCGCCAGCCGACGAGCTCGAACGCGTCGAAATCGGTGAGCAGCTTCCAGTAGAGGGTGAGCGCACCCCAGAGGAGGTACGCGGTGAGCCCGGCGACGAGACCGCTGCGAAGGCGTGCGTCGTGCGGCTCGCCGACGAGTTGCGTCATCGAGCGGCGCAGGCGAGCGCGAGCTCGTTGAGCCGTGTGATGCGCGGCAGCTCGACGCGCGGGTCGAGCTGGAGGGTGTCGTGCAGGAAGCAGAACGACAGCGAGGTGTCCGGATCGGCCCAGCAGAGCTGGCCACCGGCGCCCGCGTGACCGAACGCCCGCGGCGCGGCGGGCATCCAGCGCTGACGGTGGAGGCCGTCGCGGCCCGACACCACCCCGGCGATCGTGCGGTTCGACGGCAGCCCGTCGCTCGCGCTGACGCTCGCGTTGCGGATGGTGCCGACGGCGTCGCGCATCCACGGCGAGTCGTCGGCGAGGAAGCGCTGGTACACCCGGGCGACGTCGACCGCGCGGGCGCGACCGCCACCGCCGGGGATGCAGGCCGCCTGGACCTTCGGGTGGTTCATCGACAGCAACGCCTCCGGGCCGATCGTCACCAGCGGCACGTGCTCGCGCCGGCCGAACAGTTCGACGAGCGACGGCAGCACGTCGTCGCCGTAGCCGGGGTGCGTCCCCAGCGACCGCACCGGCACGACCGGCGCGTCGAGCGCGCCGGGGACCAGCACGGGATCCGCGCCGGCCGGCGCCGTGACGCGCTCGTGCACGACCTCGTGGAACGGCCGGCCCGACAGGGTCTCGATCAGCTCGCCGATCACCCAGTGGGCCGAGACCGGGTGGTACTCGGTGCGCGTACCCGCCGGCCACTCCGGCTCCCACTGCGCGAACTGCTCGCGTCGACCGGCGCTGGTGCCCCATCGATCGGGCGACATGACCGCCTGCGGGAACCCGCCCTGCATCGTGAGCAACTGCAGCACGGTGACGTCGTGCTTGCCGCGCTCGCCGAACTCGGGGAGCAGTTCGGCCACCCGCTGGGTGAGGTCGAGCGAGCCGTCCGCCAGGTGGGGGAGCAGCGCCATGGCCACGATCGTCTTGGTCGCGCTGAAGATCGTGAAGCGGTGCTCGTCGGTGGCCGCCCCGAAGGTGCCGGTGGCGTGCACCTCGCCATCGATCGCGATCGCGTACTGGGCGGCGAGCGACGCACCGGCGTCGATCTCGGATGCGATGAACGCCTCGAGCTCGGCGACCGCGGCGTCGTCGGTGCCGCGTGCGCCGCCGGTCATCGCTGCTTCCAGCCGTTGTAGTACGTGACCTTCTCGACGGGCAGGCGCGACGCCGGCTTGAAGTCGTCGCCGGTGTAGTACGCGACCGGCGTCATCGCGACCTGGGCGACGTGCTCGGGGATGCCGAGCAGTTCGGCCGCCTCGCGCTCGTAGGCGAGGTGCAGCGTGGTCCACGCCGTGCCGAGGCCACGGCTGCGTGCGGCGAGCATGAAGCTCCACACGGCGGGCAGCACGCTGCCGTACAGACCGGCGAGCGCACCCTGGGTGAGGTCCGGGCTCGGGGCGCCGATGTAGCAGGGGATGAGCATCGCCGGGACCTCGTGGAGCACCTCTGCGAGGTGGTCGCTCGAGGACATGATCGCGTTCGCGTCGCGCCGGCCGGCCTCGACCACCGCCTGCCGCTGGCGTTCGATGTAGGGCTCGTACGCGCGGCGGTACAGCTCCGCGATGCCCGCCTTCTTCTCCGGGTCGTCCACCACCAGCCATCGCCACATCTGGACGTTGCCGCCGGCGGGTCCCTGCACCGCGATGCGGATGCAGTCCTCGATCAGCTCGCGCGGGACCGGACGGGTGAGGTCGAGTCGCTTGCGGACGGCTCGGGTGGTGGTGAGCAGATGATCGGTCTGCGCCAGATCGAACGTGAAGGCCATGGCTCCGTAGAGTACGGAGCCATGAGCACCCCCCGAGAGTTGTGGCAGCAGGCGTTCGACGGCGCCCGCCTCCGCGAAGCCGACTACAGCACGATGTCGGGCATCCCCCTCCAGCCGGTCTACGGGCCGGCGGACGGCTCGGGGGAGTACCCCGGCCAGTACCCGTACACGCGCGGCCCGCACGCGTCGATGTACCGCTCGAAGCTCTGGACGATGCGCATGTTCGCCGGCTTCGGCACCGCGGAGGACACGAACTGGCGCTTCAAGGAGATCCTGAAGTCCGGCGGCGACGGCCTGTCCACCGCGTTCGACATGCCGACGCTGCTCGGGCTCGACAGCGACGACCCGATGTCGCTCGGCGAGGTCGGCCGCTGCGGTGTCGCGATCGACACGCTCGCCGACATGGAGGACCTGTACGCCGGCATCGACCTCGGGTCGATCACGACGTCGATGACGATCAACTCGCCGGCGGCCGCGATCTTCGCGATGTTCATCGCCCAGGCCGAGAAGGCCGGCGTGCACCGCAGCCGCCTCGGCGGCACGCTGCAGAACGACATCCTCAAGGAGTACCAGGCGCAGAAGGAGTTCGTGTTCCCGCCACGCCAGAGCATGCGGCTCGTGCGCGACACCATCTCGTTCACCGCAGCGGAGATGCCGCGGTGGAACAGCGTGTCGATCTCCGGCTACCACATCCGCGAGGCGGGCTCCACGGCTGCCGAAGAGCTCGCGTTCACGCTCGCCAACGGCTTCGCCTACGTCGAGCTCGCGCTGCAGGCCGGGTTGCCGATCGACACGTTCGCGCCGCGTCTGTCGTTCTTCTTCAACGCCCACATCGACTTCTTCGAGGAGATCGCGAAGTACCGCGCCGCTCGCCGCATCTGGGCCCGGTGGATGAAGGAGCGCTACGGCGCGCAGCTCGAGAAGAGCATGCAGCTGCGCTTCCACACCCAGACCGCCGGCGTGTCGCTCACCGCGCAGCAGCCCGAGGTCAACATCGTCCGCACCGCGATCGAGGCGCTCGCCGGGGTGCTCGGAGGCACCCAGAGCCTCCACACGAACTCGATGGACGAGGCGCTCGCGCTGCCGACCGAGAAGGCGGCGCGCATCGCGCTGCGCACCCAGCAGGTGATCGCCTACGAGACCAACGTCGCGCACGTCGCCGACCCGCTCGGCGGCTCGTGGTTCGTCGAGGAGCTGACCGACGAGATGGAGCGCCACGCGGAGGAGATCTTCGCCCACCTCGACGACATCGGCAGCGGCAGCATCCTCGAGGGCTGCATCCGCGGCATCGAGGAGAACTGGTTCCAGGGTCGCATCGCGGACTCCGCCTACGAGCTCGAGCGCAAGCTCAACGCCGGCCAGAAGATCGTGGTCGGCGTCAACCGGTTCACCGAGGGCAACGAGGAGGACCAGATCGAGCTGCTCGAGATCACCAACGAGGACGAGGCCCGCCAGCTGAAGCGGCTCGACTCGGTGAAGCACGACCGCAACCAGGCCGTCGTCGACGACGTGCTCGCCCGGTTGGCCGTCGAGGCCGCCGATCCCGAGGTCAACCTCATGCCCACGCTGATCGACGCGGCGAACGCGTACGCGACGCTCGGCGAGATCATGGGCACCATGGCGGGCGTGTTCGGCCGTCACGTCGAGGTGCCCACGATCTGATCCGCCCTCCCGGCGTCGTCTACCGTCGTGCTCGACGGTTCGACGACTGGGGGGTCCGATGCTGCAACCGGAGAAGATGCCCGAGCTGCTCGGCGAGTTCCTCGCGCGCCAGCAGCCCACGTGGCGCGACGTGCGCGTCAGCTCGTACGAGGTGATGACCGGCGGGTACAGCCGGCTCCTCGCGAAGGCGGTCGTCACCCACTCGGGCGGGACCGTCGCGCTCGTGCTGCGCGGCGATCCGCCCGCCGACAAGATCCTGATCCACACCGACCGCGAGCTCGAGTGGGACCTCGTGCGCGTGCTCAACCGCCACGGCATCCGCACGCCGCAGGCCCACTTCTTCGACGGCACCGGCGAGCACCTCGGCACGAAGGCGCTCGTGATGGACTTCAGCGAGGCGACGTCGTTCCTGCCGTACGCCGCGTCCGGTGGTTCGCTCGACGGTCTGCAGGGGCGTCTCGCCGAGGCGCTGGCCAGCTACCACGCGATCCCGATCGCCGAGCTGCCCGCGCAGATGCAGCGACCGGCGAGCTGGGACGAGTACGTCTCGGGCCGGATCGACGAGTGGCGGCGCACGGCGGACGCGCACGTGGAGGACCTGCCGATCCTGCGCTACATGGCCGGCTGGCTCGACGCCCACCGACCCGAGCCGGTGCCGCTCACCCTCATGCACGGCGACTTCCAGAGCGCCAACCTGATGCTCACCCACGACGGCCACTTCGAGATCCTCGACTGGGAGCTCGCGTCGATCGGTGACCCGCGCGAGGACATGGGCTACTTCAAGGCGGTCGCCCAGGCGGCCCCTCCCGATCTCCTCGACGACGCCGGGTGCGAGCTGTTCTGCGCCCGCTACCGCGAGCTCACCGGACTGAACGAGATCCAGGTCAATCCGGTCACCGTGGCGTACTTCCTCGTGCTCGGCGTGATCGGTACGGTCCGGCGCCTGCTGGAAGGTGGCGCCGCCTACGCCCGGGGCACGAACCACCTGCTCGGATCGGTGTTCAACATGAACTCGGTGCAGTTCGGGCACAGCATGTGGCTCCCCACGGCCGACGCGCTCGGCCCCGTCCTCGACCAGCTCGCCGCCGCCGCTCGGCAGTCGGCCTGACCCGTACGCCGCACGCCAGGAGGAACCCGATGCTCACACGACCCACCACCGAACAGGTGCTCGTCGGGATCGCGACCGAGTTGCGCGACACGATCGCGCCGCTCGTGTCGGACGGACCGGCCACGGTGCTGCTCGGTCAGATCGACCAGATCCTGCGCGGCCTCGCCGTGCGCGCCGCGCACGAGATCGCGTGGATGCACGAGGAGGCCGACTCGATCGCCGCCGTCACGGGCACCGACGTCGGCTGGCCGGCGTCGCTGCACCTCGACGACGTGGTCGCCTGGTACGACTCCGTCTCCCGGGTGCTGTCCGGCGCGCTCGACGAGGCCTTCGCCGCCGGCGACGCGGCGAGGGTGGCGGAACTGAAGCAGCTGCTCGACGCGAGGTCGGCCACGGAGATGCGCATCGTCGGTGGGTTCGAGCTGGTCGGGCGGGGCTGACCCTGTCGGGTCACCGACGCCACACGGCACCGCGCCGCAGCGGTGCGGATCGACCGGCCGGCCGCGCGGGGCGGGGCGTGCTGGCCGTGTCCGCCGGTGTCGCCCTGTTCGCGGGCGTGGCCTGTGGCGGTGACGACGGTTCGCCGGCGACAGCCGCGTCCGGGGTCGCCACCGAGGCGACGGTCGCGGTCGCGCCGCTGCCGCCGGTGCGCCCCACGACCACGTCGGCGGCCCCCACGGGTGCGTCGTCCACGATCGCCGTGAGCGCGTCGACGTCGTCGGTGCCGTCGACCTCGGCCACCGCCACCACTGCGACGTCCGTGCCGGCGTCGTCGAGCACCACGACCTCCACCGTCTCGCCGGCGGCAACACCGCCCCCGACGACGACGCCGGCCGCGGGGCCGTGCGACCTCACGCGCATCGTCACCGAGACGGGTGCCGTCTACGACGGCATCACCCCCGACGGGCTGCGGTGCGCGGGAGTGTGGGCCACGTGGATCGGTCGGCCCGACGACCAGTTCGCCGACGGCTTCTTCGCGGTCGCGTCCTGGAACGGCGCCGCGTGGTCGCTCGCGAACCTGGGCACGGCCGGGGTGTGCGAGGGGGCCGGCGTGCCGGCGGAGCTCTGGACCCGCCTCGGCTGCGTCGAGTGAGTGGAGTGACGGGCGCGGCCCGGGCGGGTCAGCCGCGCCCGGCGACGTCCCGGTCGGCCGATCCCTGCCGGAACATCTCGGTCGCGATCGGCATCGCGGCATCGAGCGTGCGCCGCTCCGTGGCCTCGTGCACGCAGACCCGGTGGGCGATGCGCCACTCGCCGTCACGGCACTCGTAGCGGTCGAGGTAGCGACCCCACCACGTGTCGAGCACGCGCGTCCCGCCGGCGTCCGTGCCGCCGTCCGTGCCGCTGTTCGAGCCGCCGTCGCCACGGTCGGTGCTCTGCAGGTGGGTGACGTTGTAGATCTCGCCGTGCGCGGTGGTGTCGTCGACGACGTCGATCCAGTGGTTCAGGATGCAGTGCATCGTCCAGTCGAACCGGCGGTGCGTCGACACCACCCGGTCGCAGAAGGCCATGGCGTCGCCGACGTACACGCCGTGGTCGTCGATCGCATCCGGCCAGTAGGCCGACCGCATCGTGGCCACGTCGAGGCGGTCGACCCCGCGTGCGTACCGGGCGGCCACCTGGCGGATCTGCTCGTGCGCCAGCAGGCGTCGGAGGTCCGTGTTCGCGATTTCCATCCGGCCATGGTGCTCCGATCGCAGAATCGCGGACGACGTGGAGCAGAATCCGCTCCGTGCATGCGGTCCGGGTCGTCCCGGTGCCCGCCGCACAGAAGTAATTGACCGGTCAGTAAATCGCTGACAAACTCGGGGTGCGGCTGGTTTGGGGCCAGTGCGCACGAGGGGAAACAAGGGGGATCCATGAGTTCACGTGGCATGCGTGCGCGTCCCGCGCTCGCACTGTTCTGCGGTCTGGCGTTGATCGCGGCCGCCTGTGGTGGTGACGACGAGGAATCGCCGTCCACCGACGCAGCGGTCGAGACGACGGCCGCCACCGAGGAGACGGACGCTGCGCCCGAGACCACGGCAGCGACCGAGGAGACGGACGGGGCGACCGAGACCACCGCGACCGAGACGACCGATGGTGGCGGCGGTGCCGAGGGCATCGACGACGCGATCCACGGCACGGGTGCGGAGAAGTTCGTCGCCGACCTCACCGCAGCGAGCGCGAGCCCGCTGGCGGCCGAGGGCGAGCCGATCAAGATCGGCTTCCAGAACCCCGAGGGCGACCCGAACGGTTCGTTCCCCGAGTTCTCGCTGGCCGCCGAGGCGACGGTCGAGTACATCAACAACGAGCTCGGCGGCCTCGGTGCCGACATCGCCAATGGCGTGCCCGGCCGTCCGATCGAGCTGGTCGTCTGCAAGATGGCGATCACCCCTGACGACTCGCAGCGCTGCGCGAACGAGCTGCTCGCCGACGGCGTGGAACTGGTGTTCTCGAGCATCAACTTCTTCGGCAACCACTTCCCGACCTACGCCGCCGCGGACCTGCCGGTCATCGTGATCACCCCGATCACGGTCGGTGACTTCACCTCGCCCGGCGTGTACTCGATCGGTGGTGGCGGTGGCTGCCTCGGCGTCCACACCGGCCTGGTCGAGTTCGCGACCACCGAGTTCGGTGACATCGAGCGCCTCGGCATCCCGTGGGCCGACACGCCTCCCGGCGTGGTCTGCTACTACGACCTCGAGAAGAAGCCGGTCGACGTGCTGAACGGCTCGGTGCCCGGCGATGCCGAGCGCGCCGGTTCGCTGCCGAACCTCACCAGCCTCGGTGTGCCGGTGAAGCCGGCCACGCCGGACGTCACCCCGCTGGTCACCGAGATCCTCGACTTCGACCCGCAGGTGATCATCTTCTCGGCGCAGGGCGCCGACTGCTGGAACTGGGTCGACGGCATGGGCCGTCTCGGGTGGACGCCCGACCAGGTCCCGCTGGTGCTGTCGGGCGCCTGCATCGACTTCGAGGCGATGGCCGCCGCGGGTGATCTCGCCAAGGGCATCTACTTCGTCGGTGCCCCGGGTGCCGTGCTGAACCCGATCGACTCGATCGAGGACCCGCGCGACCGCTTCGAGGCCGAGATCTACCAGACCAAGCTGATCGAGTACGGCCTCGACCCGGCCGAGCTCAACAAGGGCTTCGCCACCCAGGCGGCCACCGGTCTCATGTCGCTGTGGTCGTACGGTGCGCAGATCGCCGCCGACGGCGGCGAGGTGACCGGTGCGGCACTGGCCGAGAAGTACGCCGCCTCCGCCGGCGACCACCTGTTCGGCTCGACCCCGCTGTCGTGCTCCACGGCGCCCGCGCCGTACGTCGCGGTGTGCAACGCCGAGGTCAGCGCCACGCAGTGGAACGGCGAGGCGCTCGTCCCCGTCCGCGACCGCTTCAGCGGCCTGGACCTCGTGGCCGGCACCGAGATCAAGCCCGGTCCCGACGCCTGATCCCTGACCGTGTCCGCCGGCCACGAGCCGGCGGGCACGGTCGAACCCGGCTCACCGGCCGGGTGCAGTTCCCGTGCGCAGCCGGTGCGGTGGACGACGTGACCCGTCGTCCGCCGCACCGGTCGCCACACACCGTCCGCTCCGGCGGACACGACCGGCCAGCACGTGGGGTGGGGCCGGTGAGACCTCGCTTCCATTCGCTGCTGGGGGCAGCAGCACCGATTCGACGGAGCACAGGTGAGCGACATCATCTTCTTCCTGCTCGCAGGCCTCGGCCTCGGCTCGCTGTACGCGATGCTGGGGGCCGGTCTCGTGATCGTGTATCGCGGCTCGGGCGTCATCAACTTCGCCCAGGGTGCGTTCGCGATGTACGGCGTCTTCACCTTCGACGAGGCGCGCCGCAACGGCTACCTGCGGCTGCCATGGTTCGACTTCCTCCCGACGCACACGGTGAACGTGCCGGTGAGCATCAAGCTCTCCGACGAGGGCGTGTCGACGCCCGTCGCGTTCGTGCTCGCCATCGCGATGGCGGTGCTGATCGGCCTCATGGCGCACTTCCTGGTCTTCCGGCCGCTGCGCAGCGCCGCACCGCTCGGCAAGGTGATCGGTTCGCTCGGTGTGATGCTCTACCTGCAGGGCGTCGCGCAACTCAACTTCGGCGGCACCGGCCGCCAGCCGGAGGCGATCACGCCCGACGGCGTCTTCCAGAACTTCCTCGGCCTCGACAAGGCCTACCCGCAGGGCGCCTTCTGGGCCGTCGTGCTCGCGGTCGTCATCGGTGCCGTGCTGTGGCTGCTGTTCCAGTTCACCCGCTTCGGCCTCGCCACCCGTGCGGCCTCGAGCAACGAGAAGGGCGCCGTGCTGCTCGGCTATTCGCCGCAGCTGCTGGCCGCCCTCAACTGGGTGATCGCCTCGGTGCTCGCCACCCTCGCCGCGATCATCGTCGGCCCGATCGGCGGGTCGCTCACCCCGATCGGCCTGAGTGCACTCGTCGTCGCATCGCTCGGTGCCGCGCTGATCGGCCGGCTCACCTCGATCCCGATCACGATGGCCGGTGGCCTCCTGCTCGGCGCCGTGCAGTCGCTGCTCGGGTTCTGGGCGAGCAAGGACTGGTTCCCCACGATCCTCAGCTCCGGCGCACGCGACGTCGTGCCGCTCGTGGCGATCGGCCTCGTGCTGTTCCTCCGTGGCAAGAAGCTGCCGCTGCGCGGCACGGTGGAGGAGAAACGCCTGCCGCTCGCGCCCTACCCGGTGCGCATCAAGCAGCACATGATCGTCTGGTCGGTCATCGTGATCGTCGCCGCATTCCTGTTCGAGGACGCCGGTCCGCGCTCGGTGTTCGCGCTGGCGCTCGTCACCTCGCTGATCGCGACGATCCTGATGCTGTCGTCGGTGGTGATCACCGGCTACATCGGCCAGATCTCGCTGGCGCAGCTGTCGCTCGCCGGCGTGGCGGCGTTCATCATGGCCCGAATGATGGCCGACGGGGCCAAGTTGACCCCGGACGGCGCCGTCATCCCCTTCCCGGTGAGCGGACCGGGGCTCCCGTGGCCGATCGCCGCGCTGATCGGCATCCTCGTCGCGGTGATCGTCGGCGTGATCGTCGGCCTGCCTGCCGTGCGCATCCGAGGTGTCCAGCTCGCCGTGGTCACGATCGCGTTCGCGATCTCGCTGCAGACGCTCTACTTCGAGAACTCGAAGGCCACCGGCCTCACCGCCGGCGCACCGGCGAACGTGAAGCCGGCGAGCTTCTTCGGCATCGACCTGAAATCCATCGGCGATCGAGGACTGAAGGACCGGCCGGAGTTCATGATCTTCGTGCTGGTGGTACTGCTCGGCGCGATCGCACTGGTGGCGAACCTGCGTCGCAACGGCACCGGCCGCCGGTTCCTCGCCGTGCGGGCCAACGAGCGGGCAGCCGCCGCCGCCGGCATCAACGTGTCGCGCACCAAGCTCCTCGCGTTCGGCATCGCCGCCGGCATCGCCGGCATCGGCGGTGTGATGCTCGGGTTCAACCAGAACGACGTGTCGTCGGCCGGCTTCGTGTACCAGGCGTCGCTCGCGTACCTGGCCTTCGCCTACCTGGGCGGCATCACCTCGGTGAACGGCGCGATCGTCGGCGGCCTGCTCGCCCCGGCCGGTCTCATCACGGTCACGGGTGCGTACTTCTTCGCCGACGCGGAGATCGAGAACTACACCGCCATCCTCGGCGGTCTCGGCATGATCATCACCGCGATCCAGAACCCGAACGGCATCGCCCCCACGCTGCAACCGCTGTTCCAGCACTTCGGTCGCTGGCTCCGTGCCGCTCGCGGCCCCGAGTGGGCGGCGGCCGGCAAGCGGCTCGGCCCCACCTTCGTGGTCGGTGCCGTGCTCGGGTACCTGGTGTGGCCGCTGCGGGTGGAGACGTACAGCCAGTTCTGGATGCCGCTGCTCGGCGGGTTCCTCGCGCTGATGGCACGGGGCATCTACAAGCAGGCTCGAGCGGGTGGGCACGGTGCGCCACCCGGGGCCCACGGGGCACCACCCGTGGCGGCGACCACCAGCACCCCGGCACCGGCGGAGGTCGGCTGACATGGCACTGCTGAAGACCTACGACATGACCGTCCGCTACGGCGGTCTGGCGGCGAACGCCGACGTGAGCATCGAGGTGCCCGCGGGCAAGCTGGTCGGGCTCATCGGTCCGAACGGTGCCGGCAAGACCACCTTCATCGACGCGATCACGGGCTTCACCGCGATCTCCAGCGGTCGGGTGGAGTTCGACGGCAAGGACCTCGCCGGGATGACCCCCGACCGACGGGCCCACCTCGGCCTCGTGCGCACGTTCCAGTCGCTCGAGCTGTTCGAGGACCTGACCGTGCGCGAGAACCTGCTCGTCGCCTCCGAACGGCCGACGTGGTGGTCGTTCCTGCTGGACCTGGTGCGCCCGCCGCGGACGTCGCCCGCGCTCGAGGCGCGGGTGACCGGTGCGCTCGAGGCGCTCGGCCTCGAGGGCATCGCCGATCGCCTGCCGATGGACCTCTCGCACGGCCAGCGCAAGCTCGTCGGCGTCGCCCGTGCGCTCGCCGCCGCACCGAAGCTGCTCCTGCTCGACGAGCCGGCCGCCGGTCTCGACACCGTGGAGAGCCAGCTGCTCGGCCAGCACATGCGCGGCTTCCTCGACGGTGGCACGACGATCTTCCTGATCGACCACGACATGGGCCTCGTGCTCAACGTGTGCGACTACATCTACGTGCTCGACTTCGGCCGGATCATCGCCGAGGGCACGGCCGCCGAGATCCGCAAGGATCCGGCCGTCATCCAGGCGTACCTCGGCCAGTCGGCCGGCGAGATGCAGGCCCAGGCGGGCGAGTCGGTCGCGGCTCGCGTGTCCGGCACCGAGACGGGAGGAGCGACCCATGGCTGATCGGCTCGTCGAGCTCACCGAGCTCCACACCGGCTACGACGGCATCCCCGTCGTGCGTGGGCTGAACCTGCACGTCGACGCCGGCGAGGTCGTGGCGCTGCTCGGCCCCAACGGCGCCGGCAAGACCACCACGCTGCTCACCATCTCCGGTCTGCTGAAGCCGGTCGAGGGCACCGTGCGCGTGCTCGGCGAGGACATCGCCGGAGAGCAGCCGCACAAGGTGGCCCGGCGCGGCCTCGCCCACGTGGCCGAGGACCGCTCGCTGTTCTTCGAGCTCACCGTGCAGGAGAACATCAAGCTCGGCCTGCGCGGCACGCGTGCCCAGAACCAGGCGGCCTACGACCGGGCGATGGAGCTGCTGCCGGCACTCGCCCCGCTCGGCAAGCGGGCCGCCGGCCTGCTGTCGGGCGGCGAGCAGCAGATGCTCGCCATGGCCCGCGCGATCGTGAGCGAGCCGAAGTGCCTGCTGGTCGACGAGATGAGCCTCGGCCTCGCGCCGATCATCGTCGAGCGGCTCCTGCCGATCGTGCGACGCATCGCCGACGAGTCCGGTTGCGGTGTGCTCATCGTGGAGCAGCACGTGCACATGGCGCTCGAGGTGGCCGACCGGGCCTACGTGCTCAACCACGGCGAGCTCGTGCTCGAGGGCCCGGCCTCCGAGCTCTCGAAGAACCGCGAGCTGCTCGAGTCGAGCTACCTGGGCGACGGCGCCCTGCACTGATCCGTCGCCGCGCCCCGACCGTGCCGCGGTCGCGTCGCGCGGCGCGAGTCGTCGTGCCCGGAGGCGGACGGCCAGACTCGACGTCGTGAGCACCCCCGTCCACGACCGACTCACCTGCACGGGCGCGAACGGCGTCGGGCTCGTCGCCGACGCGTACGGGCACCCCGACGACCCGGCGGTGCTGCTGCTGCACGGCGGCGGGCAGACCCGCCACTCGTGGGGCGGCACGGCCGCCACGCTCGCCCGTCGAGGCTTCCACGCGGTGAGCGCCGACCTGCGCGGTCACGGCGAGAGCGACTGGGACCCCGACGGCAACTACGGGTTCGACGCGTTCCGAGCCGACACCGAGGCGTGGTGCGACCTGCTCGCGTCACGGTCGCCGCACGGTCGCCCGGCCGTCGTCGGGGCGTCGATGGGCGGCCTGGCCGGGCTCTGGACCGAGGGCAGCCGCGCCGAGGAGGGGCTCGGACCGGCGGGCCGCGCCCTCGTGCTCGTCGACGTCGCGCACCGGATCGAGCCGGAGGGCGTCGCCCGCATCGTCGGCTTCATGACCGGTCGTCCCGAGGGGTTCGCGTCACTGCAGGAGGCCGCCGACGCGATCGCCGCGTACATGCCGCACCGGCCGCGCCCGACCAACCTCGACGGCCTCGCGCGCAACCTGCGCCTCGGCGAGGACGGCCGCTACCGGTGGCACTGGGATCCGCGGTTCATGAGCCCCGACCGCCCGCGGGCCTCGGCGGTGCCCGACGTCTTCGCCGACCACGCGAGCCGGCTGCGCATGCCGGTCCTGCTCGTGCGCGGCCGCATGAGCGACGTGCTGAGCGAGGACGCCGCGCAGGAGTTCCTCACGATCGTCCCGCACGCCCGGTACGTCGACGTCGGCGACGCCCACCACATGGTGGCGGGCGACAAGAACGACACGTTCACCGACGCCGTGGTCGAGTTCCTCGAGTCGCTGCGCTGAGTCGCGGACGTCGGGCCGGCCGGGAACCACGGGATCGTCGATGCAGTTGCTCGTGGCGGACGATCCGGTCGCCGCGGCGCAGGCGGGTGCCGCCTGGATCGCTCGCCGCCTCCGCGGCGCCGTGCGTCGTCACGGCGTGGCGACCGTCGCGTTCAGCGGCGGAAGCACCCCGGCACGGATGCTGACAGCACTCGCCACCCTCGACGTGCCGTGGGAGGCCGTGCAGGTGTACCAGGTGGACGAGCGGGTGGCGCCCGACGGCCACCCGGCGCGCAACCTCGCGCTGCTCGACGTGCTGCCGCTGTCGCGGGCGCAGCTGCACGCGATGCCGGTCACCGTGCGCGACCTGCGCAGAGGTGCCAGGCGGTACGGCGCGTCGCTTCCCGCGCGCCTCGACGTGGTGCACCTCGGGATCGGCGACGACGGGCACACCGCGTCGTGGCCGCCCGGCGACCCGGTGATCGACGTCGCCGAGCCCGTCGCGCTGTGCGACCCGTACGCCGGGTTCGTGCGGATGACGCTGACGCCGGCGGTGGTGAACGCGGCAGCGGCCCGGATCGTGCTCGCCGTGGGCGCCTCGAAGCAGCCCGTCGTCGAGGGATGGCTCGCCGGCGACCGCACGTTGCCCGTGACGCGGGTGCGGCGCACCGGGACCGTGCTCGTGGTCGACGCCGCCGCGGCACCACGGGATGCATCGACGGTCGCGCACTAGCGTCGACGGCCGATGGACACCCCCCAGCTCCGCGACATCACCACCACGCCCGAGTGGGCGGCGCTGCAGCGCGTCGCCCGGCCACCGCACCTGCGCGAGCTCTTCGCCGCCGACCCCGAGCGGGCGCGCCGGTACACCACCACGGCCGGCGACCTGCGGGTCGACTGGTCGAAGCACCTCGTCGACGACGGCGTGGTGCGGGTGATGCTCGACGTGATCCGCGCCAGCTCGTTCGTCGAGCGTCGCGACGCGATGTTCCGCGGCGATCCGATCAACACCACCGAACGACGTGCCGTGCTCCACACCGCGCTGCGCGCACCGGTCGGCGCCCGGGTGGAGGTCGACGGCCACGACGTCGTGCCGGACGTGCACGCCGTGCTCGACGCAATGGCGGCGTTCGCCGAGCGGGTGCGCAGCGGCGACTGGCGCGGTGCGACGGGCGAGCGGATCCGCACGGTCGTGAACATCGGCATCGGCGGCAGCGATCTCGGGCCGGCGATGGCCTACCTCGCCACCCGCGCGTTCGGTCGCCCCGACCTCGAGTGCCGGTTCGTGAGCAACGTCGACGGCGCCGACATCGCCGACACGCTGGCCGCCGTCGACCCCGCCACGACGCTGGTGGTGGTGAGCTCGAAGACGTTCACCACGATCGAGACGATCACCAACGCCACCACGGCGCGCGCCTGGCTGGTCGACGCCCTCGGCGCCGACGCGGTGCCGTCGCACTTCGTGGCGGTGAGCACCAACGCCACGGAGGTCGCGCGCTTCGGGATCGACACCGCCAACA
This sequence comes from Actinomycetota bacterium, assembly GCA_009704985.1. Taxonomy (GTDB): domain Bacteria; phylum Actinomycetota; class Acidimicrobiia; order Acidimicrobiales; family Ilumatobacteraceae; genus VFMC01. The sequence goes on along the minus strand of WLDE01000003.1, from coordinate 31,832 downwards.
TGTTCGGGTTCTGGGACTGGGTCGGCGGCCGGTACTCCGTCGACTCGGCGATCGGCCTGTCGCTCATGATCGCGATCGGCCCCGACGCGTTCCGGTCGTTCCTCGACGGGTTCCACCTGATCGACCGCCACCTCGTCGAGGCGCCGCTCGAGCAGAACGTGCCGGTGATCCTGGCCGCGCTCGGCATCTGGTACACGAACGTGCTGGGGGCGCAGAGCAAGGCCGTGCTGCCGTACGCCCACGAGCTGCGCCGGTTCCCGGCGTACCTGCAGCAGCTCGACATGGAGAGCAACGGCAAGCGCGTGCGCCTCGACGGCTCCCCGGTCACCACCGACACCGGCCCGATCGTGTGGGGCGAGCCCGGCACCAACGGCCAGCACGCGTTCTACCAACTGCTCCACCAGGGCACCCACCTCGTCCCGGTCGACTTCATCGGGTTCGCCCGGCCGAACCACGACCTCCTCGGCCAGCACGACCTGCTGATCGCGAACCTGTTCGCGCAGGGTGAGGCGCTGGCGTTCGGCAAGACGCTCGAGGAGGTGGTGGCCGAGGGCATCCCCGAGCACCAGCGGGCGCACCGGGTGTTCCCCGGCAACCGGCCGAGCACGACGATCATGGCGCCACAGCTCACCCCGTCGGTGCTCGGCCAGCTGATCGCGCTCTACGAGCACGTCGTGTTCGTGCAGGGGTGCGTGTGGGGGATCAACAGCTTCGACCAGTGGGGCGTCGAACTCGGCAAGGCGCTGGCGAACCGCATCACGCCGGAGCTCACCTCGGACGTGGTGCCCGACCACGACGCCTCCACCGCGGCGCTCGTCGCCTGGTACCGCGAGCACCGCGCACGCTCCTGACGTCCCGCTCCTGACGACCCGCTCCTGACGACCCAGCCTGACACCGGTGGTGTCGGTGACGTGACGCCCGTCGGCACGCCCGCCGGCTTCGTCGGCGGGGGAGATTGTGTGGCACCATACAGTCAGGCGTGAGACGGCACGAGGGGTCGCCGTCCACGGGGCCGGCGAGGGTCGGCTCGACGCCCGATCCACCTGGGCGTCCGATCGATCTGGAGGAACCGATGACCGACACCGCGACCGAGTTGAGCCCGGCTGAGGAGGCGGCGTTCCGCGCGCACTGCCGCGCCTTCCTCGACGAGTACGCCACGGGCGTCGGGGCCGGGCGCGCCGGCAGCGCCGAGGACCGCGGCGCCGGCCTGCTCACCACCGCCAAGGCGTTCCAGGGTGCGCTCGCCGAGGCCGGTCTGGCCGGGCTCGTGTACCCGAAGGAGTACGGCGGCGCCGGCCTCAGCCGCGCCCACGACCGCATCTGGCGCGAGGAGTACCGCAACTATCCGGACATGACGTCCGAGCTCACCATCAGCCACGGCATGTGCCTGCCCGTGCTGAACGACTTCGGCACCCACGAGCAGAAGCAGCAGTTCCTCGCCGACAACATCGCGGCCCGCACGGTGTGGTGCCAGATGTTCTCCGAGCCGGGCGCCGGCTCCGACGTCGCGAGCCTGCAGACCAAGGCCGAGCTCGACGGCGACGAGTGGGTGATCAACGGCCAGAAGGTGTGGACCACGCTCGCGCACCTCAGCGACTACGGCGTCCTCATCGCCCGCACCAACCCCGAGGTGCCCAAGCACGCCGGCATCTCGATGTTCATCGTCGACATGAGGGCCCCCGGTGTGGAGATCCGCCCGATCCACCAGATCGACGGCGGCAAGCACTTCAACGAGGTCTTCTTCAGCGACCTCCGCATCCCGAAGAGCTGGCTGCTCGGCGAGCTGAACAACGGCTGGAACCAGGCCACCGCGATGCTCATGTACGAGCGCGTGGCGATCGGCACCGGCTCGAGCAGCGGTGTGAGCCACCCCAACGCCGACCGGATGATCAACGACGCCGTCAAGCTCGGCAAGATCACCGACCCGGTGCTGCGCCAGGACCTGATGCGCCTGTACAGCGAGGAGACCACCAAGTCGCTCGTCGCGATGCGCACCCGCGCCGAGCTGAAGGCCGGCAAGGCGCCCGGCCCCGGCGGCTCGCTCGGCAAGCTGCACGGCGCGAAGATCGCCCGCATGATGCGCTCGATCACGAGCGATGTCCACGGCGCCGACGTCATCGCCTACGAGGCCGACGACAAGACGGCGCTGCTGGCGCGCAGCATCCTGACGAGCTTCTCGGCCCACATCGCCGGTGGCACCGACGAGATCCAGAAGAACATCATCGGCGACCGCGTGCTCGGCCTGCCCCGCGACATCGCGGTGGACACCAAGGTCGCGTTCAAGGAGCTGAAGGTCGGCACCCAGCGCACCGACTGACCACGTCGACCGACTCGTGACGACTCGTGACGACTCGTGACGACTCGTGACGACTCGTGACGACTCGTGACGACTCGTGACGACTCGAGACGACTCGAGACGAGAGATGAGCGTCCCTGCGGCGCTCATCTCTCATCGGGAACGGGTGGCGCTCGGGGTCAGTCGTTGCGGAGGAAGGCGAGCACGGCGAGCACGCGACGGTGTTCGCTCTCGCTCGGCGCCAGGTCGAGCTTGGCGAAGATCGACGAGATGTGCTTCTCGACCGCCCCGTCGCTCACGGTGAGCGCGGCCGCGATCGCCGCGTTCGACCGACCCTGTGCCATGAGGCTCAGCACCTCGCGCTCGCGTGGCGTGAGCGCGTCGAGCGGCTCCCTGCGGCGGCTTCGCACCAGCAGCTGCGCCACCACCTCCGGGTCGAGTGCCGTGCCGCCGGCGGCCACGCGCTGCGCCGCGTCGACGAAGTCGCGCACGTCGGCCACACGCTCCTTCAGCAGGTAGCCGACGCCCGCGGTGCCCCCGGCGACGAGTTCGGTGGCGTAGCGCTCCTCCACGTACTGCGACAGCACCAGCACGGGCGTCGCCGGTCGCGCCGAGCGGATCTCGATCGCGGCGCGGAGTCCCTCGTCGGTGTGCGTCGGGGGCATCCGCACGTCCACGATCACGAGGTCGGGTTCGTGCGCGAGCACCGACGTGAGCAGACCGGATGCGTCGCCGAGCGCGTCGACCACCTCGTGGTCGTACTCGGCGAGCAGCCGGGTGATGCCCTCGCGGAGCAGCACGGAGTCCTCCGCGATCACGATCCGCACGGCAGCTCCGCGACGATCGACGTCGGGCCGTGCGCCGGGCTCGTCACGGTGAGCCGGCCCTCCAGCGCACGCACCCGGTCGTGCAGGCCCTGCAGGCCGCTGCCCAGCACCACCTGCGCGCCACCCCGGCCGTCGTCGGACACGTCCACCACCAGTCGGTCACCCTCGTCGCGCACCGTCACGGTGGCGCGCCGCGCGCCGCTGTGCTTGGCCACGTTGGTGAGCGCCTCGGCCACCACGAAGTAGGCGGCCGCCTCCACCGGCGCGGGCAGCCGGCGCCGCAGGTCGCTGCGCAGCTCCACCGGCACGGGGCAGCGGGCGGCGAGGGCCGACACGGCGGCGTCGACCCCGCGGTCGGTGAGCACTGCCGGGTGGATGCCACGCACGAGGTCGCGCAGCTCGGCGATCGCCTGCTTGGCCTCGTCGTGCGCGCGGCCGACGAGCTCGGCCGCCCGAGGGTCCTCGCTCGCCTCGAGGTGGTCGCGGGCGATGCCGAGGTTCATGGCCAGGCTCACGAGGCGCTGCTGCGCCCCGTCGTGCAGGTCGCGCTCGATGCGGCGCAGCTCGCCCGCGGCGCTCTCGACCGAGGCGTCGCGGCTCTCCTGCAGTTCGGTGACACGGCGGGCGAGCACCTCGCTCTCGTCGGGCGAGAGGAGCGCTCGCACCAGGCGCCGGTCCGCCGCGGCGAGGAGACCGATGAGGCGGGGGGACACGGCGAGCAGCCAGACCCCGAGCACGAGACAGGCCACGTAGGCGCCGACCAACCCGAACCCGGTGAGCTGGTACGACCCCCACTCGAAGCCGCCGTCGGGCAGCGCCCAGTCGTACGTCGGCAGTGCCACGAGCCCCACGGCGAGCGACCACACGGCGACGACGACGGTGAACGTCACGATGCCCCAGGGCAGCATCAGCAGCCCGTAGCCGAGGCCCTTCCAGCCGGTGCGGTCGGTGACCGCCGCCTTCATCCAGCTCCACGCACCGGGCTCGTGGCGCAGCGGCGCGGGCGCCGGCGGGTCGTCGTCGAGCAGCACCCGCACCCGCGCCCGCTCGATGCCGCCGATCCACCGCCCGGTCAGCACGGTGAACGCGAGGAGCGGGAGCCCGAGCAGGGTGATGAGCAGCCCGCCGCTGGTCGCGACGAGGGCGACGACCCACGTGAACCAGGTGATGCCGAGTGGCAGGTTCGCGATGAGGTGGACCGACTGCTTCCACGGACGGGCCGTGGCGAGGGGAGCGAACAGCGCACGCATCTCAGCGCACCTCCGCCAACTCGCGCTCGGGCGTGGTGCCCGGAGCGATCGCGTCGTGCCGTCGTCCCTCGACGTCGACGTCGATGTCGACGCACGGGAGGACGCGCCGGAGCCGGCGCTGCAGCCACCGGTCGTGGTCGCCGGGCAGCTCCATCGTGGCCGGCACGAGCAGCATCCGCACGACGGTGGCGTCGACCAGCACGGCGACGGCGAGGCCGAGGCCGATCAGGCCGATCGCCCGCAGGTCGCCGAGGACGAAGCTGCCGAACACGCCGGTCATGATGGCAGCCGCCGCCGTGATCACCCGTGCGGTGCGACGGCGACGGACGGAGAACGATGTGAGTGAGCTGAGCATGGCTCCATGGTGCGGACCCGGCCCTCGGGGCACCATCCGGCCCACCGGCGTCGCGAGGGTGGGGCTACCCCCACCCTCGGCACCCTCGGCACCCTCGGCACCCTCGGCACCCTCGGCACCCTCGGGCGATGGTCAGCGTGCGACCACCATGCGGGTACCCGACCAGGCAGGGCTCATCTTCGCCCCGCTGGTGGCCCCGGCGTCGACGACGATCGTCTGACCGGTCACGTAGCTGCCACCGTCGCTCATGAAGTAGAGCACCGCCTCGGCGATGTCGTTCGCGTGGCCCGCGCGGCCGAGCGGCGAGGTGCGTGCGATGTGCTCGGTGACCTTCTCGAGGTTGTCGGGGTCGCCGGTGGTGACGTGCGCGGTCATGGCCGTCGGGATGCTGCCGGGCGCCACGGCGTTCACACGGATGCCGTGCGCCGCGAGCTCGGCGGCCGCCGACCGGGCGAGGCCGATCACGGCCGTCTTCGCGACGGTGTAGGCGTGCGGCCCGAGGCCACCCTGCACGCCGGCGACCGACGACGTCATGACGATGGCACCACCGTTGCCGAGCGTCTGCATCTGCCGGGCTGCGTGCTTCACCGTGACGAACACGCCGCGCACCAGGACCGCCAAGGTGCGGTCGAAGTCGTCCATCGGGGTCTCCGAGATCGGTCCGGCCACACCGACGATGCCCGCGTTCGCGAACGCGCCGTCGAGGCGGCCCCACGTGTCGACCGCCAGGTCGATCGCCGCGGCCACCTGGTCCTCGACCGTGACGTCGCACGGGGCGAAGCGGGCGGCGTCGCCGAGCGATGCGGCGACGGCCTCGCCGCGCTCGACGCCGTAGTCGGCGATGACGACCTTGCCACCCTCGGCGACCAGCAGGCGCGCAGTGGCCTCACCCAGTCCGCTCGCACCTCCGGTGACGACGGCGACCTTGTTCTCGAAGCGGTTCCCCATGGGCGGCGACCCTAGGCAGCGCTTCCCGACAGGGGCGAAGCGGAGGGGCGTTGCGTCGGGCGAGAGGTCAGGGGATGCGTCGGGCGAGAGGTCAGGGGATGCGTCAGGCGATGCGTCAGGCGATGCGTCAGGCGATGCGTCAGGCGATGCGGAGGGTGTTGGTGCCGGCGTCGGCGACGTAGGTCGCGTGCACGAACATCGGCGCACCGACCTCCTTCACCGTCTCGACCATGCGGTACTCGGCGCTCCATGCCTCGGGGGTGACCGTGTGCAGGATGTAGCCGCGGTGCTCGAGCTCGACGTCGACGATGTCGGGGATCGACCTCACCACCTCGGTCACCGCCGGGTTGACCCGCCCTCCGGACGAGATCGACGTGGCCACCAGCTCGACCGCGACCGGCGTGCCGACGCCGCGCTCGCCCTGACGGATGGTGCCCGCGCCGGCGAAGTGGATGTCGCCGGTGAGCACGACGGTGTTGCGTGCCGGGTCGAGCGCGTCGACGATCCGGTTGCGCTCGGCCGGGTATCCGTCCCACTGGTCGTAGTTCAGGATCGCGCCGCCGAGGGTGACGTCGCCGAACACGGTCTGCTGGGCGATCGCCTGCCAGGTGGCGGTGCCGGTGGCGAGCAGGTCGAGCAGCCACGCCTCCTGCTCGTCGCCGAGCATCGTGCGCGCCTCGTCGAAGGTCTCGGGGCAGGGCGGATCGAGGCTGAGGCTCGGGTCGCCGCACGCCTGGTCGGAGCGGTACTGGCGACCGTCGAGCACCGCGAGGTCGAGCAGGTCGCCCCACGTGGCGCTGCGGTGGATCGTGAACTCGTCGCCGTCCGGCGGCGGGAGGTCGACGGGCTGGTGCTCCCACCACACCTGGTACGCGGCGCGGCGTCGCTCGGCGAACGTGGCCGCGTCGGCCGGGTCCTGGGGGACGAGCCCCGCGTAGTTGTTCTCGACCTCGTGGTCGTCCCAGGTGACGATCCACGGGCACGAGGCGTGCGACGCCTGCAGGTCCGCGTCGCCCTTGTAGAGCGCGTACCGGTTGCGGTACTCCTCGAGCGTGGTGACCTCGGCGGTGCCGTGGGTGCGCACCGTGTCGTTCTCGCCGACGGTGGCGATGCCGGTGCCCTCGTACATGTAGTCGCCCAGGAACACGACGAAGTCGAGCTGCTGGTCGGCGATGTCGCGGTGCGCCGTGTACCAGCCGTCCTGGTAGTTCTGGCAGCTGGCGCTGGCGAAGCGCACCTGCGACGTCGGCTCACCGGGCGCCGGGGCGGTGCGGGTGCGTCCGGTCGGGCTGGTGTAGCCCCCGACGCGGAAGCGGTACCACCACCAGCCGGGATCCAGCTCGGCCCGGACGTGCACCGAGTGGCCGTACGCCGCGGCGGCGACGGTGGTGCCGGACGCGGCGATCTCGGCGAACGTGTCGTCCGGCGCGACCTCCCAGAGGACGTCGAGGTCGTCCGCCGGCATCCCGCCGCCGACCAGCGGGTCGGGCGCGAGGCGGGTCCAGAGCACCACCGTGCCGGGGCCCGGATCGCCGCTCGCGACGCCCAGGGTGAACGGGTCGGCGCCGAGGTCGATCGCCGCGGTGGTGGGTGGTGTGGGCGGTTCGGTGTCCGCCGGCGCCGTGGTGGGCGGCGCCTCGGCCGTCGTCGCATCGGTGGCGCTCGTCGCCGAGGCGTCGGTGGACTCGCGGGACTCGGGGGACTCGGGGGACTCGGGGGTGGTGCCCTCCGCCGTGCCGCCGTCGTCGCTGCACCCGGCGAGCGCGCCGGTGAGCGCCCCGACGGAGACGACGACGGATCCGGTCAGGAAGAGGCGGCGCGAGATCGGCTGCATGGCACCGAGTCTCGCGGACCCGGGGCGGCGGTGGGTGCTCGGATCGTCGTGCCGTCGGGCGATCGGTGAGACTGTGCCCATGACCGTCGCCGACAACTCCGCGCCGGTGTCGCTCGAGGGGTTCAACCCGTTCAGCGACGCCGTCCAGCAGTGCCCGCATCTCTACTACCGCGCGATGCAGGAGCAGGCGCCGGTGTTCCACGTGCCGGGCACCGACCTCTACATGGTCACCCGGCACGACATGGTGACCCCGATCCTGCGCGACACCCAGCTGTTCAGCAACCGCTTCGGCAGCGCCGGCGAAGCGGCACGCGGCGAGGTGGTGGAGCGGATCAAGGCGGTGCTCGAGACGGGCTGGCCGCAGGTGCCGACGATGCTCACGATCGACCCGCCGTACCACACCCGGTATCGCGGCACGGTGGCGCCGTACTTCACGCCGAAGCGGATGGCCGAGCTGCGCGCACCGGTGGAGGCGATCGTCGACCGGCTGCTCGACCACCTGCCCGAGGGCGAGTTCGACCTGGTGCCCACGTTCGCGGTGCCGCTGCCGATCGAGGCGATCGCCTACATCCTCAACGTGCCGTCCGACCGCATGGCGGACTTCAAGCGCTGGAGCGACGACTCGATCGCGAACATCGGCACGGCGATCAGCGACGACGCGCGGGTGGCCGCGTACCACGGCATCGTGGAGTTCCAGCACTACTTCGCCGCCCAGATCGAGCAGCGCCGCACCGAGCCGCAGGCCGACCTGATGACCGATCTGGTGAACGCCCGCATCGACACCGACGAGGGCGACACGCGGCCGCTCGACATGTCCGAGATGCTGTCGATCGTCCAGCAGCTGCTCGTGGCCGGCAACGAGACCACCACCAAGGCGATCACCGAGGGCGTGATGCTCCTCGCGCGCCATCCCGAGGTGTTCGAGAAGCTGCGCGCCGACCCGTCCGGGTACGCGCCGCTGGTGACGGAGGAGGTGCTGCGGCTCTCCACGCCGACGCAGGGCATGTTCCGCCTCGTCACCCGCGACACCGAGCTCGCCGGCGTGTCGATCCCCAAGGGGTCGCGTCTCGTGGTGGTGTACTCCGCCGCGAACCGTGACCCGCAGGTGTGGGGTGACGACCCCGACCGTTTCGACCCCGACCGCACGAACCTGAAGGACCACCTCGCGTTCGGCAAGGGCATCCACTTCTGCCTCGGTGCGCCGCTGTCGCGCCTCGAGATGCAGGTCGCGTTCGAGCGCCTCGGCCGGCGGATCGAGCGGATCGAGTTGGCGGAGGACAACGCGTTCCGCTATTTCCCCAGTTTCATGTTGCGCGGCCTGACCGGACTCCGGGTCCGGATGACGCCGGCCGCGCCGGACGAGGAGCGCACGGATGTCTGATCGGATCCTGGTGGCCAAGGTGGGCCTCGACGGCCACGACCGTGGCGTGAAGGTGGTCGCGCGCATCCTGCGCGACGCCGGGTTCGAGGTGATCTACACCGGGCTCTTCCAGACGCCCGAGAAGGTCGCCGCCGCTGCGATCGACGAGGACGTCGACGCGGTGGGGCTGTCGATGCTGAGCGGCGCCCACATGACGCTCGCGCCCCTGGTGGTGCAGAAGCTGCGCGACCTCGGCGCCGACATCCCGGTGATCGTCGGGGGCACCATCCCCGACCGCGACGTGCCGAAGCTGCACGACGCCGGGGTGGCCGGGGTGCTCACGCCGGGCGCGACCGCCGAGCAGGTCGTCGAGCGGGTGCGCGAGGTGATCGCGGCCAGCCGCGGCTGACCCGGCGGCCGGGCGCGGTCCGGTCCGGCTCGCGCACCCATCCCGTACGATCACCGGGATGGCGACGGCGCTCGAACGGGTCACGAACCTCCTCACGATCCTGCTGGAGACGCGCGTCCCACTCACGCTCCGGCAGATCTCGCAGGAACTCGTCGGCATGTACCCCGACAACCCGGTGGCGCTGCGCGGCGCGTTCGAGCGCGACAAGGCGATGCTGCGCGAGATCGGGGTGCCGATCGAGACCGAGGTGCTCGGTGGCGACCAGGCCGGCGAGACGGCGTACCGCGTGGATCGCGACCGCTACGAGCTGCGCGGGCTGCAGCTCGACGACGACGAGCGCCACGCGCTGCAGTTGGCGGTCGCCACCATCCGCTCCGACACCGGTCAGGAGGGCGTGTGGAAGCTGGGTGGCTCGGTGCTGCCGTCGTCCACCGTGGTCGCCAACGTCGCGCAGAGCGATGCCCTGCCGGTGCTGCGCACCGCCTCCGCGGCGCGCACCACGGTGGCGTTCCGCTACCGCGACCTCGACCGGCGGCTCGACCCGTACGGGCTGCTGCTGCGAGAGGGGTTCTGGTACGTGATCGGTCACGATCACGGTCACGGCCAGGTGCGCACCTACCGGGTCGATCGCATCGCCGGAGCCGTCACGGTGCTCGACGGCCAGGGGTTCGAACGCCCGGCGGGCTTCGACGTGCGCGCCGCGTTCCCGGCCGACTCCAAGCTGCTCGGCGAGGCCGACGACCGCGACGCCACCGCCGAGGTGGCCGTCGACCCGCCGCTCGCGGCCGTGGTGCGAGCCGAGCTCGGCGACGACGCGGTGTTGCGCGCGGAGCCGCCCGACGGCCCCGCCGGCGGCACGGTGGTGTTCCGGGTGCCGTGCGCGAACCGCGACGCGTTCCGCTCGTGGGTGCTGGGCATCGGCGTGCACGCGGAGGTGCTGGGCCCACCCGAGGTGCGCGCCGAGCTGGTCGCGTGGCTCCGCTCGTTCGACGGCACCGGCACGTCCGGCACGGCCGCCGGGGGTGCGTCGTGAGCGGCCGCGGCGGGGCACCGCTCAAGGTTCGCGTCCGGCGCCTCCTCGTGATCCTGCCGTGGCTCGCCGAGCGCGGCAGCGCGTCGCTGGCCGAGATGAGCGAGCGCTTCCAGCTCAGCGAGAGGGAGCTCGTCGCCGACCTCGAGCAGGCGGCGATGTGCGGTCTGCCGCCCTACCTCGACGAGCTCGTCGACCTCTACATCGACGACGACGGCGTCGCCCACCTCGGGGTGCCTCGGTTCTTCGTCCGTCCACTGCGGCTCACCGCGCCCGAAGGCTTCTCGCTGCTCACCGCGGGTCGCGCCGCGCTCGCGATGCCCGGCGCCGATCCCTCGGGCCCGCTGGCCCGGGCGCTCGCCAAGCTCGAGGCCGTGCTCGGCTCCGACGGGATGGTGCTCGACCTCGCCCAACCGGCGATCACGGGCGAGCTCGTCGCCGCCGTCGACGAGCGCGCGGAGGTGCGGGTGCACTACTGGTCGGCGTCGCGCGACGAGCTCACCGATCGCTGCCTCCGGCCCCGCGCGGTGTTCTCGGATCGCGGTCGCTGGTACCTCCTCGCCGACGACGACCGCTCGGGTGAGGAGCGCATCTTCCGCATCGACCGGATCGTGTCGTGCGAGCGCACCGGTGAGCGGTTCGAGCCACGTGCGGTCACGGTGCCGACGGGCGACGACTGGTTCGACGACCTGCCGGGCCTGTCGATCGCGACGCTGCGACTCCCCGTCGCCGATCGCTGGGTGGTGGAGCGCTTCCCGGTGCGGTCGGTCACCGACGACGGCGATCACCTGGTGGTGGAGTTGCCGGTCGCGAGCGCGTCGTGGCTGCGCGAGCTGCTGCTGCGACTCGGGCCGGCCACCACCGTGGTGTCGCCGGACGACTGGCGCGGTCTGGGCGCGCGGGCCGCTGCGGAGCTGCTGGCCGCCCGCTACGCCGCCGACTGATCCACCAGGCGCTCGCCGATCTGCTCGCGGCTGGTGATGCCGTGGGCGCGCAGGAGGTGCGGGAGGACGGCGGCGGTGGCGTCGGCGTCGGCCAGAGCGTCGTGAGGACGCACCAGGGCGACCTCGTAGCGCTCGCAGAGGGCGCCGAGTCGGTGCGACTGGGTGCGATCCGGGTCGAGTTGGCGCGAGAGCCGCAGGGTGCACAGCGTGGCGCCGATGGGCAGGTCCACCGAAGCGTCGCGTGCGGCCTTGCGCAGGAAGGCGAGGTCGAACGGTGCGTTGTGCGCGACGAACACGGTGTCGGCGAGCGAGGCCGCGAGGCGCGTCATCACCTCGGGGAGCGGCGGGGCAGCGCGGACGTCTCGGCGGCGGATGCCGTGGATCGCGGTGGGGCCGACCCGGTGGAACCAGCGCCGCCGTGGGCGGATGAGGCTCGCCCAGCGATCGACGACCTCGCCGCGGCCGTCGATGACGACGACGCCGACCTGCAGCACCCGGTGGCGGCGCACCGACAGGCCCGACGTCTCGACGTCGACCACGGCGAAGCGCAGGCTCGGATCGTCGAGGAAGGTCACGAGTCCACTGTAAACGGCACCTGTGACGGCGATGGCCCCGGCGCTCGGCGGGCTGACGCGGGGGGTACGTCAGCTCGCGCCGGCGCGGGCACGGACACCGATCGGCGCGGCCACGGTGTAGCCGGCGAGGTGGCGGTCCTCTTCACTCTCGCCGCCCCAGAACCCGTACTCGTGGTTGCCACGGGCGAACTCCTGGCACGGGGCCTGGACGGGGCAGGTGCTGCACAGGAGCCGGGCCTGCGCCTCACGGCGCATCCGTGCCTGTGGCCGCTCGGCCCGGGGCGGGAAGAACAGGTTGGTGCGCCCCTTGCACACCCCGTGCTCCCGCCAGTCGTGCCCGATGGGCACCTCGAACCGGATCGACTCGACTGCTGCCATGACCCCTCGGCTTTCGTGCTGCGAGCTTTGAGCGGCGGGGGACCGGGAGGGGTGGTCCCTCCGCCGCTCGGATTTAACACTAATTCAGCTCGGCGTCACGGAAAAGCACTTTTCGCACTAATTCGATCACGTGCATGTCACATCGTGCGTCGTCATCCGTGCATCCCAGGTGCCCCGTACCCTCGGCGAGTTCGTGCACCCCGTCGCAGGGCGCGGCGAAGCCCGGTTCGGCGCATCGGGTGGGAGCTCGACCGCCGGCCGGCGGTCGGCCGGCGGTCGGCCGGCATCGGCCGGGGCTCAGAGGAGTTCGGCGGCGAGGCTCGCGACGGCGCTGCGCTCGCAGGCCGAGAGGGTGACGTGCCCGAAGCACGACTGGCCGCCGAAGGCCTGGATCAGCACGGCGAGGGCGTTGTTCGACTCCCCGAGATACGGCGCGTCGATCTGGCTGGTGTCGCCGGTGAACACCACCTTCGTGCCGTCGCCGATGCGCGTGAGGATCGTCTTGAGCGTGGTCGGTTCGAGGTTCTGGGCCTCGTCGACCACCACGATCTGGCCGTGCAGCGAACGGCCCCGCAGGAACGTGACGCTCTCGAGCGAGAGCTGGTTGCGGCTCGTGAGCTCGTCGATGAGGGTGCGCGCGTCGTGGCTGCTGTGCCGGTCGGTGAGGGCGACGATCGCGTCGTGGATGGCCGACATCCACGGATCGAGCTTCTCGTCGAGTCCGCCGGGCAGGAAGCCGACGTCGGCACGGCCCACGGGCACGAGCGGCCGGTAGACGGCGAGGCGTTCGTACGCCTTGGTCTCGACGACCTGCTCGAGTCCGGCGGCGATGGCGAGCAATGTCTTGCCCGTGCCGGCGCGCCCGTCGAGCGCCACGACGCTCACCTCCGGGTCGAGCAGCAGTTCGAGCGCGAAGCGCTGCTCCTTCGAGCGGGCCCGCAGTCCCCACGCCTCGGGTGCCTGGTGGCCGAGCAGCACCCACTCGTCGCCGATCCGTCGCACGAGGGCGCTCTGCGAGCCGGCACGCAGGACGGCGAAGTCGTTCTCCTTCGCGTCCGATGCTGCGACGCCACCCTCCGACGGGTCGGCCAGCGCGTCGGCGGCGACCGCACCGGCGGCGTAGAGGCAGTCGATCGTCTCGTGGCTCGCGCTCACCGTGCGCCAACCGGCGTCGCGGGTGCTGATGCTGCGTCCGACCGGATGGTGCTCGGCGGCCCGCAACCCGAGATGGGCGGCCTTGATGCGCAGTGCGGCGTCGTTCGACACCATCGTGGTCGGAGCGAGCTGCGCCTGGCCGAGCGCCGCGCCGATGATGCGGTTGTCGGGGACGGCCGGGTCGAGGCCGTGCTCGACGAGCAGGTGTCGCTGGACGCCGTTGATCTCGATGCGCAGCGTGCCCTGGCTGTCGTCGCGGAGGGGCACCGCGGTCGCGAGCGAGCCGCCGGCACCGACGCGGAGGTCCTCGATGGCTCGCAGCGCAGTGCGCGCCGCGCGGCCGACGTCGTCGAGACGAGTCTTCAACGAGTCGAGTTCCTCGATCACCGTCAGCGGGATCACGACGTCGGCATCGCCGAAGCCGTGGATGCAGGCGGGATCGGCCACCAGCACCGAGGTGTCGAGGACGATCCGGGTTCGGGTCGACGTGGCGGACCCACCGGACTCGGCTGCGTCGACGGACTCGCCGGCGTCGTCGGAACGATGGTGCCGCTCGCCTCGCTGCTCACCTCCCCCCGCCGGCTCGCGGGACGACGTGCGGGCAGCCAGGTCGGTCAACGCCTCTCCTCGCAGGGACGGACCCGAGACGGACGGACCGTGACGGGTGGACGGGTGTGCAGGGACGCAACGATCAGTTCTTACCCGAAACACGGGCGCCATCGAGGGATTTCGGCGGGTCGTTCACGAGACGTTCACGCCGGCGTCGCGCACCGGCTCACGCACGTGCCCGCCGGCGGTCAGAGCGTGTCGGGGATGCCCGCGTCGAGCTCGACCCCACAGGTGTTCAGCGCCATCGAGACCAGGTGGTAGTTCCCGACGGTGAAGACCACGTCGAGCAGCTGCTCGGTCGAGTACCGCTCGGCGAGCACGGCCCACGTCGCGTCGCCGATGCGGCTGTCGTCGTGCAGCTCGTCGGCGGCGCGCAGCAGCGCGGCGTCGAAGGTGGACCAACCCGGGTGATCGGGTCCGGCCTTCACCCGCTCGATCTCGTCCACCGAGAGGTCGCAGCGCTGCGCGATCACGTGGTGCTGACCGAACTCGTACGGCGAGTTGCACCGCACGCCGACCCGGAGGATGAGCAGCTCGCGGTCGCGTGGCGACAGCGTGTTCTTCGACATCACGTGCGTGGCGAACACCAACCACCGGCGCAGGAGCGCCGGGTGGTGGGCGAGCGTCGCGAAGATGTTGAGGGTCGAGCCGTCGGGCGCGCGCATGCCGCCCTTCTCGTAGAGCTCGACGACCTCGGGTGAGGGGTCGGTGATCGGTGCGATTCGCGGGCTGCTCATCGGGTGATCTTCGCACTGCGTGCGTCGACGGTCGCAGTTGCGCCAGACTCCGCCGATGGGCACGCGTGGTCGCTCCGGAGACGGCGAGGTCGCGAGCGCGTGCGTGTTCTGCGAGATCGTCGCCGGCGTGCTGCCCGCCGACGTCGTCCTCGACGACGACACGGCGCTCGGGTTCCTCGATCGCTCGCCCGTGTTCAAGGGGCACGTGCTCGTCGTCCCGCGGCACCACGTCGTCACGCTGGCCGAACTCGAACCAGCTGCCATCGGTCCGCTGTTCGAGCGCGTGCAGCTCGTCGTTCGGGCGTTGCCGGACGCACTCGGGTGCGACGGCACCTTCGTCGCCAACAACAACGTCGTGAGCCAGAGCGTCGCGCACCTCCACGTACACGTGGTCCCGAGACGACGTCGCGACGGTCTGCGCGGGTTCTTCTGGCCACGTCAGCACTACGCCGACGGTGAGGCGGCGACGTACGCGAGCGCGATCCGATCGACGTTGGACGAGTTGCGCGGGACCGCGCACTGAACGCCTCGGACGGTGGTCGCGCGCGAGCTGCGGCGACGTGCGTCACTCATTGCATTTGCAATGACAAGGGTGCTTGCTATTCGCCATCGGAACCTGTTGCATACGCGTGCGTAACGCTCCGTTCCCACGGGAATCGACGATACGAAGAGGTAGCAACAGACATGACAGGGCGGGGTCGATCGACACCGTCGTCAGGAAGTCGGAGTCTCCGGAACCGAAGCAGGGAGCGTCATCGACGCACTCATCGCAGCGGCGACGGAGAGGACCGAACAGGGCGACGGGGTCGTGTGGCCGGGTCTCGACTCGGCCACCACGATCACGTCGACGGCTCGCACGGGCCGCGACCCGCCGACCGGTGCGGCAACGGAGACCGTTGCCTCGACCGGATGACGCTCACCGCGAGCAGCACGCTCGAGGGTGCGTCGAACACCGAGAACACGAAGTGACCCAGGACACGAGAAGGAACACAACCATGGCTGCAAAGAAGGCTGCTCCCGCGAAGAAGGCCGCTCCGGCCAAGAAGGCCGCTCCCGCCAAGAAGGCGGCTCCGGCGAAGAAGGCGGCTCCCGCCAAGAAGGCCGCTCCGGCGAAGAAGGCGGCTCCGGCGAAGAAGGCCGCTCCGGCGAAGAAGGCGGCTCCGGCGAAGAAGGCCGCCCCCGCGAAGAAGGCGGCTCCGGCCAAGAAGGCGGCTCCGGCCAAGAAGGCGGCTCCGGCCAAGAAGGCGGCTCCGGCCAAGAAGGCGGCTCCGGCGAAGAAGGCCGCCCCCGCCAAGAAGGCGGCTGCCAAGAAGAAGTGATCGCCTGGTCGATCGGAGTGTCGTGACGAGGGGCCCGCGGGCCCCTCGTTTCGCGTCCCGGCAGGGTCGGCTCACCGACGGCGCAGCGCGGCGAGCACAATGCAGGCATGGATCCGATCTGTGACGACCTGGTGGCCGAACACGACTCCCTCGACGAGCTCGTGGCCGGTATCGACGAAGCGACGTGGGACCGCGCCACGGAATCGCCCGGCTGGTCGATCCGCGACCAGGTGAGTCACCTCTGGTTCTTCGATCAGCGGGCGCTCATGGCGCTCACCGATCCCGACGCGTTCGCCGCCGACGCAGCCGAGCTGATGCGCAGCGGTGGCACCGAGGCGTCGGTCGTACCCGGCCGGTCGATGACCGGTGCGGCGATGCTGGTCGCGTGGCGCCGCGATCGCGGTCGCCTCGTCGACGTCGCCCGCGGTGTCGATCCGTCCGCCCGCGTGCCGTGGTACGGCCCGGCGATGGGTGCCCGCTCGTTCGTCACGGCCCGGCTCATGGAGACGTGGGCGCACGGTCAGGACGTCGCCGATGCGCTCGGCGCGGAGCGCGAGCCCACCGATCGGCTGCGCCACGTCGCGCACATCGGGGTGCGCGCCCGTCCGTTCAGCTACGCGATCCGGAAGATGGCGATGCCCGACGCCGACGTGCACGTGGCGCTCACGACACCGTCGGGCGACACCGTCACCTACGGTGCGCCGTCGTCACCCGACGTCGTGCGCGGCCCCTTGCTCGACTTCTGCCTCGTGGTCACCCAGCGCCGGCACCGCGTCGACACCGCGCTCGAGGTGCACGGTCCTGCCGCCGAGGAGTGGATGTCGATCGCGCAGGCGTTCGCGGGCGAACCGGGTCCGGGCCGGCCCCCGAGGGAGACGGACACCACCGGCTGAGCCGTCGCCGGCCGGACCTGCCGGACGGTGGGGTCAGAGGTCGCCGATGCGCTTGAAGACCTCGGCCGCGCCCACGCCGTGCGCTGCACCGAGGCCGGCCAGGCGCTCGCGGATGCGTCGACGGAACGCCTCGAGCTGCTCGCCGTCGGTGGCCTTCATCGTGCTCTCGAACTGCGACTCGTGCGCCTCCAGCGCGTGCAGCTTCACGTCGACGACGGCGCTCACGTCCTCGACGTGGTCGGGTGCATCGGCCTCCCACAGCAGCAGCGTGGCGGGGCGGTGGTGGGCGATGCCGTGGTCGCGGAAGAAGTGCGGGTCGCGAGCGGCCACGATCGCGTCGCACGCGAGCAGCCCGGCGTGCCGGTGGTCGGGGTGGAGGCGGTACCGCTTCCACGGGTCGTGGCCGAGCACCACCTCGGGCTGGAGCTCACGGATCACCTTCGCCACCGCGCTGCGGAGCGCGAGCGTGCTCTCGAGCTCGCCGTCGACCTGGCCGAGGAAGACGACGCTGCCGGCGGCGGCGCCCGCCAGCCGTCGCGCCGCCTCGCGCTGCTCCTGCTGGCGACGACGCACGAGTGCCACCGTGTCGGCGTCGACGTCCCAGGTTCCCTTCGAGCCGTCCGTGCACACGAGGTGGTGCACCACGCATCCGGCGGCGGCCCACTTGGCCAGCGTGCCGCCGGCGCCGAACTCGACGTCGTCGGGGTGCGCCCCGATCGCCAGTGCGGACGAGGGCACGGGGAGGTCGCGGCTGAATGTCGGGGTCAGCGCGTCGGGGACGGGTTGTCCGGGTTCGTTCGCAGCCATGGTGGCAGCACGTCCTTCACGAGTGGGTGGGAGAGGTCGGACGGGTGGTCGATGTCGAGCGCGAGCAACGGGTCGCGGATCACCTCGACCGAGCAGCCCGTGCGCATCGCCGCCTCCAGGTGCCGTCGGAACGAGCCACCGCCGTACGACGCGGCGAGCTCGACGTCGAGCGGGAACGACAGCAGGTTCGTGCCGTCGCTGCGACGATCGGGGACGAGCGTGACGGTGCCCGACCGTGCGAACGACGCCAACCGCGGTGGGCACGGCAGGTCGCCGTGCACGACGACCACGTGCTCGTGGCCTGCGGCCCGCAGCTGGCCGACGGCGTGGTCGACGGCGGCGTTGAGGCCCACCCCGACCTCGCGGAGCACGAGTGCGCCGTGGCCGGCCGCCCAGGTCGCCACCTCGGCGTCGTCGCAGACGACCGCCACCGCTGCCGGAGCGGCGGCGGCCAGCACGCGTTCGGCGGTCCAGCGGGCGAGTCGGTCGCGGTGGGCTGCGTCGAGTACCGGTGCGAGCCGGCCCTTCGCGAGGTGGAACGCCTTGATCGGCACGAGCACGACGGCATCGACGGTGTCGGGGCCGGCGCTCACGTCGCTCATGGTACGCAGCCCCGGTCGCCCGCCCCACGGTCGCGTCCTGGGCGTCCGGGTGGCCGTGATCGGTGCCGCGATCGGGCCGAGTGTGCTCGGGCCCGGCCGTCGGTACGGTGTGGTCATGCCCATCACCGAGCAGGTCGACCGGTCGTGACGAGTTCGGCTGCCACCATCGGCTCGCCCGTCGGCTCGCCCCCCACGATCGGTGTGCTCGGCCGCGACTGGCGCGCGACCGTCAGCCCGTGGGGTGCCGTGCAGCAGTGGGACGGCCTCGGCACGCTCGACTGGTTCGTCGCGGGTGACGACCGCTGGTACGTGCCGTCGCAGGAGACCACGGTGCGCCAGAGCCTCGTCGAGGGCACCCCGGTCGTGGAGACCCGGGTGCGCATCCCCAAGGGCGACGTCGTCCAGCGCGTGTACGCCGTGGCCGACCACGGCGGTCTCACGATCGTCGAGGTGGAGAACGACTCGCCGATGCCGATCGCCGTGGCGTTCAGCGGTGTGCCGGTGCTGTCGTCGCGCGCTCCGTCGAACGTGCCGCTCCACGGTGCCGACCTGCCCGCCGACACGGTCACCTTCCCGGTCGGTCACCACGCCACCACCACGGTGGCGATCGCGCACGACCCCACCGACGCCGCGGTCGTCGACGGGCGGCTGCCGGCCGCGTCCCCGACGGCGCACCAGGTGGTGCGCGGCTGGCTGGCGCTGGTGGAACGCGCGAGCCGGCTGCTCGTGCCCGACGCTGCGCTCGCCTCCGGCGTGGTTCGCGAGCGCTGCCAGCTCGTGCTCGACGGCCCGCCCGATCCCACGGACGACCCGATCGGCTTCCTGTTCGCGGTGGCCGAACTCGTGCGCGTGGGCAGCGTGGCCGAGGCGTGGATGCCCGAGGTGGCCGACGCGGTCGCCGCACTCACCCGCCACCGCGACCACCCCGCGCTCGGCGACGTGCTCGACGCCGCGGAACGGGTGAGCCGTGCCGCCGACGACCCCCGCGCCACCAAGGACCTGCGCAAGGTGCGCGCCAAGCTGCTGGGTGATGCGACGGCCCGCACCCCCCGCATCGTGCCCGCGTCGATCGACGGTCTCGCCGACGTCATCGCGCTCGAGCGCGCGATCGCCGACGGCCCCGATCTGCTGCCCGCCGGCCTGCCCGCGAGCTGGCTGGGTCAGCACTTCGAGGTGTACGGCGTGCCCACCGGTGCGGCGAGCGCGGTGTCGTTCGCGCTCCGCTGGCACGGGGCGCGGCCCGCCGTGCTGTGGGAGTGCACGGGCGATCCGGTCGAGCTCACCGCATCCACCCTGGCGCCCGAGTGGCGTTCGGCCGAGCGCACGGGCGAGACCCTGTGGCCCGAGCCGCCGGGTGCGTCCGCCGTGCAGGAGCTCGTGTCGCAGTCGGACGACGCCGCGCCGCCCTCCGACGGGTTCGACAGCGGCAGCACCTCGTTCAGCTGAGGTCGTCGAGCCGATGTGCGACACGCTCGTCGCCCTGCCGTCGGCCACGGCGCGCGGTGCCACCCTCTTCGCGAAGAACAGCGACCGGCCGCCGGACGAGGCGCAGGACGTGCGGTGGTCGCCGCCGCGGCTCGACCCTGACGTCACCCGTGCCACCCACGTCGCCGTCCCCGCCCACGCGCAGCCGACGCGCGGGTGCCTGCTGTCGGTGCCGCGGTGGGGGTGGGGCGCCGAGCACGGCGTGAACGACGCCGGCGTGGCGATCGGCAACGAGGCGATCTACACCACCCTCGACCCGCGCTCGGTGCCGCCCGCCCTCACCGGCATGGACCTGGTGCGCCTCGGGCTCGAGCGCTCGTCGAGCGCGGCCGAGGCGATGGAGGTGCTCACCTCGCTGCTCGAACGTCACGGCCAGGGTGGCACGGGCCACGACCCCGCCGGACGGCAGGGCCCGAGGGCGTACTGGAGCAGCTTCCTGATCGCCGATCCGGTCGAGGCGTTCGTGGTCGAGACGTCCGGCCGTGAGTGGGCGTCGGAGCGGGTGCTGGACGTTCGGGCGATCTCCAACCGGACGACGATCCCGGCGTTCGACGCGGCGCACCGCCACCCGCGCCAACCGGTGGAGCGGCTCGTCGACCCGCGGTGGCGGGCGTCGCAGGCGGTGCTGGCGTCCCGTCCGGTCACGGTCGACGCGCTCGTGGCGCACCTGCGCTCGCACGACTCGTGCGTGGAGGCGGGGTGGGCCGTGTGCATGCACGCGGCCGTCGACGGCGTGCCGGTGGAGCACACGACGGCGTCGATGATCGCCGAGCTGCGGCCGGCGGGGTCGCGGGCGTGGGTGCTCGTCGGTCACCCGTGCGAGCACGAGTACGTCGAGGTGGTGGTGGGCGAGCCGTTCGAGCTGCTGGGCGACGCCACCGGCTGAGCGGCTCGTGGGCGCGAGCGGTGTTCGGCGCTACGCGCCGGTGTCGACCACCACGGCCATGCCGGCACCGGGGAACTCGTGCATCCGGGCCAGGTGGTGCATGCCCTCGGTGAGCGTGAGCCGGCTGGTGACGAGCCGGCCCGGGTCGAGGCGGCCGTCGGCCACCATCGCCAGCATCCGCGGGTAGGCGTGCGCCGCCATGCCGTGGCTGCCGGTGAGCTCGATCTCGCGACCGTGCAGCAGCGACATCGGGATCGGCGGCAGCGAGTGCTCGCCGACCATGAGGCCCACCTGGACGTGGCGGCCCTGGGTGCGCAGCGAGCGGATCGACGCGAGGCAGGTGACGGTGGAGCCGACCGCGTCCATCGACGAGTGCGCCCCTCCGTCGGTGAGCTCGACCACCGCGTGCGCCGCATCCGTGGTGCGGGCGTCGACGACGTGGGTGGCGCCGCACTCCTGCGCCATCCGCAGCGCCTCGTCGTCCACGTCGACGGCGACGGTGCGGATGCCGAGCGCTGTGGCGATCATGATCGCCGAGAGCCCCACACCGCCGCAGCCGTGGACGGCCAACCACTGACCGGGGGCGACACGCGCCTGGTGCGCGACGGCACGGAACGAGGTGGCGAAGCGGCAGCCGAGGCTGGCGGCGTCGGCGAACCCGAGCGCGTCGGGCAGCGCGACGAGGTTCAGGTCGGCGCGGGGGAGGGCGACGTACTCGGCCATCGACCCCCAGCCGGTGAACCCCGGCTGGTACTGGCGGTCGCACACCTGCTGCTGTCCGGCCCGGCACCGCGGGCAGTCGCCGCAGCCGAGCACGAACGGCACCGTCACCCGGTCGCCGACCTTCCAGCGACGCACCTCGGGACCGACCTCGACGACCACACCGGCGAGCTCGTGACCGGGCACGTGCGGCACGACGATGTCGGGGTCGTGTCCCTGCCATGCGTGCCAGTCGCTGCGGCACACCCCGTTGGCCTCCACGCGCAGCACCACCCCGTCGGCCGGGGCCGACGGATCGGCGACGTCGACCACGTCGAGCGGGCCGCCGAAGGTCTCGAAGAGGACGGCGCGCACGCGGGCCTCAGTCGGCCGAGCCGTCCGCTGCGGCTGCGGCAGCGGCCGCAGCCGCGGCCTCCGCCCGCGCCCGCAGCGCGTCGACCACGGCGTCCACCTTCTGCTGCACGAGGGCGGTGATCTCGTCGTCGGTGGTGCCGTCGGAGGTGATGCGGGTCTGGCCCATCTTCACGTTCACCGCGGGCTCCTCGACGACCGTGTTGCCCAGGTAGCCGAGGATCAGCGCGAGCGGGGGCTGCACCCGCGAGCCGCCGCCCATGCCGCCGCTCGTCATCATCGCGATCACCTTGCCCTGCAGGGTGTGCTGGCCGGGCGGGCGGGTGAGCCAGTCGATCGCGTTCTTCGCCACGGCGGCGGGGCTGAAGTTGTGCTCGGGCATGCCGATCAGGAGCGCGTCGGCGCCGGAGACGAGCTCGCGCCAGCGCAGCACGGGAGCGGGCGGATCGGCCTCGAGATCCTCGTTGTAGAACGGCAGCTGCTGGATCACCGCCTGCGGCTCGTCGAAGTCGATCGTGAGGTCGGCGGGGGCGAGGCGCTGGGCGAGCCGCACGAGTCCGGTGTTGGAGGAGGCGGCGCGAAGGCTGCCGGAGATGGCCACGGCCCGGAAGGTCATAGGCCGGTCAGTATGGCCGCGCCGCCGTGGTGCTCGCAGGTCGTCGCGCCGGCAGGTCGTCGCGCGGGCGCCGTCGGTCAGTGCAGCACGACGGTGTCGCCGGTGCGCACGACGCCGGGCTCGAGCACCGTGGCGTAGGCACGGCTCACCGGACCGCGGTCGTGGTGCATGAGCATGAAGTCGCCACCGGTGAACCAGCGGGCGTTCTTCTTGCACGGCAGCGCCCACGACGAGATCTCGCACAGCATCCCGCCGATCCGCAGGCGCGTCCCGGGTCGCACGTCGGCCCAGTCGAGTCCGCGCAGCGTGAGGTTCTCGCCCGCCGAGCCCGCCGCGATCGGGTGACCCTGCGCGGCGAACGCGTCGATCACCTCCTGCGACCAGATGCAGAGCGCCTGCCACGGGCGGCCGTGGTGCTGGCGTGCGGCCTGCCGGTCGCCGACGACACCACGCCAGCCGATCTCCGCCTCGTCGATCGGGGTCTTCGGCACCCCACCGTCGCCGCGGTGGAGTCCCGCCACCGTGCCCTCACCCGACGGCAGCTGCCCGGCGGCCCGGAACGCGGGTCCGGTGGCCAGCATCGCCGACCACACCCGCGGCAGCACGTCGGCGACGTCGCCCTCGAGGTCCGGGTACAGGTGCGCCACCAGGCCGGCGTCGCGGCCGAGCACGAGCTCGTCCCAGATGCCCGGGAGGTTCGTGATCGTGCGTGCGGCGTCGGTCTCCGTGAACTCGTAGGGGTCGATGCGGTGCATGCGCAGCGATCGTAGGGGCGTGTCGCGACGCCCGGTCGGCGGCTGCGCTCACCCTCGCCGTCGATGTCCCGATCGGTGGGGTCCCTGTCCTGATCGTGCCTCGGTCGCGGCGCGCCAGGCCCGGTACGGTTCGGGAATGGACATCACCGAGAACCTGCACCGTGCGATGCCGCTGTGCGCCGCGCTCGGCATGCGCGGCATCACCTGGACGCCCGAGCTCACCGAGATGGAGCTCGACTGGTCGGCGTCGCTCACCACCACGGCCGGCGCGCTGCACGGCGGCGCGGTGATGGCCCTCGCCGATGCCGCCGGGGGTGCCTGCGCTGCGGCCAACCTGCCCGACGGGGCGGTGGGCACGTCCACGATCGAGTCGAAGACCAACTTCCTCGGTGCCGTCCGCGACGGCACGCTGCGGGCGATCTCGCGTCCGCTCCACGTCGGCTCGACCACCATCGTCGTGGAGACCGAGTTGCGCCGCGGTGACGGCAAGCTGGTCGCGAAGACGACCCAGACCCAGACGGTCCTGCGGCCGCGTTGACCGCCGGTCGTCCGCTGGGCGGGTGGCGCCGACCCCGCTCGTAGGCTGGCGCCATGACCGCGACCGACGCTGCACGCGACACCGACCCGTTCGCCGACCTCCGGCTCACCGAGTGGACGTCGTGCGGGGGCTGCGCGGCGAAGTGGGGCGCGTCGCTGCTCACCGACCTGGTGCGCGACATGCCCGCCGGTGCCGACCCGTCGCTGCTCGTCGGCCTCGCCCCGTTCGACGACGCGGCGATCTACCAGGTGGCACCCGACGTCGCGCTGGTGAGCACCACCGACTTCTTCCCGCCACTCGTCGACCACCCGTCCGACTTCGGAGCGATCGCGGCGGCCAACGCCTGCAGCGACGTGTTCGCGATGGGCGGCCGCGTGGCGATCGCCGTGAACGTGGCGGCGTTCCCCGAGCACTTCCCGCGCGAGGCGATCGTCGCGATCTTCGACGCCGCTGCGGCCGTGGTGGCCGAGGCCGGTGGCACGATCGCCGGCGGCCACACGATCCGCAACCCCGAGCCGATCTTCGGCCTCGCCGTGCAGGGTGTGGTGCACCCCGATCGCGTGTTCCGCAAGGGTGGTGCCCGGCCGGGCGACGTGCTGCTGCTGTCGAAGCCGATCGGCACCGCGCTCGCCCTGGCCGGCGGTTCGCCCGACGACAAGGCCGCCGCGATCGCCGGCATGCGCCGCGTGAACCGGCGGGCGAGCGAGCAGCTCCAGGCGCTCGGTGGTGCGGTGCACGCCGTCACCGACGTCACCGGCTACGGGCTCGCCGGCCACGGCTGGGAGATGGCCGAGCGCAGCGGGGTGCGGGTGGTGGTCGACACCGACGGCATCGTCGCCTACCCCGGCGCCCGCGAGGCGGCCGCCCGTGGCGTGCGCACCGGTGGCGATCCGCGCAACCGCGACTACGTGGCCGCGCACCTGGACGCCACGGCGACCGAGGAGGGCGTCGCGCTCTGCATGGATCCGCAGACGTCGGGCGGGCTGCTCGCCGCGCTGGACCCGTCCGCCGCCGCCGAGTTGCTCGCCGGTGGCCCGGAGGTCGGCTGGTGGCGCGTCGGGGAGGTCGCCGCCGGCGACGCCCGCCTCGTCCTCCGCTGACCGGGCAACCCGCGTCGGGCCGCGTCGGGCTGTGTCGGGCTGTGTCGGGCAGTGTCGGACAGCGTGGGGCAGACTGCAGCCGATGGCCGGACGTGCGCCCACCCGATCGATCGAGAAGGAGCTGTGGGCACGTGGCCACGAGATCGTCGTCGGCATCGACGAGGTCGGCCGCGGCGCCTGGGCCGGTCCGCTGATGGTGGGCGCCGCGGTGCTGCCGCGCGACCGCCGGGTGAACGGCGTGCGCGACTCGAAGATGCTCACCGAGGCCAACCGCGAGTTCCTGTTCGACCGCATCGCCGCCTGGTGCGACACGTGGGCCGTCGGGGAGGCGTCGCAGGAGGAGTGCGACGAGCTCGGCATGGCGGCGGCGCAGAAGCTCGCCGCCCGGCGGGCGATCGAGGCGCTGAGCGTGCAGCCCGACGTGGCCGTGGTGGACGGGAAGTGGAACTTCGTGGCGCCGCACGTGCCCCACGTGGAGATGCGGGTGAAGGCCGATCTGCACTGCCTGTCGGTCGCTGCGGCGAGCATCCTGGCCAAGGTGACCCGTGACCGGGTGATGCGGTCGTGGGCCGAGAGCTACCCGCACTGGAGCTTCGACACGAACAAGGGCTATCCGTGCCCGGTGCACAAGACGGCGCTCCAGGGGTACGGACCGTCCGCGATCCATCGCCGCACGTGGGTGTTCATGGACAACTACGTGCCGTGGAGTGGCTGCCCGCGCGTGGTGAAGCACGAGCAGGGGACGCTGTTCTGATGGCCGACCACGACGTGATCGTCGTCGGCGCCGGACTCGCCGGGCTCCGGTGTGCGGCCGATCTCGTGGCCGCCGGGCGCGAGCCGCTGGTGCTGGAGTCGCGCGACCGGGTGGGCGGGCGCGTGTGGAGCCACCGCTTCGCCGACGGGCAGTGGGCCGAGCGCGGCGCCGAGTTCGTCGACACCGCGCACCGCGAGGTGCTCGCGCTCGCCGAGCAACTCGGGCTGGAGCTGTCGGAGGTGCGGTGCGGCCGGGACGTGCACCAGCGGCTCCTCGACGTCGGCGGACGCACCGCCCGCTTCGACCTGCACCACAGCCTCGACGACGACCTGCAGCGCTTCGACGAGGCGATGGAGGCGCTCGCCGCGCTCGTCGACGTCGACGACCCGGCCGGCCCCGGCGCGGCCGAGCTCGACGACCTGCCGCTCGCCGCCGTCGTCGACGCGCTCGGCCTGTCGCTCATGGCTCGCGTGGTGATCGGCCGCGACATCCGCAGCGAGTACATGCTCGGACCCGACGAGGTGAGCCAGCTGATGGCCGCGTGGATGACCGCGCTGCACCTGCGCAGCGAGGGCGGCTTCGAGGGGCATCGCATCGTCGGTGGCAACGACCTCCTCGCCACCGGGCTGGCCGCACCGATCACCGACCGCATCCGGCTGAGCACGCCCGTCGCGATCGTCGAGCCCGACGACGGCGCGGTCGTGCTGCGCTCGGGCGAACGGCTCACCGCCGATCATCTCGTCGTCACCGTGCCGCTGCCGGTCCTCGGCCGGCTGTGGCACGACATCCCCACCGAGCTCAGCCGCGTGGGGTACGGGGTCGGTGGCAAGGTGATCGTGCAGTACGGGCGCCGGGTGTGGCGCGACCAGGGCAGCGACGGCTCGGTGCGCACCGAGCGTGCGTGGGGCGAACTGTGGGAGACGAGCGACGACATGCCGGGCGACCGCGGCGTGATGACCGCGTTGCTCTCGTCGCACGACGGCGCAGCGCTGCTCACCCTGCCCGACGTCGTCGACCGCGTGGTCGCCGAGGTGGAGCGGCTGTTCCCGGGGTCGAGGGGCCTGGCCGGTGAGCGGGTGGTGGCAGACTGGACCGACGACGAGCACAGCCTCGGCGCCTACGCCACCTTCGGCGTCGGCCAGCTGGTGCCCGCGTGGCCGCTGCTGCGCCGCCGTCACGGGCGGATGATCCTGGCGGGCGAGCACACCGACGAGTGGTGCGGCTACATGGAGGGCGCGCTGCGCAGCGGCGCACGGGCGGCCCGCACGATCCTGGGAGGGGACGCATGCTGAACGACGACCTGACGACGCGGGCCCGGGCGGTGGGAGCGCTGCTGCGCGAGCGGGGCGAGACGGTGGCGGTGGCCGAGGGATCCGCGGGTGGGCTGATCTCCGCGTCGCTGCTGTCCGTGCCCGGCGCGTCGGCGTACTACCTGGGCGGTGCGGTGGTGTACACCCGTCAGGCGAGCAGGGCGTGGATGTCCGGCGCGGTGGACACGCCGCCGGGGATGCGCGGGGCCACGGAGGTCTTCGCCACCTACCTCGCCCGGTCGTGCCGGCTGAAGGTGGAGGCCACGTGGGGGATCGGCGAGGCCGGCGCGGCCGGTCCGCCCAACCCGTACGGCGATCCGGCCGGCCACTGCTGGGTCGCGGTCGCCGGTCCCGCCGAGGCCGCGCGCCATCTCCTCACGGGCATCGACGACCGCGAGGAGAACATGGTCGCCTTCGCCGTCGGCGCGCTGCAGCTCCTGCTGGACACGCTCACCGCGTAGGTCGTGCTGTCGTCGGGGCCGTGGTCCGCCACGGACCGTCCGAGTGCCACGGGATCACCCGGGGTGACCGCTCGCACTCGGGTGGGCGGCTGGCACCCGGGGTGACCGCTCGCACTCGGGTGGGCGGCTGGGACTCGGGTGGACGGCTGGGACTCGGATCAGATGCCTTCGGCGGCGCTGAGGCCGGCGGCGTCGACGGCCTGGTCGGCGGCGAGGCGGGCGAAGATCGGCGGCGGGTCTCGCCACGGATCGGGCAGCGTGCCGGCCTCGGCGTCGCGGATCGTGCGCCACACCCGCTCGCTCGTGCACGGCAGGTCGACGTGGCGCACACCCAGGTGGGCGAGCGCGTCGATGACGGCGTTCTGCACGGCGGGGGTGGAGCCGATGGTGCTCGCCTCGCCGATGCCCTTCGCGCCCAGCGGGTTGAGCGGGGTGGGGGTCTCGGTCGTGAGCACCTCGAAGCTCGGGAACTCGGCGGCCGAGGGCAGCGCGTAGTCCATCAGGTTCGCGGTGAGCGGGTTGCCGTCCTCGTCGTACACCACCTGCTCGTACAGCGCCTGGCTCACGCCGGCCGCCACGCCGCCGTGCTGCTGGCCCTCGACGAGCAGCGGGTTGAGCACGGTGCCGCAGTCGTCGACGGCCACGTGCCGCAGCAGCGTGACCTTGCCGGTGTCCTGGTCGACCTCGACGACGGCGATGTGCGCGCCGAACGGGAACGTCGCCCCCTGCTGCGAGAAGTCGAGCTGGGCGGCCAGCCCGAGCGTGCCGTCGTCGTGGTCGACCGGGTCGTCGTCGGTGCCGCTCGCGTCGGCCGCGGCGCGGGCGAGCGCGCCCCAGTCGAGCGCCGCGGCGGGAGCGCCCACCACACCGACGGTGCCCGCCTCGGTGTCCACGACGATGTCGGCCTCGTCGGCCTCCAGCATCCGGGCGGCGAGCCGCTTGGCCTTGTCGACGAGCGCCTCGGTGGCGCGCAGCACCGCCGAGCCGCCGAGCTGCAGCGAGCGCGAGCCGCCGGTGCCGCCACCGGAGCGGACCTCGTCGGTGTCGACGTTCACGAGCCGGATGCGGTCGACGTCGATGCCGGTGCGGCTGCTCACGATCATCGCGAACGCCGTCTGGTGGCCCTGGCCGTGTGCGGACGTGCCGGCCTTGACGGTGGCCGAACCGTCGGGATGGATCTCCACCGCGCCGTACTCGCTGTTGCCGCCGCCGGCGGTGATCTCGACGTACGCGGCCACACCGATGCCGAGCAGGCGCCGGTCGCCCCGCGCCCGTCGCTCGGCCTGCTCGCGGCGCAGGTCGTCGTAGCCCACCGCGGCCGCAGCGGCATCGAGCGGCGTGGTGTAGGCACCGCTGTCGTAGGTGACGCCGGTGAGCGTGGCGAACGGGAACACGTCGTCGGTGAGCAGGTTGCGCTTGCGCAGCTCGATCGGGTCGATGCCGAGCTCGAGCGCCGCCTGGTCGACGGCTCGCTCCAGCAGCGCCGTCGCCTCGGGGCGGCCCGCGCCGCGATAGGCGCCGGTCGGCGTGGTGTTCGTGGCGGCCACGGCGATGTCGAACTGGATGGCGGGGAAGCGGTAGGTGCCGTTGCTCATGCGGCGCGTTCCCGCGGGCAGGTACGCGCCCATGCCCGGGTAGGCACCGCCGTCGCCCACCAGGCGGACGCGCAGACCGGTGAACGTGCCGTCGCGGGTGCAGCCGAGCTCGACGTACTGGATCTGCGCGCGGCTGTGGGCGAGGGCGAGCATGTCCTCGGTGCGCGTGGACATCCAGGTGACCGGCCGGCCGAGCCGCTTCGCGACCGCGGCGACGACGAGCTGCTCGGGGTACATGCCCGCCTTGCCGCCGAACCCGCCGCCGACGTTGGGGGTGATCACGCGCACCTCGGGCGGCGTCACGCCGAGCGAGCGGGCGAGCAGGCCCTGCAGGAGGTGCGGCATCTGGGTGCTGCCGTAGACGACGACGCGGCCGTCGTCGCCGACGTACGCGGCGGCGCCGTGGGGTTCCATCGGCACGACCGCCATGCGCTGGTTGACGTAACGGCCGCGTACCACCACGTCGGCGCCGTCGAAGATGCCCGGCTGCGCGGTGTCGGTGGTGGACATCGCGAGGTTGTCGCCGTGGACGTCGAAGATCACGGGTGCGTCCGGTGCGAACGCGTCCTCGGGGTGCACCACGGCGCCGAGCGGCTCGTAGTCGACGATCACCGTGTCGGCCGCGTCCTTGGCCTGGACGGCCGTCTCCGCGATCACGGCGACGATCGCCTCGCCGACGAAGCGCACCTTGTCGTCGGCGAGCGCGGGACGGGCGAAGTGGTCGTGCACCTTGGCCATGCCGTGCGACGGACGCAGGCCGAGGTCGGCCGCGGTGAGCACCGCCACGACACCGGGCATCTCCGCGGCCGTGGTGGTCTCGATGCCGGCGATGCGGGCGTGGGCCATCTCCGAGCGCACGAAGACGAGGTGGAGGGCGCCCTCGAGCGGCCCTCCCGGTGCGGAGAGGTCGTCGACGTACCGGGCTTCGCCGAGCAGCAGCTCGGGGTCCTCCGTCCGCACGACACGTGTTCCCAGGATCGATCCGGCCATGCGGGCGAACCTACTGCGCCCCCATCACCCCACCGGCCATGGACCATCCGAGTGTCAGCCGTCCATCCGAGTGTCAGCGGTCCATCCGAGTGCCAGCCGTCCATCCGAGTGTCAGCGGTCCATCCGAGTGCCAGCCGTGCACCCGAGTGGCTCAGGCACCCCCGGGGGTGCCGGCGGCACTCGGATCACCGGTCGCCGTGCCGGCGCGCCGTTCGAGCATCGCCTCGGCTGCGACGCGCCCGGCGCGCAGCGCGCCCTCGATGTAGCCCGGGAACGCCGGAGCGAGCTCGGTGGAGGCGAACGAGATGCCGGGCACCCCGGCGCGCAGCGTCCCGAGTGCGTCGACGTGCGGCGGCGCGTACGCGTGATCGACGATCTCGTTGCAGTAGCCACCGGCGCCCCACCGGTCGGGTCGCCAGTCGCGCTCCAGGAACGCGGTCGGCGTGGCGGCGGCCTCCCCGTAGGCCTCGACCAGCCGGTCGAGGACGAGCTGACGCCGGTCGTCGGGCGAGAGCGCCTGCGCCTGGTACGCACCGCGACCGCCGAGGAAGACCACGATCGTGGGCCGGTCGTCGGCAGGGGCGGCGTCGCAGCAGTACATCCCGGCGGGGTGCAGGAACCGGCGGGTGGGGCCGAGGTCGTCGCGACGCCAGAACGGCTGCTCGTACCGCACGAGGAACTTGAACACGTCGCCCGCTCGGTACGCCGCCGCCGTTCCGGCCAGGTGGTCGGGCAGCGGCGGATCGAACTCCACGTGGGGGACGGCCGCCGGCGGGATCGCGAGCAGCACCTCCCGGGCGTGCACGGTGACCGGTCCGTCGGGGCCGTCGGCCTCGACGGTGACGCCGTCGTCGGTGCGGCGGACGCGGCCGACCGCGCACGACAGGCGCACGGGTCGGGGGAGCGACGCCGCCAGCTCGTCGGCGACCTGGTGGATCGTCTCCGCCACGATGTACTGCAGCTCGGGGCCGGTGATCGGCGTCCGTCGCGCCTCGACCACGGCGCTCGCGACGGGGATCCGGTCGAGCGGCATGCACATCATGCTGCCGATCGAGGCGCGGGCGGCCTCGAGCACGATCGGGTCGTCGATGCGGTCGGCCAACCAGGCGTCCGCCGACGTGCCGGGCGCGATGTCGTCCGGGGTGATCCCCGTGAGCTCGTCCCACACCTCCCACGCCTCGTCGTCGAGCGCGTCGAGCGCGGCCGGGTCGGCGGTGGGGCGGTCGCCGAGGAAGGTGAGCCCCGACCGGTGGTCGACGACGTCGACGAGCTGCTTGCCGTGCGCCCGCACGAGGTCGAGCACGTGGGTCATGTCGTCGCACAGGAACTGGCCGCCCGTGTCGACGCGGTCCCCGAGCGCGTCGATCTGCGACTCCACCTTGCCGCCCACCCGGTCGCGGGCCTCCAGCACGACCACGTCCACCCCGGCTGCGGCGAGCAGGGTGGCGGCGCGCAGCCCGGTGAACCCGGTCCCGACCACCACGACCTCGGCGTGCTCCTCGACTCCCGGCTTGTTGTCCATGTGGCCAAGAGTGGCACATCGGGGGCGGGAGGGCCATCCCGGAACCGGCCCGGCGTCGGCGGTCGGCTCGAGGTCGGCTCGAGGTCGGCCTTCGACTCGAACGGCTCGAACGGCTCGAACGGCTCGGACCGGTCGTGTGACGGCTCGCGCTCATGCGGCCCGGGGGTTGTCGGGGCTCGCGTACTGGTTGGGGCGGAACGCCTGCAGCTCGTGGGTGAGGCGTTCGGCGACCTCGTCGTAGCTCTGCGGGTCGTCGGGCGGCACCGCCACCGGGCACACCACCACCTCGGCGCCGTCGGCCCGGAGGAACTGCACCTTCTCGGGCGCGACCTTGTCGGTCATCACGAACACGCAGCGGTAGCCGCGCTGCGCCGCGACGATCGCGAGGCCCACACCGGTGTTGCCGCTCGTCGGTTCCACG
>WLDE01000298.1 GCA_009704985.1 Actinomycetota bacterium | reverse complement strand
TGCACGAACAACGGATGTGAGGGAACGCCGGCGATCTGATCCATGCGGGCGACCGTACGCCTCGCCCGTGGTCACGAGAAGGGGACGAAGGTCCCGCCGGCGCGATTCTCACCAGGCTCTCACCCTCGCCGGTGCGCCGCCGCGCCGCAGCGAACGACCTGCGCGGTCAGGTGCGGCGGACGGTGAGGCGCGACCAGGCGCCGAGGAAGATCTGGTCGCCATCGGCGAGCACGGTGGGCACCCCGGACGGCAGCGGCACCACGTCGTCGTCGGGCACCGCGCCGGCCTTCACCACGTGCGTACCGTTGGTGGACGCGAGGTCGACGACGCTCAGGAGGTCGCCCTCGAGCACGAACTGGGCGTGCCGGCGCGACACGGCGGTGTCGGTGTCGAGCGCGACCTCGGGACGCACGGCGCGCGACTGGCTGGTGCGACCGACCATCGACGTGTGCAGCCGCAGCGGCACGGTGGACGTGGACGGGGGTGGCAGCGGACGGTCCGCGAGCTCACCCTTGAGCGCGAACCAGCCGGCATCGACCTCCACGACCACCACCCAGGGCGCCGGACCGCTCTCGGCCGCCGGCTCCGGCGCTGCAGCGGTGACCCCGACCGGATCGCCCGCCGAGGCCCCATCAGGAGCCCCTGGTGCGGCGGGCGGCGGCGCGACCGGTTCGGGTGCCTGACCGGTGGTGAAGTCGTACCCGCACGACTCGCAGAACAGGTTGTCCGCCGCGTTCAGCGCCCCGCAGTGCGGACACGGGAGCGGTGCGATCCCGCCCGTGGGAGCGGACGCACCGGCCGGGTCGGCCTGCGCCTGCGCCTCGGGGCCCGGGCCACGCATCGGCGCGCCGCAGGTGTCGCACCAGTCGGGGTCGCCCGACACGTGGCCGTTCGGGCACGTGGCGGTGGCGTTCACGGCTCCCGCCGGATGCGGGTCGTCTTCGTGCTGCGGGTGTCGAGCGCCATCTCGTCCACCTTGGCCACCTGCTGTTTCAGGCGCACGGTGCCGGCCTCCACGTCCACCACGTCGACCACCTTGGCGAGCAGGCGCGTGGTCTGCTCGTTGCCGGTGTCGTGGGCGAGCTTGGCCGCCTCGCCGAGGAGCACCGTGGCGGTGCGCTCGTCGCCGGCCGACTTCGCCGCGAGGCCGCGCTGGATGACGTCGGCGAGCTGCGCCTGGCCGGTGTAGTGGGCGACCGCCGGATCGATCCGCGTGGTGAGGTGGGTGTCGCTGCTCCAGATCGCCTTGACGAGCCCCTTGGCGAGCACCTGGTCGTCGACGACGACCTCCACCCGGGCGGCGAGGCGCTCGTTGCCGACCGGTGCCGTCGGCACCCGCACGGCGACGTGGTAGTCGCGCGACTCGTCGCTCCACGCACCGGTGGGGAACTCCACGACCAGCGGGCTGATGCGCACGCCGCGCGCGGTGAGGTCGTCCACCTGCGGTGCCACCTGGCGCACGAAGAGCACCTCGCTCCCCTGCGGCGCCCACACCCGGAGCCGCACGTCGGCGACGCCGCGGCTCATCGCGTTGCGCATCATCTCCTCGAAGTCGGCCTCGAGGTCCTCGGGCCGGGCGACGATGTCGACGGTGCCCATCAGCGCGGTGGCGATCTTGCGCAGCTCCTCCACCACCCAGTCGCTGCCGATGCCGCGGCAGTCGCACTGGAACTTCCCCTTCGCCGCGGCGAGCGCTGCGTCGAGCGCACCTTCGGGCTCGCCCTCGATCTTGCCGTCGGTGAGCAGGATCGCGTGGCGCTGCCCTGCGGGCGCCTGGGAGAACAGCTCGGTGGCGGCGGTGATCCACGCGCCGATCGCCGTGGCACCACCGCTGCGCAGCCGGCCGACCGCCTCGATCGCGTCGCGGCGGGTGACGTCGGTCATCTTCGCGAGACCGGGGTGTGGCGGGTACACCATCTGCGCCACCGTGTGGCCCGACAGCACGGCGAACCACGTGCCGTCCACGATCTCCTCCACGGCCACGCGTGCGGCACGTCGGGCGGCGGCGATCTTGGCCGGCGGCATGTCCATCGAGCCCGAGGTGTCGACGATGACGATCTCGGCCGCCTCGGTGCCCGCGGAACCCGCCGTGCCCGCGCCGCGACAGGTGATCGACACGACCCCATGGACGTCGGTGGCACCCTCGCTCAGGTACTCGTTCTGGAAGACCTCGGCCTGGAACTCGGCCACGTCAGCTCCCCTCCGCAGCGGTTGGTGTCGAGGGTAGTGGCGGCTCCCACCGCGCCAGGGCCACCGTGATGTTGTCGCGGCCGCCGCACCCGTTGGCGAACGCCGCGAGCGACTCGGCCCGCGCGGTCGCCGTGGTGGCGCCGTCGGCGGCCGCTCGGGCGAGCAGCGCCGACAACTCGGCGGGTGACGAGGCGTAGTTCCACATGCCGTCACTGCACACCAGCAGCCAGCCCGGCCGGTCGAGCACGACCGCACGGAACTCGGGGGTGGGGTCGACCGAGTCGGCACCCAGCCAGCGGGTGATCGTGTGCGAGCGCGGGTCGGCCTCGGCCTCCTCCGGCGTGAGTCCGCTGCGGATCAGCTGCGTGCCGAGCGAGTGGTCGACCGTGAGCTGCTCGCCCTCACCGTCGTCGGGCAGCCAGTAGGCGCGCGAGTCGCCGCACCAGGCGGTGGCGACGAGATCGCCGTCGAGCACGGCGGCGACGAAGGTGCACGACGGTGGCTCGGGCGGATCGCCGAGCGCGCGGGCCGCAGCGACCGCCTCGGCGTTCGCCACCCGGCACGAGCCGACCAGGAGCGGTTGCCACGCCGACACCCGCGACGCGGTGCTGCCGGTGCCACCGGCGCCGGCGGGCACGGCGGCGAGCATCTCGGCCGCGGCGACCGACGCAGCGAGGCTCGCCCGGTCGCTGTCCGGTGCGGTGGTGACGCCGTCGCACACCACGAGTACCACCACGCCGGTCTCGCTGACCGTGGTGGCCATCGCGTCCTCGTTGCGGGCGTGGCTGATGCCCTTGTCGCACACCGCGCCCACCCGGTCGCCGTGGGTCTCGGTCCAGTGCTCGCGGCGGGTGCGGGCCCGGTGGCCGCAGACCGTGCAGAACCCGTCGTCGCCGACTGCGGCACCGCAGGCCACGCACGGCACCGACGTGTCGACGTCCATCGAGCGACCGTCGAGGTCGCGGGCGCGTCCGTCGGGCACGAGCAGGTGGGTCCGCGGGTGGTCGGCCGTCTCGTCGTCCGGACCGGCCGTCGTCGGTGCGGACGCGGAGGCGGTGGGTGCCGGGTCCGTGGACGCGGAGGTGGTCTCGGCGGGCGACGCGCCGGTGCCCAGGTCGCCGCCGCACGCCTCGCAGAACGCGTCGCCGTCGGCCACGGGGGCGGCGCAGTGCGGGCAGCTCACGTCAGCGTCCGCACCCGCACGCGGTTGGCCTCGTCCACCAGCCGCACCCGCTCGCCGCGTTCGGTGGCGAGCGACGCGGCCTCGCGGTACGCCTGCTCGAGTCCGGTGCGCAGGCTCGTCTCGTCGGCCGCGACACCGCCGATGGACGCACCGGCGACGGGACCGTGCTCGAGCACCTCGCGCAACGCCGCGTCGAGGATGTCGATCCGCAGCGACGCCCGCTCACGCGGTGCGACGGTGGCGAGGTCGAGCTCGGTGGCCGCGGCGTCGAGGGTCTGCAGCGTGCGCCGTTCGTCGGGCACGGTGGCCAGGATCGTCGCCCGTCGGCGGCGCGACTCGCCGAAGGCCCGACTGGTGCTCGGGATCTGGTCGAGGGCCGCCAGCGCGTCCGTGGTGCGGCCCGCGGTGGTGGCCACCCGGGCACGGCCGAACAGCGCCGGCGCCACGTAGGCGGCGTCGGTGCGGGCGCACACGCCGTACAGGCGGTCGGCGACGTCGAGGTCGCCGGAGAGCTCGCACGCACGGGCCAGCGCGAGCTTCGGGGCGAGCTCGCCGGGCAGCGTGCCGTAGACCGTGTTGAACGCACCGACGGCGTCGCGTGGCTGACCGTGGGCGAGCGCGACGAGACCCTGCACCCACACGCCGCGCCAGTCCCACGGGTCGGCCCGCAGCACGTCGTCGGCGGCCGTCCATGCGACCGGACCGTTGCCGGTGGCCAGCGCGGCGTAGGCCCGCTCGATCGACACCATCGCCGACGGTTCCGGAGCGGCGGCGAGCAGCTCGAGCCGCTGTGCCGGGTCGTCGGTGGTGATCGTCTGGAGCCAGGCCGCGTTGGGGTCGTCGGGGTCGGGCAGCAGGCGCGGCAGGTCCGACCAGTCGAGGTGGTCGCCGGCCACGGTGGGCGTGGCGAACACCGACGACGGGATGCTGCGCGTGACGTCGCCACTCGCCGCGGCGCTCACCTCGCGCAGCACGCCGAGCAGCTGCTGGCGCAGCTCCTCCGCGCTCTGGAAGCGGTCCTCCGGGCGCGGTGCGGTGGCGCGCAGCAGCAGCCGGTAGAGCGAGTCGTGCTCGGCGAACAGCGGCACCTCGTCGGGGCTGGGCAGCCGATCGACCCAGTGGTGCTGGTAGCCCTTGAACTCGAACACGAGCACGGCGATGGTGCGGGCGATCGTGTAGATGTCGCTCGCGATCGAGGTGCCCTCGGCCGGCACCTCGGGCGCCTGGAAGCCCACCGTGCCGTAGATCGGGGACACGTCGTCGTCGATGCGGCGCACACCACCGAGGTCGATCAGCTTGATGCCGTCGCCGACCTGGATGACGTTGGCCGGCTTGAAGTCGCAGTACAGCAACCCGAGGCCGTGCAGGTACGAGAAGGCCGGCAGCACCTCGATCATGTAGGCGAGCGCCTGATCCACGGGGATCGCGGCGAACCGCCCGGCGTTGGCCTGCATGCGGCTCTTCAGCAGGTTGTTCAGCGACTGCCCGCCGACGTACTCCATCACGATGTACGAGGCACCGTCGGCGCCGGCGACGAAGTTGTAGATCTCGACGATGATCGGGTGCTCGACCTCGGCGAGGAACTGCTTCTCGGCCACCGCCGCCCGGAACGCGTCGGGGTCGCCGGCGTTGAGCAGACCCTTCACCACGACCCAGCGGTCGTTCACGTTGCGGTCGCGGGCGAGGTAGATCCAGCCCATGCCGCCGTGGGCGAGGCAGCCGACGATCTCGTACTGGCCGCCGAGCAACGTGCCCGGCGCGAGCTTGGGGTCGAAGTCGAACGGCGTGCGGCACTTCGGGCAGAACCCCTTGGTGCGGCCCGGGGAACCGTCGCGCGACCGCCCGACCGGCGCCTGGCAGACCGAGCAGAACCGCTTCTCCTCGGCCACCACGGCCGGGTTCATCAGCGCCTGGCGCGGGTCGAGCACCGGCACCGACGGGATGTCCACCAGTCCGGCCCCGAGTCGTGACACGCCGGCCCGAGAACCGATGCGTCGCGTGGGGCGGCTGCCGGCCACGGTGCGTGCCGAACCGAGCGGCACCTGTCCGAGCCGGTTGGTGACGGTGCTGCTGCGCGTGGACGACGGGGAACCGCCCGCGCCCGGCGACGCCGGCGACCCGGCCGCCGAGGAGGCGACGGGCGCGGCGAGCGGTGCCGCCGG
>WLDE01000297.1 GCA_009704985.1 Actinomycetota bacterium | reverse complement strand
TTGGTTTGCCGGCGCGGAGGAGCACGCGGAGCCGGTAGTGCTCGAAGTTCTCGAACCCGCGCCCGCAGCGCTTGACGTCCTTCACGAGGAGGTTCAGGCCTTCGGTCGGCCCGTTCGATGCGCCGGTGGTGTGGTGGGCGAGGATCTCGAACTCATCGCACGCGACGAACTCGTCGACGACATCGACGTCGACGACCTCTGGAACCCCGCCCTCGATGGCATCGAAAACGACACCAACCTCCAACACCACTGGCGAATGACCAACCTCCACCCCACCACCTGGTTCGACCACTTCCGACCCACCCGCTGAGCTCCTGCTCAACGCCGCAGGCAGCCCGGTTCCGGTACGGTTTCGCCGTGGCGGTAGGCGTGGAGAGGGTCGGCGTCGCAGCGAACGACCCAGCGTCAACCGAGGGGCATCAGGTGGAGGGAGTCGCCTCGTGGTTCGTTCGCTCAGGCCGGGTGGTACCTGGCGTCGAGGTCGGTGCTGACGGTCGGGCCCGTTCGTGGTGGTGGCCGCTGCCGGCTGCCGGTGATCGGGCGCTTCTTGCGTCACTCGTCCCGGCTACGAACGACCTCGAGTCGCACCGTCACGCAGCGCAGCTCCTGTCGATCGAGGTAGATCGGCAGGTCCGGGATCAACTGGGCATGGCTGGTGTCGACCTCGTCGGCAGGACGACCGGTCGTCGAGGGGTGCCGGAGCTGTGGTTGCGGTCCTTGTCGAGTGCCGATCCGTGGTTGCCTGTGGGCACGGACCTCGCCAAGGTCGAGGCTCTCGGCGGTGAGCTGATCGAGTGGGTGCGTGGCGCGTTGGCCGGCATCGGCACCGTGGCGATCCGTCTCCACGTTGTCGAGCCCGAGGGGCGCGAGCGGTCGTGGGGGATCGAACCGTTCGCGTGTGACGTCGACGAATCGAGTCTTGTCGTCGCTGCAGCCGAGGTCTTCGGGGGTGCGTCTCCGTTCCCCGATGACGCACGCGAGGCGGTGCTTGCCGCACTCGGGCGTGCGGTGCGTGTCGCTCCCGAGCTCGCAGGTCTGCTCGATCAGGCCGTTCCTGGTCCGATCCGGATCGACGAGGCGTCGCTCGTGACGGTGCTGAGCGAACGTGTCGGTCCGCTCGGCACGGTCGGGGTGCAGCTGTTGATCCCGACCTGGTGGTCGAACAACCGCCGGCTCGGCGTTCGGGCCAAGACGACCAAGACGACCAAGTCGGTCGACTCGGTGACGTCGGCGGGGTTCGGGTTCGAAGACATCGTCGGGTTCACGTGGGAGGCGGCGCTGGGTGACGAGCTCCTCACCAAAGCCGATCTGGCGGTGCTCGAACGTGCGGTCGCTGCGAAGCGCACGATGGTGCGGCTGCGCGGCCAGTGGGTGTTGGTCCGCCCCGATGAGGTCGCAGGGTTGCTGCGCGCTGCCGGCTCGGCGGGTGAGGCGACGGTCGGGGATCTGGTCCGGACCGGCCTCGGGTTGCCATCGATCGCCGCGCCGGACGGTGCGATCGCAATCGGGGTCAGTGCAGGGGGTCGGCTCGGCGAGCTCCTCGACACTGCGATGCACGAACGGGCCGAACCCGTCACCCGGCCCGACGGGTTCGATGGCACGCTGCGCCCGTATCAGGCGCGTGGTGTCGGGTGGTTGCGGTTCCTCGGACAGCTGCGACTCGGTGCTTGCCTTGCCGATGACATGGGTCTCGGCAAGACCGCGCAGCTCATCGCGACGGTGCTCGCTGACCCGGTCGAGGGACCGACCTTGGTGGTGTGTCCGACGTCGGTGCTCGGCAACTGGGAACGCGAGCTGACACGATTTGCACCCGACCTACGTGTGGTCGCACATCACGGTCCGTCACGAGCCAAGACCCTGAAGGCGTTCGCCAAGGTGTGCCGAACTCACGATGTCGTGCTCACTTCCTATGGTCTGCTCGCCCGCGACGTCGACACCCTCGCCGCCGTCGCGTGGGGACGGATCACCCTCGACGAAGCCCAGCAGGTGAAGAACCCCTACACCGCCCAGGCCAAAGCAGTGCAACGCCTGCGCGCCGCTCGGCGCATCGCGATGACGGGCACACCGGTCGAGAACCGTCTCAGCGAGCTGTGGGCGATCATGCAGGCCGTCAACCCCGGGCTGCTCGGCTCGATGACGTCGTTCAAGGAACGCTTCGCGATCCCGATCGAACGCAACGGGGACGACGAGGCTGCTGCACGTCTGCAACGACTGACCGGGCCGTTCGTGCTGCGCCGGCTGAAGACCGATCGCAGCATCATCGACGACCTCCCCGACAAGATCGAGATCACTGAGCACTGCCCGCTCACACGCGAACAGGCCACCCTGTATCAGGCGGTCGTCGACGACCTGCTCGCCAAGGCCGACGAGGCCGACGCCCAGCAGCGACGCGGGCTCGTGCTCGCCGGCATCACCAAGCTCAAACAGGTCTGCAACCACCCAGCCCACTTCGCCAAGGACCACAGCGCCCTGCACGGTCGATCGGGCAAGCTCGGCCGTGTCGAAGAGCTCCTCGACGAGTTGATCGCCGCCGGCGACAAGGCGCTGTGCTTCACGCAGTTCACCGAATGGGGCGAACTGCTCGTGCCGTACCTCACGAACCGCTACCCGGTGCCCGTGCTGTGGCTGCATGGTGGCACCACCCGCAAACGACGCGACGAACTGGTCGCCGAGTTCCAGTCCATCGATGGACCGGCACTGTTCCTGCTGTCGCTCAAGGCGGGTGGCACCGGGCTCAACCTCACCGCAGCGTCGCACGTCGTACATCTCGACCGGTGGTGGAACCCTGCCGTCGAGGACCAAGCGACCGACCGAGCGTTCCGGATCGGCCAACACCGCAACGTGTTGGTCCACAAGCTCGTCAGCTCCGGCACCATCGAAGAACGCATCGACACGATGATCGCCAACAAACGTGCGCTCGCCGGCAAGGTCGTCGGCACCGGCGAATCGTGGCTGACCGAGCTGTCGACCGACGAACTGCGCGACCTGCTCACCTACGACCCCTCCCACGAGGAGACCTGACATGCCGACTCGGAAACGATCCTGGGACGACCCGTGGCGCAGCTACCCGGCGTCGAAACCACTCCCCACCGACGATGGGATCGCCACACGCAAGCAGCGCGGCGCGATGGCCGACAGTTGGTGGTCGAACCGCCTGATCGAACTCCTCGACTCCTACGGACTCGGCGCACGGATGACCCGCGGCCGCCGCTACGCACGCCAAGGCCAACTCGTCTCCTTCAACGTGCAACCCGGAGCCGTCGTCGCCCAGGTACAGGGATCCCGCCGAACCCCATACGTCTGTCACGTGTCGTTTGCCCCGCTCACCGACGAGCAGTGGCGCAGCGTGCAACACGAGATCAACTCGACGCTCAACATCCCCGCCCGCCTCCTCGCTGGCGAGGTCCCCGCCGAACTCGAAGCCGTGTTCACCCGGGCGAACGTGACCCTGCTGCCGCGCCGATGGAACGACCTCCACGCCACCTGCTCGTGCCCCGACTGGGAGAACCCGTGCAAGCACATCGCTGCCGTGCTCTACGTGCTCGCCGACCGCCTCGACGACGACCCCTGGCTCCTGCTCGCCTGGCGCGGACGCACCCGCAACGACGTGCTCGCCCACCTCACCAGCGACGCCAACACCCGCGACACCCGCGACACCCGCAACGCCGTCGCACCATGGTGGCCGCTCGTGCCCGGCGCACCCCTGCCCCACCCCGCACACGAGCCCGACCCGTGGACCACCACCGACACCGCCGAGACCCTCACACGACTCGGCCCCCTCGACGTACAGGTCCGTTCCACACCCGTCACCGACCTTCTCGCCGCCGCCTACCAGGCACTCACCACCGGCGATTGAGTGCACGGCACCCGACCACTGCCACGGTCGGCGTGGCTCGGTCGCGGACCTTCGACATCGACGCAGCAGGCGTCGCCAGCCGGGTGCTTCAGGGATGTTCGGCGCAGTCCCGACGAGGGTTCCGGCACACCGAACCATCCCGATTAGTGCGGCCGCACAACACCGACGCATCCCGCATCCGTGCGAGTCGCTCCCCGCAACGCTCGATGTCGGCCGTGGCCACAGGCGGGCCCTTGGCGTAGAGATCGCGTCGTGGAACCCCCACGAGGAAACTCTCAGCGCGACGTAGCGCCCCTGCCTCGCTCGGGCGGAGCGCAACCGTGCCGAGCCTGGCAGCGACCGCGTCAGGATCGACGAGACCGGCCCGGAACACCGCCGACAGAAACCGAACGTCCTTCGCACGACCAGCCAACACCTTCGCCACACACAGATCGACCGGGTGCAGACACAGGCCAACCGCGCCGCTGTCGGGATCTTCGATCCGCACCAGCCGCTCATCCCAACCCGCCGGCAGACTCGCCGTCCACGGCGACACCCCATCAGCGAAGATGCCGTACTTCGCCGCGAAATGGCTCGCCTCACCCAGCAGACCATCCAAACGGTCGGCCTTCAACTCATCGTCATCGTCGAACGGAACGATGTCGGCCTCGGCAGACATCGTCGCATCATCAGGAAGCAACAGCTCGCGGAACGACGCAAGGATCGACTGGCTACCGATGACCACCACCGTGTCCTCACCGAGCATCGCGGCCGCAGCACGAATGATCCGATGCAAACCCTCCCGCTTCACCGCACCGCCCTCGCGCGCCGCGACCTCGCACGCCGAACCACTTCGACCATCTCGTCGTCACCGATCAACGTGGCGAACGGCGACATCTTCAACAACTCGACATCGACTTCATCGATCGACAACAACACGCGGACCAAGTCGACCCGCGGACCGTCAAGGAGATGCCGCCACGCCTCGACATACGACGCAGTCCGACCACTCCACGACGTCTCGAGCACCTCCAGCCGGCGACGACCGAACTCGAGCACCCGCTCGGGATCCTCCAAGAACCTCTCCACCACCATCCGATGCAACTCGATCGTCTTCGCGACCGAGCGATCGTCCTGCCGAGCCCGACGTGGAACCACATCCACCGTCTCAGAACCCACCGCCACGATCCGCTCCAACGTCTCGATACTCGGACTCCGGCGACCGTTCTCGTACATCGACAACACCGGCTGCGGAATGCCCGTCAACTCGCTCAACTCCGTCTGCGACAGACCATGCCGACCACGAAACTCCCGCACCACCTCAGCAACATCCACACCACGACTATATCGCATCCGATATGGGAAGGTTCATGCCACCCGAGCCCAAGGTTCATCCCCCGGGTGCGACCAAGAATCATCCACCGCGTGGAAGAGGTCAGTGGCTCATTCCGGCGACCACAGCCTCCCTACCAGGACAAACAAGCACGCCTCGAACCAGCGATCCGCGTGGAGGCGTGTTGACAGGCCATCTCGGCCGATTGTCGCCCGCCAGTGGCATGGGACCACTTTGAGGGCGCTTCGCGTCTGAGGGTTGGGTGATGGTCGGGTAGGGATCCCGGGCGCGGCGCAGGGGCTCTGCGATTCTCAGCGATGTCTGAAGTCGTCGAGTCTCGAGGAGCCCCTGCTTGGAAACGGATGCTACGCGCATGTGCGCGTTGTTG
>WLDE01000296.1 GCA_009704985.1 Actinomycetota bacterium | reverse complement strand
GCATCGTCGCCGCGGTCCGGGAAGCATCGACGATCGAACGTGGGAAGCCGATGTCACAGTCACAGGCCGATGCGTTCGTCGAGCTCGTCCTCGGCCGGAGCGAGGTCACGGTCGAGGTGGTCGCGCACGTGTCCGAGGATGGGCATGCGATCTTGGACAACGGCAACCCGATCTCCGAAGAGCTCGCCGAATGCCTCGCCTGCGACGGCGCGGTCACCACCGTGATCGACACCCCGGCCGGACCGATCGAACGCGACCGCCAGAAAGCACCCTCGAAACAGCAACGCAAGTTCCTCCAACGCCGCCACCCGACCTGTCAGTTCCCCGGCTGCCACCACGCCGGCAAGTTCGACGCCCACCACGTCATCGAACGATCCAAGGGCGGACGCACCAAGCTGAACAACCTCTGTCGCCTGTGCTGGCTCCATCACCGGATGGTGCACCTCCACAAGCTGATCCTCACCCTGCACCGCGACCGCACCATCACCGTCACCACCGCCGACGGCGTCCCGATCGACCGACCGATCCCGTTCACCGAGTTCACCATCGACCCACCCGACGACCCCAACCGCATCGGCGGCTGGTCCGGCCAACACATGGACCTCCCCTACGTCGTCGCCACCGTCCTCGGCGGATAACCCGATTTCCCGCGGGAAATCAGACCCGGGTCAGCCCGAGGTTCCGATGGCTCAGAGCTTGGAGCTGGCGTCGTCGTAGAGGCGCTGGAGCTCGGCGTGCAGCACGTGGCTCAGCTCGCGCACGGACTGACGCTGGGCCTTGCCGCTCTCGCCCACCGGCACCTGGATCGGCGGCCCCACCTTCACGTACACCTTGCGGGGGAAGATGAACTTCGCCCCCTTCGGCATCGCCCGTTCGCTCCCGGCGATGCCCACCGGGATGATCGGTACCCCGGCCTTCACGGCGATGTAGGTGGCGCCGTCGAACAGCGGCTGGACGACGTGACCGCTCTTGCGCTCGCCCTCGGGGAACAGCACGAGCGGCTCGCCGCCCTCCAGCACGTCGATGCAGCGCTTGAGCGCTTCGCGGTCGGCCGAGCCACGCGTGACGGGGAAGCCGCCGAGGGCCGACAGCAGGCGACCGAAGTGGCGGTTCTTCCAGTACTTGTCGGCGCCCATGAACCGCATCCGGCGACGGGTGACACCCGACGAGATCGGCGTGTCGAGGATGCTGCGGTGCACCGGGGCGAGCAGGAACGGCCCCTCCGCGGGGATGTGCTCGCGACCCTCGACGGTCATCCGGCACCAGATGCGGCAGAACGACACGACGATCGAACGAACGGTCTGGTACGCGACGCGGTCGAGACGATTGTTCCCGGCCAGCTCGGTGTCGATCCTCGTCATGTCACTC
The DNA here is from genome assembly GCA_009704985.1 of Actinomycetota bacterium. Classification (GTDB taxonomy): domain Bacteria; phylum Actinomycetota; class Acidimicrobiia; order Acidimicrobiales; family Ilumatobacteraceae; genus VFMC01. Next base: position 4,210 of record WLDE01000296.1, on the reverse strand, counting down.
CTGCTCCTGCAGCAACCCCTCGATCGCGCCGAGCACCTCGTCGATGCTCATGCCGGTGGTGTCCACCACACGCGACCCGTCGGCCTGGACCAGCGGGCTGTCGGCGCGCGACGAGTCGTACGAGTCGCGCGCCGCGATCTGCGCCTCGACCTCGTCGACGTCGCCGCCCGCCTCGGCCACCCGGCGTTCGGCCCGCACGCGCGGCGAGGCCGTGAGGTACAGCTTCAACTCGGCGTCCGGGAACACGACCGACGCGATGTCGCGACCCTCGATCACGCCGCCACCGCGCACCTTCGCCCACTCGCGCTGACGTGCGACCAGCTCGGTGCGCACCGCGCTGTTGGCCGCCACGCGGCTCACCTGCCGCGTGACCTCGGCCGACCGGATCTCCACCGTGGCGTCCACGCCGTCGACGAGCACCCCGTGCTCGCCGACCTCCAACGTGACGTCGCGGGCGAGTGCCGCAACGGCGGCGTCGTCGTCGAGCACACCGCGGCGCAGCGCCGCGAACGTGACCGCCCGGTACATCGCTCCGGTGTCCAGGTACTCGAGCCCGAGCCGCGCCGCCAGGGCGCGGGCGACGGTGCTCTTGCCGGCCCCGGCGGGACCGTCGATCGCGATGACCCGCAGATCGCTCATCGCCAGCTGGTGCCCTGGGGCATGCCCTCGCTGTAGCCGGCGACGCTCTGCACGCCGATGACGGCCCGTTCGTGGAACTCGTCGATCGTGGCCGCGCCCGCGTACGTGCAGGCCGAGCGGACACCGGCGACGATCTCGTCGATGATGTCCTCCACACCGGGACGCTCGGGGTCGAGGTACATCCGCGACGTGCTGATGCCCTCCTGGAACAGCTCCTTGCGGGCCCGGTCGAACGCGGTCTCCGACCGCGACCGGTGCTTCACCGCTCGGTTGCTCGCCATGCCGAAGCTCTCCTTGTAGAGCCGACCGTCGGGGTCGCGCAGGGTGTCGGCGGCCGACTCGTAGGTGCCGGCGAGCCACGACCCGATCATCACGCTCGCGGCGCCGCCGGCGAGCGCGAGGGCGACGTCGCGCGGATAGCGCACCCCGCCGTCGGCCCAGATGTGCTTGCCGAGGCGGCGCGCCTCGTCCGAGCACTCGACGACCGCCGTGAACTGCGGACGGCCGACGCCGGTCATCATGCGCGTGGTGCACATCGCGCCCGGTCCGACCCCCACCTTCACGATGTCGGCACCGGCCTCGATCAGCTCGCGGGTGCCGGTGGCGGTGACGACGTTGCCGGCCACGATCGGCGTGTTGGGGGCGACGGCGCGCACCTCCTCGATCGCTCGCAGCGTGCGGGTCTGGTGGCCGTGTGCGGTGTCGATGACGAGGCAGTCGACGCCCATCTCCAGCAGCGCCTTGGCCTTCACGGCGGGCTCGCCGTTGATGCCGACCGCGACCGCCACCTGCAGCCGCCCGCGGTGGTCGACCGCCGGACGGTAGATCGTCGAGCGCAGCGCGCCCTTGCGCGTGACGCACCCGAGCAGGCGACCGTCGGCGTCGACGACCGGCGTGACCGACAGACGCTCGCCCTCGAGCAGCTCGTGGATCTCCTCCGGCGCGGTGCCGGCCAGCACCGTGACGATCTCGCGACGGCTCACGTGCTGCAGCTGGGTGAACCGGTCGAAGCCGATGGCGTCGTGCTCGGTGAAGATGCCGACCGGGCGGCCGTCCTCGACCACCACCACCGCACCGTGCGACCGCTTGTGGATCAGCCCGAGGGCGTCGCCGACCGTGTGGTGCGGCGAGAGCGTGATCGGCGTGTCGTAGACGGTGTGGCGGGTCTTCACGTAGTCGACCACGGTCTCGATCACGTCGAGCGGGATGTCCTGGGGCAGCACGGTGATGCCGCCGCGCCGGGCCACGGTCTCGGCCATCCGGCGTCCGGCGACCGCCGTCATGTTCGACACCACGAGCGGGATGGTGGTGCCCAGACCGTCAGGCGTGGTGAGGTCGACGTCGAGCCGCGACGGCACCGACGACAGGCTCGGCACCATGAAGACGTCGTTGTAGGTGAGATCGAACGCCGGCTCGGCGAGCATCCGCATGTTGCTGGTTCCTCCTCGAGGGCCCACGGGGTCCGCCGACCGGGGTGACTCGGGCGGGCGGTGTGAGGGGCCGATCAAGGCTAACGGCCCGAGGGCCGTGGCTCAACGACGTGCCGGGTACCGTTGCCCCATGACCGAAGTGCTGCCGCCGATCGTGCTCGTCCACGGCTGGGGAGGCTCGTTCGACACCACCTGGCGGTCGAGCGGGTTCACCGAGCTGCTCCGCGACGCCGGGCGTGAGGTGATCGGCGTCGACCTGCTCGGTCACGGCGCCGCGCCGAAGCCCCACGATCCGGAGGCGTACGCCGATCTCGGTGCCCGGGTGCTGGAGGCGATGCCCGACACGCCGGTGGACGCGGTCGGCTTCTCGCTCGGCGCGATCACCCTCCTGCGGATCGCGATCGACCAGCCGCACCGCTTCCGCAAGCTCGTGCTGGCCGGCATCGGTGCCACGCTGTTCGACGACGACCCCTCGGGCACGCAGCGGATCATCGCCGGCCTGGAGGGCACCGCTGCGCCGGACGACAACATCGCCCGCCTCTTCGCCCAGTACGGGCACCAGCCCGGCAACGACCTGACGGCGCTCACCGCGGTGATGAAGCGCCCGCGCGGCGAGCAGCTCACACCCGAGCTCGTCGGCCGGGCGACCTGCGAGACCCGCGTGATCATCGGCGACCGCGACTTCGCCGGCCCGGGTGAGCCGCTCGCCGCCGCACTGCCCGCCGGGTCACTCACCACGCTTCGCAACGTCGACCACTTCGCCACGCCGGAGTCGTTCGGGTTCATCGACGCGACGCTCGAGTTCCTCGACGCCGTGCCGGCCTGATCGACCCGACCCGACCCGAACCGAACCGAACCGATCGACCGGCCCGACCCCATGGCACCTCGCGTGAGCACCGACGTCGACGACGCGCTCGCGGTGCTGCGCGCCGGGGGCCTCGTGGCGATCCCGACCGAGACCGTGTACGGACTCGCCGCCGACGCGTCGGACGAGGCAGCGGTTCGCCGGATCTTCGCCGCGAAGGGGCGCCCCGCCGACCATCCGCTGATCGTCCACGTCGCCGACGCCGACCAGCTGCCGCGCTGGGCCGCGCACGTGCCACCGGCCGCAGCCACCCTGGCCGCGGCGTGCTGGCCGGGGCCGCTCACGGTGCTCGTGCCCCGCGCGGACCACGTGCTCGACGTGGTGACGGGCGGCCGCCCGGCGGTGGGCGTGCGGGTGCCGGCCCACCCGCTCACGACCGAGCTGCTGCACCGGTTCGGGGGCGGGTTGGCCGCGCCGTCGGCGAACCGGTTCGGACGGGTGAGCCCCACCACGGCGGCCCACGTGGTGCGCGACCTGGGCGACGTGCCGGGCGGCGTCGACCTGGTGCTCGACGGCGGCCCGTGCCCGGTGGGGGTGGAGAGCACGATCGTCGACTGCACGGTCGTCCCCGCCCAGGTGCTGCGCCCCGGTGGCATCCCGACCGAGCAGGTGGAGCGGCTCCTCGCCGGCGCGGTCGCGCCCGCCAGCGGACCGAGCCGCGCCTCGGGCATGCTCGCCTCGCACTACGCGCCGGCCTGCCCCGTGCTGCTGGCCGACTCGGTCGACGCGGCCCGGGTGATCGCCGGCCGGGAGGCGAACCCCCTGGTCATCGGCGACACCGATGACCTGGTCGGGTACGCCCAACAGCTCTACGACCTGCTGCGACGCGCCGACGACGAGGGACGCTCGGCGGTCGTGGCGGTGATGCCCCCGGCGGCCGGGCTCGGCCACGCGATCCGCGACCGCCTGCTCAAGGCATCGGCCGACCGAGCCGGTTGAGCTGCTCCACCCACACGTCGCGCACCTGCTCGACGAAGGTGAGGTCGGTGGACCCCAGGTCCTCCCCCGCCGGTGTCGCCACCGTGATGCTCACGGTGCTCCCCCCGGCGTCGGGCACCACGTCGAGGCGGCACCAGCACGGGCGGGGCTCGTGGAGGTGGCACTCGAGCAGGTAGGGCGGGTCGTCGTCGAGCACCTCGCCGATCCAGCCCGCCACGACCAGCAGCGCCTCGAAGGTCTCGGCGGGCAGCGCGTCGACGGTGAACGAGGGCGCGTCGTACTCGATGCGGGGCCGCCGGCGGCGATCACCCCACCGCACCGGCGGCGGCTCGCGCCG
>WLDE01000295.1 GCA_009704985.1 Actinomycetota bacterium | reverse complement strand
TCAGCACGTCACCGCAACGGACCACCTGGAACTGGCTGCTGGAGGTGTGGCAGCGCGCCGACGCGCACGAGGTGTTCGAGTCGGGCTGGACCTTCGACCACCTCTACCCGCTGTTCGGCGACTCCACCGAGGACTGCCTCGAGGGCTGGATCACCCTCACCGCGCTCCTGCACGAGACCGAGCGGCTGCACGGCGGTGTGCTCGTGACCGGCATGGTGTACCGGCACCCCGGCGTGCTGGCGAACATGGCGAGCACCCTCGACATCACCAGCGGTGGCCGGCTCGAGTTGGGCATCGGTGCGGGCTGGAACGAGGAGGAGTGCACCGCGTTCGGGATCGAGCTCGGCTCGATGCGCGAGCGGTTCGACCGCTTCGAGGAGGGCCTGCACGTGCTCGAGAGCCTGTTCGCGAACGAGCGCACGACGTTCCACGGGCGCTACTACGACCTCACCGACGCGATGAACAACCCCAAGCCGCTGCAGCCGAAGCTGCCGATCTGCATCGGCGGAAGCGGACGTACCCGCACCCTGCCGCTGACGGCACGCTTCGCGGATCACTGGAACTACGGCGGCACCGACCCGACGGAGTTCGCCGAGCTGCGCGACGTGCTGCACCGGGCGTGCGCGGACCTCGACCGCGACCCCGGGGACATCACCTGCAGCTTCCTGCTGCGCTGGAGCGGCGACGCCGACCAGCTGCTCGCCGACCGAGCAGCGTTCGAACGTGCAGGGGCGGACCTCGCGATCGTGGCGCTGCCGAAGAGCGCCGCGCCGTCGATCGTCGACCAGCTCGCCGACGTGCTCGCCGGGGGCTGACCGGTTCAGCGACGCAGGAGCGCCACGGCCGCGTCCTCCGCGGCGAAGTCCCACGTGGCGCGCCACACCGGGTCCACCAGCGGCGCCTCCAGCAGGTCGTAGCCGCGGTGGAGGAACCACTTGTAGGTGTGGAGGTGGCCGGCGCGGACGTCGAAGCGCGGCTCGAACCCGAGGAGCTGACGGGCCTTGTCGGTCGAGAGCACCGCGTGGTGCCGGGCCGAGAACAGGTGACCGAACACGCGCGGCGGCAGCTCGCGCAGCCGGTGGTCGGGCACCTCCACGATGTGCGGCTGCTTGCCGACGATGCGGGCGAGCAGCTCCACGTACCGCCGGGTGGTGACCGCACCCGCGGTGATGTTGAACACCTCGCCGAGCGCCCGCCGGTTGCCGACGAGCGACACCATCGCCTCGCAGAGGTCCTCGACGTGCCCGTAGGAGGCGGTGACCAGCCCGCTGTGCGGCAGCAGGATCGGCCGTTCCTGCAGGAGCCGCAGGAACATCGGCGTCTCCATGTCGAACACGTTGTTGCGCGGCCCGTACACGGCGGCCGGACGCACGATCGTGACCGGGAACTGGCGACGCTCGTGGCGAGCCAGCAGCGCCGCTTCGAACATCGCCTTGAACCCGCCGTAGGTGGTGGGCCCGCTCCGGTCGGTCGGGTAGTCCTCGCTCCACGGCGCGATCCCCACCATCGACTGGTCGTAGGCCATGATCGAGCTCACGTAGACGTAGTGCCCGACCCGGTCGGCGAACAGGTCGAGGTGGCGCTCGACGTCGAGCCCACCCGCGGCCATCACGTGGCCCGACACGTCGAACACGGCGTCCCACTCGCGCTCGCCCAGCACGCCCGCGAGCGCGCCGAGGTCGGTGCGGTCGACCAGGATCCGCTCGACGTCGTCGGGCAGGTCGGTGGGGGTGAACCCGCGGTGCAGCACGGTGACCCGCACGCCTCGCAGCAGCAGCGTGTCGACGAGTTGCCGGCCGATGAAGACCGAACCGCCGAGGACGAGGGCGTGCATGGGAGGACCTCCGGGGACGAACCGACCTCAGCTCATCGTCACGTTGCGTGCCCGACTTGAGCCGACGCGTCGCGCTCGTCGTGGAGGACGACGGGCCGGCCCCGATCACGATCGCCGACCACCTGGCGGGGCTCGGCCACGAGGTGACGATGATCTTCCAGACCCCGGGACCCGCCCCGCTCGTCGGGAAGTACTCGGTGGGGTCGATGCTCGCCCGGCTCGACCTCGGCGGGGTGCGGTTGGTGCCGCTCGCGCGAGTCGTGGACATCGACGGCGGCACGCTCACGCTCGCGCACAGCTACAGCATGCGTCGCTGGACCGTGGACGGCTTCGACAGCGTCGTCCTCGCGTGCGGGTCGGTCGGCGACGACGCGCTGTACCGCGAGGTGAAGCGGCAGCATCCCGACGTCCGGCTGCTGGGCGACGCGTACGCGCCGCGACGGATGGTGTTCGCGACGCGCCAGGCCTGGGAGCTCGCACTCGCACTCGCACTCGGGTGAGGCACGCCGCTGGTCCGGCCACGAGCCGTCGCGCCGTGCCCGCCGGGGCGTCAGCGGCCGAGGCGCACCACGTCGAGGTTGCCCTCGCTCCAGACGGTGACCAGGCGGCGGAAGCGGATCCGCCAGCCGTCGGGCGTGCGGACCAGCTCGTCCTCGTAGCGCCCCGCGATCACGTACAGCTCGCCGCCCGGTGTGCCGCGGCGGACGTGCTGCGAGTGCAGGTACGTGCGCGCCGTCGCCGTGTCGCCGTCGACGGCGACGAGGTGGTTGCTCACCGTGTGCTGGGTGGCGTCGAGGGTGGCGAGCGCGCCGCGGATCCGGTCGCGGATCGCGTCACGACCCTCCAGCGGCGCGGAGCGCAGCTCGGCCGTGGCGTCGGGGAGGAAGACGGTGTCGAGCAGGTCGAACTGCTTCGAGTCCAGCGCCCAGCAGTAGCGGTGCGTGAGCTCGATGATCTCGAGCCGGTCGACGAGGTCGGTGGGAAGGCCCATGTCCGGCAGTGTTCCACTGTCGGGCCGCCGGATTCGCACTGGTACGTTCCCGCCGGTGTCCACCGCCGGGCAGCCCGACGCACCAGCCGCAACGCCCACCCCGCCGCCCACGATGGCCGACCGCCTCGCGCTCGAACCGGTGCCGGGCGAGCCCGACGTGTTCACCAGCCGGCACGCGTGCGAGCGGGGCCACGTGTTCGGCGGGCTGCTGATCGCGCAGTCGGCGCGAGCCGCGCAGCTCACCGTCGACGGTGACCGCGCGATCCACTCGCTCCACGCCTCGTTCCTGGTGGCCGGACGCGGCGGGGAACACCTCCGTCACGAGGTGGAGCGCACCCGTGACGGCAGCAGCTTCGGCACCCGCCGGGTGGTGGTGCGCCAGTCGCGCGGGCCGGCGCTGGTGCTCACCGCGGACTTCCACGACGTCGAGGACGGACTCGAGTACGAGCTGCCGGCCGCACCGGCACCCCCGCCGGACGAGTTGCCGGTCGGCCGGTACGCGTCGCCGTGGTTCGAGTCGCGTGACGTACCGGTCGCCGAGGGCTCGCTCGCCCGCCGGGCGTGGTTCCGTCCGGTGCTCCCCGTTCCCGCCGACCCGATGCTCCACCTGCAGTGCGTCGCGTACCTGAGCGACCACGGCCCGACGCGTGCGGCACGCGAGCCGCACGCGGCGCTCGACGCCGACGCGAACCGGATGTCGGTGTCGCTCGACCACAGCGTCTGGTTCCACCGTCCGGTCGACGTGAACCAGTGGCTGCTGTCCGAGCTGGTGCCGGTCGCGACCGGGCGCGGCCGGGGTCTGGCGATCGGCACGATCCGCACGGCGGACGGCACGCTCGTCGCCACGCTGGCGCAGGAGGTGCTGCTCCGGTCGCGGACCTGACCTGCGCGGGCGGCGACGACCGTGACGGTGCAGGGTCGCTCGGTGGGACACGCCACCGGCCCGATCCGTAGGCTCGGCGGATCAGCCGACCGGGGGCCGGCACGAGCCGACCACCGCGACCACACCTGGGGGACGGTCATGACCGACGACTCGCTCGACGTGCGAGCCGAACCGGACGACATCGACGCGCCGTGGATGACCGCGGCGCTGGAGGCCGCCGGGGTCGCGCGCGGCGCACGGGTGACCGACGTGCACGTCGAGGGGTTCATCGGCACCGGCCAGACGGGCCGCAACGCCCGACTGCGGCTCACGTGGGACGACCCCGACGGCCGCCCGTCGACGGTGGTCGGCAAGTTCGCGTCGGCCGACCCCAACGCGCGCCTGGCCGCATTCACCAACGGCACCTACCTCAACGAGTGGGCCTTCTACCACCACCTGGCGAACACCCTGCAGATCCGCACGCCGACGTGCCACGTCGCCCGGTACGACGAGTCGGTGCCGTCGTTCGTGCTGATCATGGAGGACATCGTCGGGGCCCGCCAGGGTGACCAGTTCGAGGGCCTCACGCTGGATCAGGCGGCGCTCACGATCGAGCAGGCGGTCGGCCTGCACGCACCCCGCTGGGGCGACCCGACCCTCGCCGAGTTCCGGGCCGACCGGCCGCAGGGCGCCGAGGCGGCGGCGATGCTCGGCATGGTGTATCAGATGATGATCGAGCCGTTCCTCGACCGGCTCGGGCCCGGCCTCGACGCCGACGTGATCGACCTCGTGCGCGCGCTCGGACCGCTCTGCGGCGCCTGGGCGGCCGGCAGCCAGGGCGACGACACGCCGCGCACGGTGGTGCACCTCGACTACCGGCCCGACAACTTCATGTTCGGCGTGGAGGAGGGCGCACCGCCGCTCGTCGTCGTCGACTGGCAGACGGTGAACAACGGCTTCGCGATGTGGGACATCGCGTACCTGATCGGCGGCTCGTTCCAGCCGCCCGACCGGGCGAAGGTGGAGCGCGACCTGATGGACGACTACCTCGCCCGCATGCGCACGGCCGGCGTCCACTACGACGCCGACACGGCGTGGCGCGACTACCGGCTCGGTGCCGTGTGGGGCGTGGTGATGTCGGTGATCGCGACGATCCTCGCGGCCGAGACCGAACGCGGCAACGACATGCTCACGGTGATGGCGCAGCGGCACGGCCGTCACGCGATCGACCTGCAGTCGCTGGAGCTGCTGCGGTGACATGACCGACCTGCCGGTCCCCGTGGCTCCGCCGCCGAACGTCGCTGCGCCGTCGTCGACGCGCCGTCGCGTCGTCGTGACGGTGGTGTCGCTGACGCTGGCCGCCGTGCTGGCGTTCAGCACCGGGCACGCGGGCGAGCACGCACTGCAGAACCTGATCGTGCCCGGCCTCGGCCTGTACGAGACCGGCCTCGTCGCCGGCGTGGCGGTGTTCGTCCTCGCCGTCGTCGCGGTGGTGTGGTGGGTGCAGTGGGGTGTCGACTGGGCACCGGCGACCGTGGTGATCGCCTCGTCGGTCGCCGCGGCCGTCGCCGCGGACGGTCACCACGCCGGGGCGCTCGCGGGGGCGGCTGCATCGTCGGTCACGGCTGCGGCGCCGGTGATGGCGCGGGCCGCCCACGAGTTCCCGCTCGTCGTGGTGGTGGTCACCGGCGTCGTGTGGCTCCGAGGTGTGGTGCGTCGGCTGCCCGTCGTGCGTGGCGTCGCCCTCCGTCGCGCGCGTCGCGCCGGGGACGACGCTGCGACGAACCCGGCTGTGCTGTCGCTCGTCGACCGTCCTCGTGCCGCCGCGATCGCGGCGATGGGCGCCGGTTCGGACCACGAACGCGAGCGCGCCGCCCGGGTGGCGACCGACCCCGCCGTGGCGCGGCGTGCGGTACGCATCGGGCTCGCCGCTCGCGGGAGGTCCCC
>WLDE01000294.1 GCA_009704985.1 Actinomycetota bacterium | reverse complement strand
GGGCCGGCAACCGGCTGCGCGCCAGGCTCCGCGCGGCCGCCGAGTCGACGATGCCCGCCGACGACGCAGCCCTGTTCACCGGGCTCGTGGTGGGCGACGACGTGCGCCAGCGGCCGGAGGTGGTCGACCGGTTCCGCGAGGTCGGCCTGTCGCACCTCACCGCCGTGTCGGGGCAGAACGTCGCGTACGTGGTGGCGATGGCGGGGGTGGTGTTGCGCCGGTTGCCGGGCTGGTGGCGTCTGGCGGCGACGTGGGCCCTGATCGCGTGGTTCGTGGTGCTGACGCGGGTGGAGCCCTCGGTGCTGCGCGCCGGGACGATGGCGGCGATCGGTGCGTTCGCGGTGGCGACGGGCCGCGAGCGGTCGGTGCCGCGGCTGCTGGCGGTGGCGGTGACGGTGCTCGTGCTCGTCGATCCGCTGCTCGTGTGGTCGGTCGGGTTCTGGTTGTCGTGCGGCGCCACGGTGGGGGTGTCGGTGGTGGCGCCCTGGTTGTCGCAGCGATGGCGCGGGCCTGCGTGGTTGGCGATGCCCGTCGCGACCACGGTGGGGGCGCAGCTCGGGGTGCTGGTGCCGAGCCTGCTGGTGTTCGGGCGGTTGCCGGTGACGGGCATCGTGGCGAACCTGCTGGCCGTGCCGGTCGCCGGGGTGGTGATGCTGGTGGGCATCCCGGCCGCGCTGCTCGCGTCGGCGGCACCGCCTGCGGTGGCGGAGGTGGTGATGCTGCCGGCGGAGTGGGGCACCCGGTGGGTGGGCACCGTCGCGGCGCTCGCCGAGCGGCTGACGCCCACCGGCCCGATGCTGCTCGCGGCCTGGGCGGTGCACCTGGCGCTCGCCCTGTGGTGGTGGCGCCCTGATCGGTGGTGAACCACGCCCGGCGGCGGGGGGAGGAGGGGGAGGAGCGACGTGGGTGGCCGAGCGGGCATGATGGTCGACGGCATGAGGACCTCCCGATGACCGTGCACCTGATCTCCGGCGACGACGCGTCGCTCGTGCTGTCGGCGCTCACCGAGCTCGTCCACCGGCTCGTCGGCGACGGCGACCGGTCGCTCATGGTCGACGAGTTCGACCATCCCGACGACGAGATGCGGGCCATCGTGGACGCCGCGCAGACGCCGCCGTTCCTCACCGACCACCGGGTGGTGATCGTGCGTGACGTCGGCAGGTTCACCAGCGACGACGTCGCCCCGCTGGTCGCCTACCTCACCGATCCGCTGCCGACGACGCACCTGGTGGTGGTGGCCGGTGGGGGCAAGACCGCCAAGTCGCTCGCGGACGCGCTGAAGGCCTGCGGTGCGCAGGTGCACGACACCACGCCGCCGTCGAAGGCGAAGGACCGTACGGCCTGGGTGGAGCAGCAGTTCGCCGCCGAGGGCGTGCGCATCGACGCGTCCGCCCTGCAGGCGGTGGCCGCCTGGATGGGCGAGGACGCCGGCCGACTCCAGGGCGTGATCGAGACCCTGGCCAGCACCTACGGCACCGCGACCAAGCTCCGCGCCGACGACGTGCGGCCGTTCCTCGGCGAGGCGGGGGGCGTGCCGCCGTGGGACCTCACCGACGCGATCGACAAGGGCGACACCACCCGCTCGCTCGACCTGCTCCACCGCATGACCGGTGCGGGCGGCCGGCACCCGCTGCAGGTGATGGCGATCCTGCACGGCCACTACACGAAGCTGCTGAAGCTCGACGGCGCCGACGCCCGCGACGAGGCGTCGGCGGCGGCCGCGCTCGGCATCAAGCTCGGCTTCCCGGCGCGCAAGGCGCTCGACCAGTACCGCAAGCTGGGAGGCAGCGGCGTCACCCGGGCGGTCGGCCTGCTCGCCCAGGCCGACCTCGACCTGCGCGGCGCCAAGGAGTGGCCGGACTCGCTGGTGATGGAGGTCCTGGTGGCCCGCCTGTCGAAGCTGGCGGGCACCGGCCGTCGCTGATCCGTCCCGCCTCGTCCCGCCTCGTCCCGCCTCGTCCCGCCGACCCCGTCGAACCGGAAAATGCCACGAGCCCGGGCATCGGCCCGGGCTCGTGGCGTTGATCGGAGCGCGACTGGCGGCGGCGGCTCAGCCGGCGGCGTTGAGCTTCTTCATCAGGCGGCTCTTGCGGCGAGCAGCCTGGTTCTTGTGGATGACACCCTTGGCAGCGGCCATGTCGAGGCGCTTCACGGCGAGGCGCAGGGCCTCGTCGGCATCCTCGCTGCCCACGGCCTTGATGGCGTTCTTGGTGCGGGTCTTGAGCTCGCTCTTGACCGCCTTGTTGCGCTCCGCCGCCTTGGCGTTGGTGAGAATGCGCTTCTTCTGGCTCTTGATGTTCGCCATGGTGGTTCCGGTGTCTCCTCGATCGTGCGCTCCGGCACCGGTGCCCGTGACGGGCGGCGTGCGCAAAGCAGCCCTGGATGATATCAGCGGCCGGTAGAGTCACCACACCCGCCGCACGACCCGCGACGCCCAGGTGCGACCGTCGGTCGACCCCCACCCGGTCGCTCCGGACCACTGGACCCTGACGGACCCTGTTGGACCACTGATGGACATCGCCAAGATCCGCAACTTCTCGATCATCGCCCACATCGACCACGGCAAGTCCACGCTGTCCGACCGGATCCTGGAGATCACCAAGGCCGTCGACACCCGGGACATGCGCAGCCAGTACCTCGACTCGATGGACCTCGAGCGCGAGCGCGGCATCACGATCAAGGCCCAGAACGTGCGGGTGGAGTGGAAGGGTCACACCCTGCACCTCATCGACACCCCCGGCCACGTGGACTTCGGGTACGAGGTCAGCCGCTCGCTGGCCGCCTGCGAGGGCGTGGTGCTGGTGGTGGACGCGGCCCAGGGCATCGAGGCCCAGACCCTGGCCAACTGCTACCTGGCGCTCGAGAACGACCTCGAGATCGTGGCCGTGCTCAACAAGATCGACCTGCCCGCCGCCGACCCCGACCGCTACGCCGGTGAGATCGAGCAGGTGCTCGGCATCCCGGCGGAGGAGATCCTGCGGATCTCGGCCAAGACCGGTCAGGGTGTCGACGAGCTGCTCGATGCCGTCTGCGAGCGCATCCCGGCTCCGGTCGGCGACCCCGACGCGCCGCTGCAGGCGCTGATCTTCGACAGCCAGTTCGACCAGTACCGAGGCGTGGTGAGCTCGGTGCGCGTGATGAACGGTCGGATGGTCAACGGCACACGGCTCAAGTTCATGCAGACCGGGGCGCTGCACGAGATCATCGAGATCGGTGCCCGTCGCCCCGCCACCACGCCCCTGCAGGAGCTCGGGCCCGGCGAGGTGGGCTATCTCATCGCCGGCATCAAGGACGTTGCCGAGGCCCGGTCCGGTGAGACGGTCACCACCGCGCACCACGGTGCCACCGAGCCGCTGCCCGGCTACCGCGACCCGAAGCCGATGGTGTTCTGCGGTCTGTACCCGATCGACGGCGACGATTTCGAGAACCTGCGCGAGAGCCTGCAGAAGCTGAAGCTGAACGACGCGTCGATCACCTACGAGCCCGAGTCGTCGGGTGCGCTCGGGTTCGGGTTCCGCTGCGGCTTCCTCGGCCTGCTGCACATGGAGATCGTGAAGGAGCGGCTCGAGCGCGAGTTCAACCTCGCGCTGATCGCCACCGCGCCGTCGGTGGAGTACCGGGTGCACAAGACCAACGGTGAGATGGAGCTGGTCGACAACCCGGCCGACCTGCCGTCGCCGCAGAGCATCGACTTCATCGAGGAGCCGTACTTCCGGGTGAGCATCATCACGCCGAAGGAGTACACGGGCACGCTGATGGAGCTGTGCCAGAGCCGGCGCGGCGACATGGCCAAGCTGGAGTACCTGTCGCCCGAGCGTGTCGAGCTGCACTACAAGATCCCCCTCGCCGAGGTGGTCGTCGACTTCTTCGACCAGATGAAGAGCCGCACGCAGGGCTACGCGTCGCTCGACTACGAGCTGCACGGGTACGAGCGCAGCAACCTCGTGAAGGTCGACCTGCTGCTCAACGGCATCCCGGCCGACGCGTTCAGCACGATCGTGCACCGCGACAAGGCGTTCGCCTACGGCAGCCGGATGTGCGAGAAGCTGAAGGAGCTGATCCCGCGTCAGATGTTCGACGTGCCGATCCAGGCGGCGATCGGCGGCAAGATCATCGCCCGCGAGACGGTGAAGGCCAAGCGCAAGGACGTGCTCGCAAAGTGCTACGGCGGCGACATCACGCGCAAGCGCAAGCTGCTGGAGAAGCAGAAGGAGGGCAAGAAGAAGATGAAGTCGATCGGTCGGGTCGAGGTGCCCGGCGACGTCTTCATCTCCGCCCTCAAGCTCGACGACTGAGCCCGCCTGCAGCTCGGCTCGAGGTCGCGGAGATCTTTCGACCTGACCGTCCCGTTCGGTCTCCCCGAGCGCTGGCGTTGGGTGATGGTGCTGCACGACGCCGGTGATCGGTCGGTGGCCGAGGTGGCGCCTTCCTCGCGATCCCGGAAGGGACCGTGCGATCGGGCCTCACCCGAGCGAGCGCGTGCCGCGCTCGCTCGGCAGTCGGGAGCCTGACCATGACCGACCACGACCACACCCCTCGGTCCGACCCGCACGACCCGCACGCTTCTGGTCGCGCATCGTCCCGGGATCCGGAAGGATCCGCGACCAGAACGGACGCTGGATCGGGCAGTGCGTCAGCCCTTTGCGTCGGCCCAGCTCCGCACCACCTGCACGTCGGTGACGAAGCGGACCTCGGTGCCGCGGAACCAGCGGCCCGACGCCTCGTCGAGGCACGCGGTGACGGTGGCGGCGGCGTGCTCGGCCTCGGTTTCCGGCACGTGCAGGATCAGCTCGTCGTGCAGGCACAGCACGATGCGGGCCGACGTGGCGGCGAGCCGGGCGCGCACGGTGGCGGCCCAGGCCTTGAACAGCTCGGCCGCCGCGCCCTGCACGCTCGCGTTGCGGGCGTAGCGGCCCCGGGCGGCGAGCGCGGCGGACACGGAGCGGTCGTCCACCGCACCGTCGTCGGGTTCGTCGTCGCGTTCGGCGATGGTGTCGTACATCGGGATCAGGCGGCCGCCGAAGGTGCGCAGCTCGCGGCCCTCGCGCCCGGCCCGGTCGGCGTCGCGCAGGTACTGCATCGCCACCGGGTAGGCGCGCTCCATGCCCTGCAGCGCCTGCCCGGCGGTGCCGCTCGTCTGGCCGTACATCGCGGCGAGCACCGCCACCTTCGCGATCGGGCGCTCCACCCGCAACCGGTCGGCGACCGGCCGGTACAGGTCGTCGGCGCGGGTGGCCTGCACGAGGGCCCGGTCGCCGGAGACGGCCGCCAGCACGCGTGGCTCGATCTGGCCGAGGTCGGCCTGCACGAACACCCAGCCCGGGTCGGCCCGCACGACGGGCCGCAGCTCGGCGGGCAGGTTGTGCAGCCCGGCCTGCGCGGTCATCCGCCCGGCGGCGCCGTCGGTGCTGCTCCACGCGCCGCGGAGGCGGCCGCCGTGCACGTGCTCGTCGAGCCACTGGTGGCCGAAGGTGGTGGCGATCCGCTCGGCCTTGCGCCACTGCAGCAGCGCCTCCACCGCCGGGTGCACCTCTCGCATCGCCTCCAGCCGCCAGGCGCGCGTGTCGGGCACGTCGACGCCCACCCGCCGCAGCATCGACTTCACGTCGGCGGGGTTGCGCAGGTCGACGGCGGCACCCGCGGGCAGGTGCGCGAGCACGAGGGCGTCG
>WLDE01000293.1 GCA_009704985.1 Actinomycetota bacterium | reverse complement strand
TGGGTGACGAGGCGATGCGCCACGTCTCCAACCTCCGCCGCACCGCCGGCCAGCAGCGTCGCGACGGCGACCGCTGATCCCGGGCCGCGCCCGGCCCACCGCGCCCTCTGCGACCGTGATCTCCTGACGCGTTCGTCACCTCGTCCCGACGCGCCGGTCCCGACTGCAGCCCGTCAGCAGCCCGTCAGCAGCCCGTCAGCAGCCCGTCAGCAGCCCGTCAGCAGCCCGTCAGCAGCCCGTCAGCGTGGGCGCCGCGTCCGGTCGCCGACCAGTCGCTGACGCACGAGCCGCGGGTCGAGCCGAGCCCACGCCCGCCGGTACCACGGCATCAGCTCGCGCGACGACCGGTCCAGATGGGTGCGCAACACGGCTGCGCGCAGCGCCGCCGGCTCACCCACGCCGCTCGGTGAGTAGATCGCCCGGGTCACGAAGCGCGCCAGCTCCACCAACGAACGGTGGTCCACCGCGAGCTCGTGCTCGACTCGGCGGGCGTACTCCACCGGCGTCGCCCCACCGGGCGGGGACGCTCCGGCGAGTTGCAACGCCCCGACCGTGCCGTGCCAGGCCGAGATCACCTGCTCCGTCGGCGTCGACCCGGTGCGCGTGATGCGGCGCACGAGCCACGGCATGCCGACGGCCCAGGCCCCCACGGCCATCGCCGCGAGCAGGATCCAGCCGAACGGACCACCGCCCCCGCCGTCGGTGTCGGCGAGCGTGACCGGTGGCTGGGTGGTCGGTGTCGGGGTGGGCCGCGCGGTCGGGTCGCGCTCGGTGGTCGGCGTCACCGCGGCGGCGGTGGTGGTGGGCGCCGGCACCTGCGGCTCGCCCGTGCCGGTCTCGGTCGGGCTGGAGTCCTGCTCCGCCGGACGGCCGGTGACGCTCTCGCTGCCCGGCGCACCACGACCCGGGGTCGGCTCGAACAGCACCCAGCCGACCCCGTCGAACCAGACCTCGGGCCATGCATGGGCGTGCTTGCCGAGCACGTGGAAGCGGCCGTCGGCGCGGAGCTCGCCCTGGGTGAACCCGACCGCCACCCGCGCGGGAAGTCCGAGCGATCGGGCCATCACGGCGAACGTGCCGGCGAACTGCTCGCAGTAGCCGATGCGTGCCCGCAGGAACGCCGAGATCGCGTCGTCGCTGTGGCCGCGCTGCACCTCGAGGCTGTACTCGAACTCGGTCTGGAACCAGTCCTGCAGCGCCCGCGCCCGGTCGTAGTCGGTCGGCTGGCCGGCGGTCACCTCGACGGCGAGCTGCACCGCCTCGTCCGGGATGCCCGACGGGAGCGACAGGAAGTCACCCGGTGCGTTCGAGGCGGACGTGGATCGCAGCGCATCAGGGCTCGGCACGCTGATGTCGGACTCGACGTTGAAGGTCATGCCGGGGGCGAGCCGGGCGTCGTCGAGGATCAGCGTGTCGGTCTCGGCCAGCCACAGCAGATCGGACTGGGCGACCTCGATCGGGGTGAACGCCACCGGCAGCAACTCGCCACCGAGGCGCGAGATGGTGATCTGCTGCTGCACGATCTCGGCGTCGTCGCGGCGGTCGTTCAGCTGCCCGTCGGCGTCGTCGAGGCTTCGCTCGGGGAGCTGCCACGTGGTGCCGTCGAACTCGGTGAGGCCCGTCGCCCGCCAGTACCGGCCCGCCGACGCGCTCACCGTGAACATCTCGGTGTTCGCCCGGTTCACGAGCCGTGACCGGATGTCGACCAGCGGGCTGAGCACCTCGGTGACGTCGCTCTGCGTCTGGCGTGTCTCGAGCAGCGGTTCGGCACCTGCGCCCGGCAGCAACGGCCCGACCACGGCAGCGCCCAGCGCCGCCACCAACGCGCACATGGCCGTGGCGGGCAGCGCCGCACCGACGGCACGGCGCCGCCGACCGAGCCAGGACTCGGAGCCACCGCCGTGCAGCGCCCGGAGCACCGCGACCACCACGAGCGCGGCGGCGAACCAGGCGGCCGCGACGCCGATGCGGTAGCGATCGGTGCCGAGCGCCGCGGTGAACACGAACAGCACGCCGCCGGGCACGATCGCCTCGGCCCGCCCGTAGGCCCGGAACGCGAACGCATCGGCCAGGATCGCCACGAGCCCGATGCCGACGACGGCGGCGAGCAGGAACGCCCCCTCGCTCGGCACCGGGGCGACGGCGGTGGGGAACTGGCTCCACACGAGCCGCAGGTCGATGCGGAGCAGTTCGATCGTCTCGCCGCTCGGCAGGATGCCGCCGCGCATCGTCGGTCGGTAGAAGAGCAGCGCGATCAGCTCGAACAGCGTCGCGGCGACCACGGGGATCGCGAGCCAGCCCGGCACCCGGGCGATGCGCAGCAGGATCGAGACGACGTGGAGGGTGATCCCGGTGACGAGCAAGGTGTCGAGGAAGGCCCAGTCGGCGAAGACGCGGCACATCGCGACCGACGTGACGACGGTGAGCAACGTGACGGCGATGCTCGCGACGACGTGGTCGACGTCGGATGGACGCGGGCGTCGCGAGCGGGCACGGGTCGCCGCGGGAGCGGTGCTGCTCACTCCGGCTCCCGGTACGCAGCGGGCAGGCGCCGGCTGGTCGCGAGCGAGCCCGTGAGCTGCTGCCACGACGCGACGAACGCGTCGTCGGTGGTGGCGTCGAGGACGAACCGCTCGCGGCCGGAGACCGATTCGGTGGCGACCACGACCACGGTGTCGTCGGGACCGAGCGCGGCGCGCACCTCGGCGGCGAGCGGGCTCTGCGGGGTGGACGTGACGACGAGCACCACGCCGAGTCCCTCACCGGCCTTCAGCGAGGGCAGCTGGCCGGACACGCCCTCGCCGCGCTGCACGGTGGCGAGCCAGCGGAGGCTGACCGGTGCGACCTCGTGGCCGCGCAGGTCGACGTCGGGGGCGACCATGCGGGTGGCCAGGCCGGTGGCCGCCGCACCCGTGACGAGGCTCGCCGCTGCGGACACCGCTCGTTCGAACGCCAGGTCGGCCGGGTTCGAGCCGGCACCGAAGGCCGGGTCGAACGACGTCTCGAACGAGTCGTCGGCCGCCGCCCGGGACGAGTCGCCGGATGCGTCACCGTCCGTCGTGGCGGTGTCGCGTGCATCGCCGAACGTGGTCGCGCCGGTGGTGTCGAGCACGACGGTGCAGCGCTTCACGCCCTCGAGCGCGGTCTCCTTCACGATCAGGTCCGTCGATCGGGCGGAGGCCTTCCAGCTGATCCGTCGCAGGTCGTCGCCGACCACGTACTCCCGCAGCGAGTGGAACTCGCTGCCCGACTGGCCGTACGCGCGCATGCGCAGGTGGTCGCCGAGGCGGCCCGACGAGCCGCCGAGCTCGAATCGGACGGGCGTGTGGCGGGGCATGACCAGCAGCTCGGCGGCGCCCGGGAGCAGGACTGTGCGAGTGGCGAGGCCGAGCACGTCGCGGCGCCGGGCCCGCATCGGACCGACGCGGACCACGCCACGTCCGGCCGTCGGCAGGCGGTAGGCGGCGGTGGCCCGCTCACGCGGTCGCAGCGGCGCCAGGTTCATCGTCGCGCCACCGGTGGGTCCGACGGGCTCCCACAGCTGCAACACCGGGCTGCGGCGCGTGCCGGTGTTGGCGAGTTGCAGGTCGACGCGTGCGTGGTCGCCGGCCTGCACCGTGGACGGCTCCACCAGGCGCCGCACCACCAGGCGGGGCGGGGTGCGCAGCATCGTGGCGATCGCGACCACGAGCGCGGCGACGACACCCACGCCGAGGACGTACAGCTCGAGGATCCCGAACACGCGCCCGATGACGAACGCGGTGGCGGCGAGCGCGATCGCCCCCCAGCCGCTCCGGGTCAGCATGCGTGCGGCCCGGTCAGCGCCCCGTGGGCACGGGGACGGTCTCGAGGAGCTCGTGCACGGCCTGTTCGGCGGTGAACCCGCGGGAGGCGGCGTCGGGGCGCACGACCACGCGGTGGGCGAGCACGGCCATCGCCACCGCCTTCACGTCGTCCGGGGTGGCGAAGTCGCGACCGCTCGCCGCCGCCCGCGACCGGGTGGCGCGGGCGAGCTGCAGAGTCGCGCGGGGCGAGAGGCCGAGCACCAGGCCCTGGTGACGGCGGCTGGCCTCGGCCAGGTCGACGAGGTAGGCCTTCAGCGGATCGGCGAGGTGCACGGTGCGCACGGCCTCGGCCATCGCCAGCACCTCGGCGCTCGTGACGACCGGCCGCAGATGGGCGAGGGCCGTGGTGGCACCCTGGGTGTCGAGGATGCTGATCTCGGCGGCCCGGCCGGGGTAGCCGAGCGACAGGCGCATCAGGAAGCGGTCGAGCTGGCTCTCGGGCAGCCGGTAGGTGCCCTCCTGCTCGACGGGGTTCTGGGTGGCGGCCACCATGAACGGCGACGGCAGGACGTAGGTGCGGCCCTCGGCCGACACCTGGCGCTCCTCCATGGCCTCGAGCAGCGCCGACTGCGTCTTCGGCGACGCACGGTTGATCTCGTCGGCCAGCACGATGTTCGCGAACAGCGGGCCGGGCTGGAAGACGAACGTCTCGGTGGCCCGCTGGAGCACGCTGACGCCGACGAGGTCGGTCGGCAGCAGGTCGGGCGTGAACTGGACGCGCTTCCACGTGCAGTCGATGGAACCGGCGAGCGCCTTCGCGAGGCTCGTCTTGCCCACGCCCGGCACGTCCTCGATGAGGAGGTGACCCTCGGCGAGGAGGCACATCACCGCGAGGTCGATCGCCTCGCGTTTGCCGTGGACCACCGAGGCCACGTTGGTGGTGATCGCTTCGAACAACGACGCGAACGTCTTCTGGTTGGCACCCGGCGGGGGAGGAGGTTGCGCCCCCGGGGGCTGGTCGAACAGCGCCGTCATGGATCGGCAGCGTAGACCGACATCGGACGGGCGCGCCCGCGTGGCCCGGTGCCGGTGGATGTGGCGGATATGGTCGTCCGGATGGCTGACCCGACCCTCGCGATCGACATCGGCGGCGCGAAGCTGACGGCCGGCATCGTCGACGACGAGGGAACCGTCCTCATCCGCGACCGGGTGCCGACCCCCGCCCGCGACGTGTGGCCCGCACTCGCGAGGCTCGTGAAGCGGGTGGTCGCGGCGTCGCCCGAGCCGCCGGTGATGGCCGGTGTCGGCTGCAGCGGTCCGGTGCGAGCCCCCGAGGGTCTCGTGTCGCCGCTCGCGATCCCGTCGTGGCGCGGCTTCCCGCTGCGCGATCACGTGCAGGAGCTCACCGGGTTGCCCACCGTGGTCGACACCGACGCGAAGGCGTTCGTGTCCGGCGAGGTGTGGAAGGGGGCCGCGCAGGGTGTCGCCGACGTCATCGGCGTCGTCGTCGCGACCAGCGTGAGCGGCGGGATCATCAGCGGCGGCCGGTTGCTGCACGGCCGCCTCGGCAACGCGGGTGGCATCGGGCACCTCGTCGTCGAGCCGGAGGGCCGTCCGTGCGTGTGCGGCGGACACGGCTGCCTCGAGGCGTACTGCAGCCGGCTGTCGATCGAGGAGGAGACGGGGCGGGCGGCCCAGCGGGCGCCGCGGGCGACGATGGAGCGCACGGGCACCCTGGTCGGCCGGGCGCTCGCGTCGGTCGGCGCGATGGTCGACCTCCGGCTCGCAGTGGTGGGTGGCTCGCTCGCGCTCGGGTTCGGCGACGTGTTCTTCGAGTCGGCGCAGCTGGAGGTCGACGTGCGGGCGCGCCTCGGCCACCTGCAGGGCTTCCGCGTGGT
>WLDE01000292.1 GCA_009704985.1 Actinomycetota bacterium | reverse complement strand
CGACGGCCACACGGGGCCCGGCACGTCGAGCGACGGGAAGGCCAGCTGGCCCGCCGTGGAGACCCACGGGCTCGGACCGACCCCGGACGCCAGATCCTCGAGCGCCCGCAGCAGCAGGTCGAACTGGCGATCGTCGAGTCCGCCGAAGACGATGCCCTCGTCGCCGGGCTGCATCCACGAGCGCCCGACGATCGAGGTGAGCCCCAGATCGCCGAACACCCGGGCCATCCGTCGCAGCTGCACCGTGCGGATCGCGGCCACCCGAGCGTCCGACTCATCGGTCGTGGCCGGCGCGGTCGGGGCCTCGTGGCCGGCGGGGATGTCGGCGGGGATGCCCCCGCAGCAGGCAACGGCAACGAGGTCGCTCACGGAGCCTGCGGTGTTGGTGGTTGAGTCGTTCGTCATCGACCACACAACGGACGTTGTGGCCCCGATCGTGCGCGCGTCCATCGCGTTCGGGAACCCGTCCATCACGGTTCGTCGATCACGAACCGACGACGGTCGACCACCTTGAACGTCCCACGATCCTCGACCTGCCGCGCCGTGCGGCCGGCACCGAGCACCGTTGGGATGACGAGTTGTGGCACCTGCACGGTCGGAGCACTCTGCACGACGTTCGCAGGAGGTGCAGAGACGTTCGCAGGCGGTGCGGAGACGTTCGCAGGCGGTGCGGAGACGTTCGCAGGCGGTGTGGAGACGGCCGCAGGCGCGGGGCCGTATGCGGGCTCGGACAGCAACCAGGCTGCCTGAGCGGCGCGTGCAGCTGCGACGGCGATCGGAGCCTCGCCTGGTGCGTAGCCGTACCGACGCTGGCGCGCGGACGCCAGTTGGGCACGCCACGTGCCCACCGTGAAGGGCCACACAATGGACACGAGCACCACGAACGACCACCCGGTCATGCGCGAGCCGAAGAACGCCGGGCGGCCGTCGACCATGGAGAAGGGGTCAGATGTTCCGACCATCTCGGGCACGGTGCTCAGCGAAAGGAGGAACAGGATGAAGTACCCCGTGCCGACGAAGGCCCAGTTGCGCCACTGGCGTGGGAGCAGCAGGGCGGCTGCAGTCGTTACGGAGTTCACCGAGCCACCTCCTGGCGGATCTGCGCAAGCAGCCCGTTCACCACTGCGGTGAGCAGCAGGAACTGGAACACCACGAGGAGCACCGAGCGCTGACGCTGTGTGCGCTGCTGTTCGAAGAACGAGCGCGCCATGTCAGGCCGCCACCCGGAGCCGGACCCCGTCGAGCGCGCCCGAGAGCGCCCGGCTCGCCACCGTTCGCGACCAGCCGAGCTCCTCGGCCGCCTCCGTCACCGTGGCGCCCTCGGCGTGGACCCGCCAGAGCAGCAACCGCTGGGGCGCGGGGACGCCGGCGAGGATCCAGCGCACCTCGGCGATGTCGGCGGTCCGGTCTGTGGGATCGGAGGCAGCGCCGGCAGGGGAGGCGTGCAGATCGTCGAGCGGCACGATGCGGCGACGGGCGGTCACGGCGCCGTCGTCACCTGTCACGGTGCGGGCGCCCTGCGCGCGCTGGGCCCGCTCACGTCGGAAGTGGTCCTCCGTCGACGACGAGCGCACGGCGGCGGCGTAGATCCGCGGGTTCGGGTAGCGGTCACGGGTCTCGCGCAGCGTGCGCACCAGCCGCAGCAGCGCCCCGCCCACGGCGTCCTCGACGTCCTGGCGGCTCATCCCCGGACGCCGGACGCTGCGCATCAGGGCCACGCGCACCTCCTCGCAGTACCAGGCGTCGTCGGCGAGGTCGGTCGGCTCGGTGCGGGGTGTCGTGCTGTTCATGCCCTCCTGCCGTCACACGACACGCCAGCGCGACATCCGTCGACCAGAAATCCCGGATCGTCGGCGGTGGCCGATCGCAGCTGGCACGATCTGCGACGGATGGTCCGTTGACGAGGCGTACGACGAGGAGGACCACGATGACCGAAGCCCACGAACTCACCGAGGCCGGAGCGCGCACCTTCCGGGACGCCGGCGTTCCCGACGACGAACGCGACCGGTGGCTCGCCGCCGGATTCGGGCCGCTCGCATCGCTGAACTACATCCGGGCCGGTGCCACCGTCGACGACGCCGTGCTCGCCCGGTCGCTCGGCCTCGACTCGCGGAGCATCGCTTCGGATGTGCCGTCCGGCGTCCGACTCGAGTCGGTGCTCACGGCGCTCGGCGACGAGCTCGACCTCGATCGGGCGGATCTGGTGGAGTTGGTCCGCCACGCAGGCTCGATGTCGCTGCTCCGCAGGGCGCTGCGGGCCGGCATGCCCGTCGAGACGATCCGGGAGTTCGATGCCGACGACCTCGACGACGTCATCGACGCCGTGGAGTCCGGCGCCTCGGTCGAGGCCGCGATCGCGGTGGTCGGGGCCGCACCGTCGTGTCGGCAGGGGCCGTCCGACCGGCAGGGTGATGTCGACGACGTCGACGAGACGGACGACCGGGCCGCGGAGGACGACGAGGACGACGAGGACGGGTGGGCCGATGACTTCGTCGACGGGTCGGATTGCGAGGTCGAGGAGGTGGATCTCGCAGCGCTCGGGTTCGGGTCCCTCGCCGAGTTCGCCGCGTCACTCGACCCCGACGACGTGGCGGCCGGGTTCGGCGGAGCGCTGCTGTTCGTGATCGACGGCCGACCGATGGTCGCGGTCGTGGTGGATGGCGAGGTGGTGGTGGAACCGTCGCACGCGTCGCAACCGTCCTTCTTCGACCCTGGGTCGATCATCGAGCACGTGCTCGCTGGTCACAGGGCGATCGAGAACAACTCGATGTGCTTGGGAACGTCGTTGTTCACGATCGGCACCACCTCGTCCGGGCTCATCGCCGCCTACGACGAGATCGACGGCAACTCGCCGGAGCTCGAGGTGTGGCGACCGGCGGGGTCCCCGGTGGAGGAACTGCTCCGTTGGTTCCACCGCATCGACACCGTTGAACTGCTCCCTGCACTCGCCGCCGAGGCGCTCGCTGCCCATGGCTCGTGCGACACGGTGGGTGCCGCCCTCGACGAGGAGGCCTCCGACACCCTGGAACTCGGCATCCACCTCGATCTCTCACCCGAAGAGTGCGCCGACCTGCTGAAGCGGTTCGACTCGGTCGGCTGGGGCGCTGCGCGACGTGCCGTGGCCGAGCCCGGCAGTGAGGAAGCGATCGCCCGAGCGGCGCGCCGCCGTCTGCTCGGCCTCGACGACTGAGGAATCGAGCCCCTGCAGGCCGGCTGCTGCACGATCGACGGTCGACGGACGGTCGCCGGCCGCCGGTCACACCAGGCGGAGGTGGTCGCCCACGAGCTGGACGGCGTCGGGAGCCGGCGACGTCGCCGTACCGGATCGACGACCTGGCTGCGAGCCGATCGCCGGGCCGCCCTCCAACGCCTGTGCCGCCCTCGACCGGTCGTCATCGCCCGCTGCTGCATGGTGCACCGCGCAGGTTCCCCACTCCAGGCCGGCTTCGCCGAGGTCGCCTCGTCGCTGCGCAGCGGCAGCCCGCTGTCCGGCGGCGACCGCCGCCCGAAGGTGGGCGGCGCGCACGGACGGCCTGGGCGAACCGGCATCGTCGACCACGTCGACCCACAGGTCGCTCCAGTGGCGCGGCGCGACGAGCAGGGTGCCCACCGCGACACCGTCCTCGAAGCGCACGGGGGCGACACCGATCGGCAAGCGGTCGGAGGCACGGAACGCCCGGACCCACCACCCGTGTGCCCTCAGCCCCCAGCCGTGCAGCACGACCACGCACTCGTCCGCGGAACCCGTGGTGATCTCCAGGTGTGACGGCGCTGCGAGGAGCGGCAACGAGTCCGGTGCGAGCAGCGAGCTCGCCGCTCCCACGTCCGGATGATCGTCGAACCCAGCGTCGTCGTCCGAGACGCGCTCGCTCGCAGCGAGCGCTCGGTCGCGGATCCGCCCCAGTTCGGCCAGTCGCTCCGGGAAGAGCTGACGCGCGTCGGCACACACCTCGAGGAGCACTCGGGCAGCCGCGGGGTCGAGCAGGAGCGGCTCCACGGCAGGCCGCCGGGCGAGTCGTCGGATCGCCGCTGCCAGGGTGGGCGCGAGCCTCGGGACCCGGTCGTCGACACCCGTGCGGTGTGCGAGGACACCCGCCTGGAGCCACAACGCAGCCCGCTCGTCGGCGAACAACCCCGGCGAGTCGGCGCGGTCGATCGTGAGTGCGAGGCGATAGAGGTCCGGGGATGCGTCCGTGACACCGAGCGGGGCGGCGGGCTGGGGAGCTTCGGGATCGAGCGCCTGCTCATCGGGCGGCACCGAGCGCCGGAGCCCGGGACGACCTCGGTCGAGTCGGAGCACGTCGGGACCGATCAACCGCAGCAGCGCCCGCTCGGTGTCCTCGTCCCACACCTCGACGACGACCTGGTTGACGCGACCGTCCTGTGCCGGGTCGAAGTCGATCGACAGCGTGCCGAGCGACAGCGAGACCGAGCCCGCCGGTCCCGGGGTGAGCGACACGAGGTCGAAGCCCGCGCTCGGGTCGGTCGCAGTGTCGTCGTGCGGAACCAGCCTCGCCCATCGAGGCCGACCGAGCAGCGGGTCAGGCATCACGGACCTCGCTCACCAGCTGACGCAGCCGATCCCGGAACCGCTGGGCGAGCCGGCGTCGCTGCTGCGCCGCGGTCGATCGGGCTCGACCTCCGTCGCTCGCGAACACGTCGCGGTGACCGCCGTACCAGAGTGCTGCCCACACGGGCTCGTCCGTCGGATCCGCCCCGTGACCGGCGGGACGAGGGCAGCTCTGTCCGATCCGTGCCTGGTCCGCGGTGATCGACACGAACGTCAGGGCCGTCGACACGAAGCCGGGATCGTCGGCCGCCCGGAGGTGCAGTTGGCGCCGCAGCTCATCGACCGCATCCTCGGCGACCAGGTGGTCGGCGGCCGAGCCGTCGTCCACGGGCTCGAGATGCCTGAGGCGGTCGGCGGCCAGCTCGCGCGCGGATCGGCGAGCGCGGCTGCGTACGAGGTTGACCGCGGCATCGTGGATCATCTTCCGCGCGAGCGCGACCGGTTGCTCGATCGTCACCTCGCGCAGCGCCAGGCGCTCGAGCGAGAGCGCCACCTGCTGCAGCACGTCATCGGCGAGATCGTCGGCGAGCCGCACTCGTCGCAGCTGGCCCGAGGCGGCCGCGCGTCCGTCGGAACTACGGAGGAAGGTCAGCGCTTCGTCGATCGATGCAACCGTCGATCGACCGGTCGCTGAGCGGTCGGCACCGACCGTGCGCGCTCGCCCGTGCTGCCCGTTCTGCCCGTCCTGCACACGGACATTGTCCCACGGGGGAGCGACAGCGTCACCGACGACGTCGACGTCAGGGCTCGAGCATCTGACGTTCCACTCCGTCGTGCAGCCACTGCAGGAACGCTGCGATCTCTGCGTCAGGGCGGAATCCGGCCGACGCGCTCGCGATCATGAACTCGTCGATCGCGACCGAGTCGTCGGTGAAACCGAGCGATCGAGCGCGAGTGACGAGTCGGTGGCCAGTGCGGTCTGCGAGTGAGGACTGTGCGTCGAAGAGCGATCGGAGCTGATCGCGGAACGCGGTGAAGCGCACTTCGGTCATGGGGTGATCGGGGCTGAGGCTCGCCGCGACCTGGTTGGCGATCGAGTGCGGCGCCACCGGGCACACCAACATCCCGTAGCTCCTGTTGAGACCGATCACTTGCGGGAGGCACGGGCGGCAGAAGTACGG
>WLDE01000291.1 GCA_009704985.1 Actinomycetota bacterium | reverse complement strand
GGGTGCGCGCCGTCCACCGCGAACGGGTCGCTCCGGCGACGGAGCGCGGGCGCGGGCGATCGGCCATCGCCCGCACGCTACCGAGGCGGCCGTGCGAGCTGGTGGCAGGTCGTGGTCTCAGCGACCTTCGAACACGGGCGGACGCTTCTCCATGAAGGCCTTGATCGCCTCGGGGGTGTCGCGGGTGCCGAAGTTCACGGTCTGCGCGGCACCCTCGTCGTCGAGCGCCTCCTCGAACGTGACGTTCATCGCGTTGTCGAGCATCCGCTTGCTCATCGCCACCGCGATCGGCGGAGCGGCAGCCAGGCGGGCCGCCCAGCCGTCGACGAACGCGTCGAGCTCGTCGTCGGGCACCACCCGGTTCACGAGCCCCAGCCGTTCGGCCTCGGCGGCGTCGATGATGTCGCCGAAGAAGGCGAGCTCCTTCGCGCGGTGGAGGCCGATGCGGCGCGGCAGCAGCCAGCTGCCACCGAAGTCGAGCGACAGCCCGCGCTTCGCGAAGATCTCCGAGAACCGGGCCGTGGTGCTGGCCACCACCAGGTCGCACCCGAGCGCGAGGTTGCACCCGGCGCCGACGGCGACGCCTCGCACCTTCGCGATCACCGGCTGCGGCAGGCGGTGCAGCGCGAGCGCGACGTCGGTGATGTGGCGCATCGCCGCGAGCTGGTGCTTCGGCGGGCCGCCGTCGCCGGGCGCCCACAGGTCGGCACCCGAGCAGAACTCGCCACCGGCACCGGTGATCACCACGGCACGGTCGGCCGCCGAGTCGCCGATCTCACGGAACGTCGCGAGCAGCTCCGCCCACATCGTCCCGTTCGCCGCGTTCTTCTTGTGCGGGCGGTTCAGGGTGATGGTGACGATGCCACCGTTGCGCTGGACGTCGACGGTCTCCATGCCGGGGGACGATACTGACGGCATGGGATTCAACCCGCATCGCAAGCGCGTCGCCCGACCGACCGACATCGTGTTCGTCGCCGCCGCGATGGTGGTGGTGCTCGCCCTGCTCGCCTGGGCGGTGCTCGGCTGATCAGAACGCGTGCGGGATCACCTCGAGCCGCATGCCGGTGATCGCCACGACGTCGAAGCGGATCTCGCCACGGTGACCGGGGTGCTCGTCGAGCCATCGCGCCGCGAGCATCCGCAGCGTCTGCTGCTTGCGTTCCCCCACGGCGGCCGACGGCGTGCCGAAGCGGTCGTCTCGCCGTGCCTTCACCTCGACGAACACCACCACGTCGCCGTCGACCACCACGAGGTCGAGCTCGCCCCGGTCGCACCTCCAGTTGCGGTCGACCACCAGTCCACCCCGCCTCGCGTACCACTGCGCCGCCTGGTTCTCACCCCAGCGCCCTCTCGCCTGGCTGGTTCCCGACATGGCACCTCCCTCACCGTCGTCGTACACGCACGGGGGAACGCGGGCGGGTAGTCAACCGTCCGACCGGCGCGGATCCACCACCGCACGACCCGGGGGACGCCGGACCCGGATGTCGACACCGCGTCGGTGCGCCATGCAGAACTGTCCCGCCGCTGCGAGAGGCGGCCGGGCGGCGAGCCGATGTCGGTGATCGGGGAGCAACTGCGCGAGTCGCGCGAGTCGCGCGTGTTGCGCGTGTTGATGGCCGAGGTCGTCCGCAACCCGGGGCTCCGACGGCTCGTGCCGGACGCGGTCATGGGCCGGGTGGACGTGTCGATCCGCGGCGAGCACGTCCGCACCCGACTGGCCGGCGAGTCCTTCGGCGAGATCGCACTGCTGCGCGACATCCCGCGCACGGCCACGATCACCACGGCCAACGACGTCACGCTGCGCTCGATCGACCGCGACCTGTTCCTGCCGGCCGTCACCGGCAACGGTGAGTCGACGAGTCACGCCGAACAGGTCGTCAGCTGGCGGCTCGGCATCGTCTGACCTGCTCCGGCTCAGGCCGGCGGTGGGGTCACGCGACGGAGCCGCTCCGACATCTCGGTCAGCAGCGCGGTGGGCATCGTGCCCACGTCGGCGAGCGCAGCCAGGAAGGTGTCGCCCGGGATGCGCCACACGACCCCGTCGGTCCGGGCGACCACGCTGGCGGTGCGCGGGATCCGGTGCAGCAATCCGATCTCCCCGAACCAACCGTCCACGTGGATCGTGTTCACCACGCGTCCGTCGAACCAGGCGTCGAACTCGCCGTCGCGCACCACGAACAGGTCGTCGGGCTCGTCGCCCTGGCGGATGAGCACCTGTCCCGCCCGGACCGGTTCGGCCACGACGGCGGCGGCGAGCTGCTGCAGCGCGGCCGGCGACGCCCCCTGGAGCAGTCCGAGCCGCCCGAGCACGTCGGCCACCGGGCGCAACGCCGCCTGGCGACGTCCGCCGGCCGCGGTCAACGCACGCAGGGCCGGCATCGTCGCCACGCACACGACGAGCACGACCACGCCGACCGCGACGAAGGCTCCGCGCAGCCCCGCCCATGCCACGATCGCCGGGGCCACGATCGCACCGGCGAGCTTGCCCCCGTTGCTCGACGACGCCACCACCCCGAACACGCGGCCGAGCACGCCGGTGTCGGCGACGCGCAGGAGGACCACGACCGACGCGACCTCGAACACCACGACCGTGGCCCCCACCACCACGAGGACCGCACAGGCGAGGACGGGCGACGAGATCCAGCCGAGCGCGGCGAAGGGGATCGCGGTGAGCAGCAGTGATGCCGCGAACACCAGGTCGGGGCGAGCCATGTCGGCGAGCCGCGAGGCCACGGGCATGGCCGCGACCGCACCCAACCCGACCGCCCCCGTGAGCACGCCGATGCCGCCCGCTCCGAGGCCGAGCTGGTCCTCGGCCGCCAGCACGAAGAGCACGAGCTCGGCGCCGCGCACCGCGTACATCACGAACACCAGCACGGCCACCACGGCGAGCCCCGGCGTCGCCAGGACGGTCTGCCATCCGTGGCCGGCGGCCCCCGCATCCGCAGCGGCAGCGCCGCTCCCCGACGACAGCCCCGGCACCGCCGCGAGCAGCGCACCGGCCAGCACGAACGTCGCCGCGTTCACCCAGAACGCCACCTCGGCCGGCGACCAGTGCACGACGGCCGCGCCGATCAGCGGACCGACGAACGTCATCACCTGCCGGATCGTCCCCACCTGCGCGTTCGCCGAGGCCAGGCCCCGCTCCCCCGCGACGTAGGGCAACCCGGCGGTCAGCGCCGGCCGGTACGGGGCGGCCAGGACGTACGAGACGAGCACGACGGCGAACAGCACCGTCGCTGACGCTCCCGACGCCGACGCGAGCGCCAGCACGACCATGCACACGGCTCGAGCCACGTCGAGCACCACCAGCAGCACGCGCCGGTCGATGCGGTCGGCCAACGCACCGGCGGGAGCCCCGAGCAGGGCCCGGGGACCCAGCCGCACGAGCGCCGCCACGGCGAACGCCCCGGCCCCGGCACCGCGGTCGAGCAGGGCGGCGACCAGACCGACCCAGAACACGCCGTCACCGGCCCCGGAGACGACCTCCATCGCCAGGATCCGGCGCACCCCGCCGCGCGCAGGCGTGGCCGTCCGTCCCGTTTCCCGGGCCTGCATCGGTCGGACATCTTGTCGCGGCGACCGTCGGGCACTCCGAGTGCGCCGATGACGCGCGGGTGAACGAGAGCTGAACACTGGGGGTCGGGGCGAGGTCCCCGATCAGAGGTGCAGGTCGGGCGCCGGCAACTCTTCGACGTTCACGTCCTTGAACGACAGCACTCGCACCTTCGGCACGAACCGGCTCTTGCGGTACATGTCCCAGACCCAGGCGTCGGTGAGCTCGACCTCGATCACCGGGCGCGCGGCATCGCCCGACACGGTGAGCTTGACGTCGTTCGCGAGGTAGAAGCGACGCTCGGTCTCGACGGCGTAGCGGAACATGCCCGCCACGTCCTGGTACTCGTGCGCGAGCTGCAGCTCACGCTCCGCCTCGAAGTTCTCGAGGTCGTCCGAACTCAACGGAACGGTCCGTCGTCGGGCACGAGGTGGCGGACCCGCCGGTCCGTCAGGACTCGCGCTTTTCGCGGATCTTCGCGGCCTTGCCCGAGCGGTCGCGCAGGTAGTACAGCTTCGCCCGGCGGACGTCGCCGCGCTTGACGAGCTCGACCTTGGCCACCGTGGGGGTGTGCACCGGGAAGGTGCGCTCGACGCCGACGCCGTAGCTGACCTTGCGGACGGTGTAGGTCTCGGCGACGCCGCTGCCCTGACGGCGGATGACGTTGCCCTGGAAGACCTGGACACGCTCCTTGTTGCCCTCGACGACCTTCACGTGGACCTTCACCTCGTCACCGGGGCCGAAGGAGGGGAGGTCGGTGCGGAGGTACTGGTTGTCGACGAGATCGGTGGACTTCATGGCGCGAACATCCTGCAGGCCTGGAGAAATGGAACAGCTAAGGATATGGGAGCGAGGGGAACTCTTCCAACAGCCGCCGATCGGTCTCCGACAGCCCGCCCCGGGCCTCGATCAGGTCCGGACGCGACCGCAGCGTGCGGTGCAGCGCCTGGGCGCGGCGCCAGCGCTCGATCCGGCCGTGGTCGCCGCTGCGCAGCACCTCGGGCACGTCCCACCCGCGGAAGCTCGCCGGACGGGTGTACTGCGGCTCCTCGAGCAGCCCGGACGCGCCGAAGCTCTCGGTCACCGGGCTCGCCGCGTTGCCCATCGCGCCGGGCAGCAGCCGGGTGACGGCCTCGACCACCAGGCACGCGGCCACCTCGCCGCCGTTCAGCACCACGTCACCCACGCTGAGCTCGCCGTCGGCGAGGTGCTCGTGCACCCGGTGGTCGATGCCCTCGTAGCGGCCGCAGATCAGCGAGAACCCCCCGCTCGGCGCGTCGGCGAGCGCCGCGAGCTCGTGGGCGACCGCCTGGTCGAACCGCCGGCCACCGGGTCCGAGCAGGTAGAGCGGCCGCGGCGGACCGGCCGCCTCCACCGCGGCGAAGATCGGCTCGGGCTTCATCACCATCCCGGCGCCACCACCGAAGGGGGCGTCGTCGACCGTGCGGTGCACGTCGGAGGTCTGGTCGCGCGGGTCGTGGAGGCGCAGGTCGAGCAACCCCGACGCACGGCACTTGCCGAGCAGGCTGTCGGCGCAGAACGCGTCGACGAGGCCCGGGAAGATGGTGAACACGTCGATGCGCACGGTCCGCCAGCCTAGGGTCGCCGCAGGTGCGCCGACCGCGGCAGGATGGGTGCGTGATCTTCCACATCGCCGACCGCGACCGCTGGCTCCAGTCGAAGGCCGCCGGCACCTACACCGCCAGCACCATCGGCCGCGAGCTGCACGAGGAGGGCTTCATCCACCTCAGCACCGAGGCGCAGGTGCCGTTCGTGGCCGGTGCGTTCTACCGCGGCGTGCCGAACCTGGTGTTGCTCCACGTCGACGAGTCGAAGCTCGTCGCGGAGCTGAGGGTGGAACAGCTCGACGGGGCGCCCGAGCCCTTCCCCCACCTGTACGGGCCACTGAACGTCGACGCCGTGGTCGAGGTGACCGACCCGTTCGTGGCCTGACCGACCCGTTCGTGGCCTGACCGTCCGACGGCCGCCGCGCAGCGACGTCCCTGACGCGACGGGCTGGTCGGTCGAGGGCTGGTCGGTCGAGGGCTGGTCGGTCGAGGACTGGTCGGTCGAGGGCTGGTCAGTCCAGGAGGTCGAAGAGCCCGTCGGGGACGTCGACGCTGATCACGCCGCCGTCGTCGGTGGCCGTCACGGACTCGACGAAG
>WLDE01000290.1 GCA_009704985.1 Actinomycetota bacterium | reverse complement strand
GCTGCGCGGCATCGCCGGTTCCCGCGAGGTCGTGCTGCCTGCGACCGGGCACATGTTCCGCTTCACCCATCCCACCCTGTACGCACAGACGATCGCCGACTTCGTCGACCGCGATGTCACCACCTCGAAACCGATTCCTGAGAGCTCGGACCCGACCCTGCGATGAACCCCGCCGAAGAACTCCGCTACCTGATCCTCGGCGCGCAACGCGAAGGCAACCGCATCTTCGCCGACGCGCTGCGACCACACGGCCTCACCCCATCACAAGCGGAGGCGCTGCAAGTCATCGCCGAACGCGGACCGCTCGCCCTGCTCGACCTCGGACGGCTTCTCGTGTGCGAATCAGGCTCACCCAGCCGCCTCGTCGACGGCCTCGTGCGCGCCGGCCTGGTCGAACGCGTCGACGATCCCGCCGACCGCCGCCGAGTCACCCTCACCCTCACCACCGCGGGCCGCACAGCCGCCGCCCACGTCACGGCCGCCGAGGCACAACTCCACGATCTCCTCGACGCCGTCATCCCACCCCGCAAGCTCACTGCGACGATCGACGTGCTCCGAACACTCGTCGCCGGACGACCCGCCGGTGAGGCACTCGAACTCCGCCGCACCACGACCCAGAAGGAACACCGATGACGGACCACCCGAACCTCACCATCGGCAGAGCCGCCATGGACGCAGCCGCCCCCGGCATCCCCGACCTCATCGACGCGTCCATCGGAACCCTGGCACCGAACACCGCCCGGCGCATCTACGAACAGATCTGGGGTGACGTCTACCAGGATCCGACCCTCGGACTACGCGACCGGACCCTGATCTCCATCGCCGCAGCCACCGCCATCGGCGGAGCAGAGACCAACCTCACGTTGCAGACGCACATCGCGCTCAACGCCGGCGTCACCCCCGCCGAGATCGTCGCGACGATCGAGCACGTCGCCGTCGTCGCCGGCTTCCCCCGCACCCAAACCGCGCTCAACACCGTGCGCGACGTGTTCACACAACGCAACGTCGCCATCTGAACGGCCTGAACGCGCGATCGGCGGCTCGCCGCACTTCACTCCGATCCCGAGCCGCGACGACGCCCACCGGGGGCGCCGCCATTGGCGGGTCGTGTTCGAACGTGATCCCGCTGGGCGCGGCTCGGACCTTCGAACCTTCGACCGACATCCCGAAGGTCATGGCCCAGCGGCCGAGGTCCGGAGCCGGACATGTCGACAGAGCCGGAACGTCGATGACCTCGGTGGGGCCGCTTCCTGCTCCTTGCGAATGGACTCCTCGTAGCGCCTGTTCCAATCCGACTCCGGCGCGTTCTCCATGTGGTCAATGCTCTCACGTCATCGGGCGCCCGCGGCCTTGGCCGTGATGGCACGGTTGAGAGCAATCGGAGCCCATGACGGCCAGCCAGCCGTTCAGGAGCCGAGCACCGCAGGTAGCGCATCGCTGCCGCTCGGCGCTACCTCGGTGTCCTCGGCGGAGAGCGCAGAACAACGACGCAAGGAGCCGGCGGTCTGTGGCATGGTCGTGAGGCGAGGGCTGACGTCTTGGGTGCCACGCCCGGACGTCGCTGCAGGTGGGATCTGGGTGCCGGCGCCCAGGACCCGGAGGCCGAATTCCTGGGCGCCACGGACACTTGACCGGTGCTGGTCAGCGGCGAACGCTGGCACCCAGAACCTCGCTCTGGCGCCCGGCAGACGTGCCGGTGGGTGGCCTCCCGCGATCGTCGATTTGCGTCGCCGGCTGGCTCGACCGGACGGTCGCCGGTCAGAGCACGGGGCTCAACAGGCCGGTGTGGACGTCGTAGACGAAGCCGCTGATGTGGTCCTTGTACTTCACGAACGGGCTGAGCTGGAGGCGCTTGATGCTCTGGCGGACGTCGGCGTCGGGGTCGGTGAACGCCTCGAGCGCCCACCACGGGCGGATCCCGACCTCGTCCTCCAGTTCCTTCTTGAACTCGTCGACGCTGACGCCCTCGAGCCCACAGTTCGTGTGGTGGATGAGGATGATCTCCTCCGTGCCGAGGCGGCGCTGCGACAGCACGAGCGATCGGATCACGTCGTCGGTCACCACGCCGCCCGCGTTGCGGATGATGTGCGCCTCGCCGTGGGCCAGGCCGAGCATGTCGAAGATGTCCATGCGACTGTCCATGCAGGCGACGATCGCCAGCTTGCGTCGCGGGCGCACGTCGAGCGGGCCGTCACCGAAGGACTCGTGGTAGCGGAGGTTGTTCGCCACCAGCTCGTCGACGTTCGCCCGAAACCCGGTCGTGCCGGGCTCGGTCGTGGCGGGCTCGGTCGTGGCGGAGGCGGTTGGGTCGTCGGTCATTCGTCGCTCGGATCGGGCCGGACCGGTGCCGCTCGTGGGAGCGAGCGTCCGGCGGTGTGGCCCCGAGGGCACGGTAGCCTGTCGCCATGTCACCGACCGATGTGCCGTTCGCGCTCGACCAGGGCTTCGACCCCCGCTCCGACGTCTTCAACCGGCTGCTGAAGAACCGGGTGGTCATGCTCGGCACCGACGTCAACGACGAGATCGCCAACGCGCTCTGCGCCCAGCTGCTCTACCTCGAGGGCGAGGACCCCAACGCCGACATCTGGCTGTACATCAACAGCCCGGGCGGGTCGGTGTACGCCGGCATGGCGATTTACGACACGATGCAGTTCGTGAGCTGCGACGTCGCGACCGTGTGCATGGGCATGGCGGCCAGCATGGGTCAGTTCCTCCTCACCGCCGGTGCTGCCGGGAAGCGCTACACGCTGCCCAACGCCCGGGTGATGATGCACCAGCCGCTCGCCGGTCTGCGCGGTCAGGCGGCCGACATCGCGATCCAGGCCGAGCAGCTCGTCTACACCAAGCGCCGCATGGCCGAGCTCACTGCGTTCCACACCGGTCAGACGGTCGAGAAGATCCAGGCCGACGCCGAGCGCGACCGCTGGTTCACCGCCGAGGAGGCCAAGGAGTACGGCCTCGTCGACAAGGTGATCGTCAAGCGCGGCGAGATCCGCTGAACCAGCGCTGATCCACGGGCGGCCCTGCCGTCCGTCGGTCACCGTCCGTCGGTCAGCCGCGGTCCGTCAGCCGTCGCCGTCGGGCGCGGTCGTGGTGGGCGGCAGCGTCGTGGCCGTCACCGGGTTCGTCGGCGTCGGCGGGGTGCCGATCGCCACCTCGCACGTCACCTGCGTGTAGCGCTGGATCGCGCCGTACGCAGGCTGGCCGGCCAGTGCCGCCTCGTTCGCGGCCGCGAGCGATGCCGGGTCGCTCGGCACCACGGTGGACACGGTCTCCAGCACCTCCACCACCCGCTCCCACTCGGGTTGCACCGCGGCCGGCGCCACGTTCGCGATCGACCGGTACGTGTCGAGCAGCGCGTCCACGTCAGCGCCCGACGCGACCACCGGACCGACGAGCGACGTGAGCTCCGCCCGCACCCGGTCGCAGTAGCCCGCCTCGGTGCGGAGCGGCTCCTCACTGCAGGCGGTCACGATCCCGGTGCCGAGTGCTGCCGTCGCCCCGATGACCGCGAGCCCCGCGAACCTCCGCAGCGGCGTGCGCGCGCGAACGGCGTGGTCGGGGGGAGCCATGCCGCCATTCTCCCAGCTGCACCCCGGCCGGTGGCGGCACACCCCTGTGCGCTCGCCGGGGAGTCCGCCGCGACGGAGCGGCTGCACGGATCGCCGATGGCCGAGCGGGCCGGCGGATCAGCGGCGCTGCAGCACCGGGTCGTCGCCCGGGCGGTGCAGCTGGTGCGCCCGCCGCTGCAGCGCGAACGACTGCAGCGTGAGCGGCGGGTCGGTGTGCAGTTCGGTGAAGCCCCCGGTCAGCGACCTGGTGTCGAAGTAGCCCGCCTCGACGGCGCCGTGGCGCAGCTCGCAGGCGACCTCGAACCCGAGATCGACCAGCCGCCGGCGTTCGGCGGCGTAGTCGTGCACGAGCAGCCCGACGTGGTGCGGGCCCTCCTCGCCGGGCCCGTACATCTCGCGGTAGATGGACGGCGTGTCGTCGTGCTGCTGGACGAACTGGATCTGGAGGTCGCCGAGGTAGCCGAACGCGTAGCTGACGTCGGCCTCCTGCGGTGTGCCGCGGTACTCGAACCAGTCGGTTCGATGGTGGGCGACGATCACGAACGGTCCCGCGCCGAACACCTCCGACCATCGCACCACGGCCTCCTCGATGTCGGCGACGACGTAGGCGTGCTGGAAGATCGGGTACCGGCCGAGGACGCTCATGGGCGGCACCGTACCGATCGGCCGGTCGGCCGCACGGGTTGCGGAACGGGTTGCGGAACGGGTTGCGGAACGGGTTGCGGAACGTCGCCGCGGCGATAGGTTCCGCCGCACGTCGTCGGGATCGTCTCGTCCCGTCCTCCCGCCCGTCTCGGCGCGCCGCCGGTGGTCCGCACCGGTGCTCTCGTGCCGCCACGCCGCCGCCCGCGCGCACCCGCCCGGCCGGCACAGGAGGTCCGATGACCGCCTCGGTCCCGTCGGCGACGCTGCTCGGCGTCACCGGTCAACCCGTCACCGTCGAGGTGCACGCCGGCATCGGCGTGCCCGGGTTCCAGATCGTCGGCTCGCCCGACACGTCCTGCCGTGAGTCGCGCGACCGGGTCCGCGCCGCCGTGCTGTCGAGCGGGCTCAACTGGCCCAACCGCCGGATCACGGTCAACCTCGCACCGAGCGGGCTCCGCAAGCACGGTGCCGGCCTCGACCTCGCGATCGCGATCGCCCTGCTCGTCGCCGACGACCAACTGCCCGCCGACGCGGTCGAGCGCTACGCCTTCGTGGGAGAACTCGGCCTCGACGGCACGCTGCGCGGCCTGCCCGGGGTGGCTCCGATGGTCGCGTGCCAACGCGACCGCATCGCCGTGGTGCCGGCCGACGCGTACGAGCAGGCCACGGCGATCGGTGCCGTGGAGGTGCGCTGCGCGAGCACGCTGGCCGAGGTCGTCATGGCCCTGGCGGGCGCGCCGTGGCCCGACCCGCCCGCCCCCGGCGCGCCGCACGACGAGCTGCGCGTGCCCGACCTCGCCGACGTCCGCGGCCAGCCCGACGCCCGCCTCGCGCTGGAGATCGCGGCGGCCGGTGGCCATCACCTGCTGCTCGTCGGGCCACCCGGTGCCGGCAAGACCATGCTCGCCCAGCGACTGCCCGGCCTGCTGCCGGGCCTCGACGCGGTCGCCGCGCTGGAGGCCACGATGGTGCACTCCGCCGCCGGGGTGCCGATCCTCGGTGGTGGGGTGATCCGTCGTCCGGTGTTCCGAGCGCCGCACCACTCCAGCTCGATGATCGCGATCGTCGGCGGTGGCTCCACCACGCTGCGCCCCGGCGAGGCGTCGCTCGCGCACGGGGGCGTGCTGTTCCTCGACGAGCTGGGTGAGTTCCCCGCGCACGTCCTGGACGCGCTGCGCCAGCCGATCGAGGAGGGCGTGGTGCGGGTGTCGCGTGCCGGCGCGACGGCCACGCTGCCGGCCCGGTTCCAGATGGTGGCCGCCACCAATCCGTGCCCGTGCGGCGGCGCGGCGCCGGGGGAGTGCGAGTGCGACCAGGCGGCGAAGGCGAAGTACCTGCGCCGCCTCAGCGGGCCGTTCCTCGACCGCTTCGACCTGCGTGTGAGCGTGAGCGCCGCTCGGGTCGACGACCTGCTCGGGCGCGAGCTGGGTGAACCGACGGCGGTCGTGCGCGAGCGGGTGCTCGCCGCACGGGCGCTGGCCGAGCGGCGGTCGGGCCGGCTGAACGCCGCGCTCACCGCCGACCAGCTCGACGAGG
>WLDE01000289.1 GCA_009704985.1 Actinomycetota bacterium | reverse complement strand
TCGTCGAGCACCACGATCGCGGCGAGGCCCGGGACGCTCGCCCACACCGCGCTGCGGGTGCCGACCACCACGTGGGCGGCGCCGCTCGCCGCGCTCGACCAGCCGTCCGGCAACAGCGCGGTCGCAAGTCCTGCGCCGCGCAGCCGGGCGGCGAGCAGGCCGACCTCGTCGTGGGACGGGTGGAGCACCAACACCCGACCCCGCTCGGCGGCGGCGAGCAGGATCGGCATCGGATCGTCGCTCGGTGAGATGCGCACCACGCCGCCGCCGACGGCGCCGCCCGGCGCACCGACGGCATCGTCGTCGGGGTCGTCGAGCAGCGACCGCACCCCGGAGCTCGCCCCCTCGACGCGACGGACCACCAGCGGCGAGGCATCGGCGATCGCGTGCACCACGCGGGGCGGGCTCGCGGACACGAGGAACGGCCGCAGCCGACCGGCGCCCCAGCGGTGCGCCGCCCAGCCGGCGAGGTCGAGCACCTCGGCGGAGGGCCCGTGACCCGACCACTTCGCGATCGGGACGAGCCGTTCGACGGCGACGTCGAGGCCGTCGAGGCCGTCGCGATCGGTGTCCCGCACGCGGAGCACCCATCCGCCGATCCGGCGGCCGTGGAGCGGGACGCGCACCATCGATCCGACGCGCAGGCGCGCCACCATCTCGTCGGGGACGAGGTAGTCGAAGGTCTTGTCGAGGCCCGTGACGTCGGGCAGCACCGTGGCGGCGATCACCATCGAGGGCTCACCATCGAGGGCTCACCATCGAGGGCTCACCATCGAGGGCTCACCATCGAGCGATCACGCGACCAGCGGGACCGGGGCCCTCGGGATCAGAGGCCGACCTCGGCCTTGAACGCATCGAGGCGGCTCGTGTGCTCCCAGGTGAACTCCGGCAGGTTGCGGCCGAAGTGACCGTAGGCCGCCGTCTTGCGGTAGATCGGCCGCTTCAGGTCGAGGTCGCGCACGATCGCCGCGGGGCGGAGGTCGAACACCTCGCGCACGGCCTTCACGATGCGGGCCTCGT
Source organism: Actinomycetota bacterium (assembly GCA_009704985.1). Taxonomy (GTDB): domain Bacteria; phylum Actinomycetota; class Acidimicrobiia; order Acidimicrobiales; family Ilumatobacteraceae; genus VFMC01. The sequence goes on along the minus strand of WLDE01000289.1, from coordinate 4,772 downwards.
CGACGGTGTTCGTGCCGAAGGTCTCGACGAGGATGCTCACCGGGTGCGCCACACCGATGGCGTAGGCGACCTGGACCTCGCAGCGCTGCGCCGCGCCCGCGGCGACGACGTGCTTCGCGACCCAGCGGGCGGCGTAGGCCGCCGAGCGGTCGACCTTGCTCGGGTCCTTGCCGCTGAATGCGCCGCCACCGTGACGGCCCATGCCGCCGTAGGTGTCGACGATGATCTTGCGGCCCGTGAGACCGGTGTCGCCGTGCGGGCCACCGATCACGAACTTGCCGGTCGGGTTGACGTAGACGTTGTAGTCGTCGTCCGCGAACGCGGCGGGCACCACGGGGCGGATGACGTGCTCGACGAGGTCGGGGCGGATCACGGTGTCGCGGTCGATGCCGTCGGCGTGCTGGGTGCTGACGAGCACGTGCGAGAGCCGGACGGGCCGCCCGTCGACGTAGTCGAAGGTGACCTGGGTCTTGCCGTCGGGACGCAGGTACGGCACGACGCCGGCCTTGCGGACCTCGCTCAGGCGCTCGGCCATGCGGTGCGCCAGCCAGATCGGCAGCGGCAGCAGGTCGGGCGTCTCGTCGCAGGCATAGCCGAACATCATGCCCTGGTCGCCGGCGCCCTGGCTGTTGAGGTAGTCCTCGCCGGACTTCCCACCGCGGACCTCTTCGCTGGTGTCGACGCCCTGCGCGATGTCGGGGCTCTGCTCGTCGATCGAGACGATGACGCCGCAGGTGTTGCCGTCGAAGCCGAACAGGGCGTTGTCGTAGCCGATGCCGTTGATGACCTCGCGGGCGAGCTTCGGGATGTCGACGTAGGCCGAGGTGGTGATCTCACCGGCGACGACGCACAGCCCGGTGGTGAGCAGCGTCTCGCACGCCACGCGACCGTTCGGGTCCTCCTTCAGGATCGCGTCGAGCACCGCGTCGCTGACCTGGTCGGCCATCTTGTCGGGGTGCCCCTCGGTGACGCTCTCGGAGGTGAAGGTGTACGTGCTCACGACGTGAGTCTCCTGTGTTCTGCCCTGCGTGAGGGTTGGTCGGCGGTCGGTTCGGAGGATGTGCTTCGGAGGAAGTGGTTCGAGGAGGTGGTTCGGAGGAGTGTGCGGGTGCCGTTCGCACCGGCCGGGCGAATCGCCCGGCGCGGTCACTGGTCGGCGCCGCCCCCGATGGTGTGTCGCGCCGCTCGGACCTCGCACACGCTATCCAGCACGGCCCGGGCGATCGCGCGTTTGTCGGTGAGCGAGATGCTGATCGCATCGCCCCCGGCGCGCAGGATGGTGACGGCGTTGGTGTCGTGCTGGAACCCGACCCCGGGTGCGCCGACGTCGTTGGCGACGATGAGGTCGAGGTGCTTGCGGCGCAGCTTCGACTCGGCGTTCGCGATCAGGTCGCTGGTCTCGGCGGCGAACCCGACGAGCGTCTGGCCGGCCGGCTTGGTGGCGCCGAGGCCGGCGAGGATGTCGGGCGTGGGTTCGAGCACGATCTCGGGCACCCCGGCGTCCTTCTTGATCTTCCCCGCGGCGGCCGACACCGGTCGGAAGTCGGCGACGGCGGCAGCCATCACGATCACGTCCGCGGCCGGTGCGAGTTCCTGCAGCGCCGCCTGCATCTGGGCCGCGGTCTCGACGGCCCGCACGGTCGCGCCGGCGGGCACCGGCAACTCGACGGTGCTGACGAGCGTGACGCGGGCGCCGCGGGCGAGCGCCTCGGCCGCGATGGCGTAGCCCTGCTTGCCGCTGCTGCGGTTGGCCACCACCCGGACGGCGTCGATCGGCTCACGCGTGCCACCCGCGCTCACCACGACGTGGAGGCCGTCGAGATCGCGGGGGCCGAGCACGCGCTCGACCTCGGCCACGATCCGGTCGGGCGAGGCGAGACGGCCCTTGCCGGAGTCGCCGCCGGCGAGGCGGCCCTCGTCCGGTTCGACGACGTGCACGCCGCGGCGCCTCAGCGTGGCGAGGTTGTCCTGCACGGCCGGGTGCTCCCACATCTCGGTGTGCATCGCCGGGCACACGATCACCGGCGCACGCGTGGCGAGCAGGGTGTTGGTGAGCAGGTCGGTGGACAGCCCGGCGGCGTACGCCCCGAGGAGGCGGGCGGTGGCGGGCACCACGAGCACCAGGTCCGCGGTCTGGCCGAGCCGGGTGTGCGGGATCGGGCTGGCCTCGTCCCAGAGGCTGGTCTGCACCGGCTCACTGGCCAGTGCCGACAACGTGGTGCGCCCGATGAAGTGCTCGGCGCCCTTGGTCATCACCGGCACGACGTGGGCGCCGGCGTCGACGAGGCGACGACACACCTCGACCGCCTTGTAGGCGGCGATGCCACCGGTGACGCCGAGGACGATTCGCCGTCCGTCCAGCATGGTCGGGCCCTCGCTCCGTCTCGTTCCGTCGTCGCTCTGTCGTCGCTCTGTGGCGTTCCGCTGCTGATCCGCGTCCGCTGCCGTGTCCGGGTGATCCGGAGGTCCGGCCGGCGATTCGCCGTCGGGTCGTCCGGCTCAGGCCTCGGCCGCGTCGGCCGTGGCGTCGACGGTCTCGTCCGATGCGTCGGCCGCTTCGTCCACGATCTCGGACGGCTCGACCCGGCGGATCTTGTCGGCGGCGATCTCCTCGAAGCCGATGCTGAGCGGCTTGCGGGCCACCGAGCTCACCTGCGGCGGCACCATGTGCCCGAGGCCGTCACCGAGCTGCGAGAAGTAGGAGTTGATCTGACGGGCACGGCGGGCGGCGAGCGTGACCAGGCTGAACTTCGAGTCGACACGGTCGAGGAGCTCCTCGATCGGCGGGTTCATCATGGTGTCGTGCGTGCGCTGCATGCTCGTGGGAGCTCCTTCGAGAGTGGGCGCTGCATCCTACCTGATGGACCGACCAAAACCGGGGCACCGGCAGCGGCCCGGGACCGCGGCGGGGGCAGCCGGTGGGCAGCCGGTCGTCAGGCCGTCGCACCCCGGTGGCGGGCCCGGTGGCGGTCGATGATCCCCAGCATCTCCTCGACGGTGCGACCCAGGTCGTCGTTGACGACCACGTGGTCGGCGAGGGCCATGCCGATCGGCTCCTCCTCCTCGGCCTTACGGACGCGCTGGTCGACCTTGTGGTCGGGGTCGCCACGACCCCGCAGCCGGCGCGCCTGCTCCTCGCGAGACGGAGGCAGGACGAAGATCAGGATCGCGTCGGGGTGCAGCGCCTTCACCTGGCGGGCGCCGTCGACCTCGATCTCGAGCACGGTGTCGCGGCCGGGGCGCGGCTCGGGCATCGGGGTGCCGTAGTAGTTGCCGAGGAAGTCGGTCCACTCCAGGAACCCGCCGGTCTCGATGCGGTGTTCGAACGCGTCGCGGGTGGTGAAGACGTAGGCGTCGTCGGCTTCGCCCGGTCGCTGGTCTCGCGTGGTCCAGCTGCGGCTCAGCCACAGCACCGGATCACGCTCGACCAGGACCTCGACGATGGTGCCCTTCCCGACGCCGCCGGGACCGGACACGATGAAGATCAGCGGCGACGACCCGTGCCCGGTGTGGGCGGTCGACGTGCCGACGGGCGGTGAGGCCTCCATGTGCGCAGGGGGCCTCGTCCGATCACTTGCCGAGCTGCTCGAGCAGGGCCGACTTCTGCTGCTGGCCGAGGCCCTGGACTCGACGGTTGTCGGCGATGCCGATCTCGTCCATGATCTTGCGCGCCTTGACCTTGCCGACGCCGGGGAGCGACTCGAGCAGCGAGACGACCTTGAGCTTGCCGATCGTGTCGTCGGTGGAGGCGAGCGCCTCCGCGAGGCTGAGCGATCCGATCTTCAGCTTGTTCTTCACCTCGGCGCGAGCGGTGCGGGCTTCAGCGGCCTTGGCGAGCGCGGCGGCCCGCTGTTCGGGGGTGAGTTGAGGGGGTGTTGCCATGAGGATCACCCTAGTCACGCGACTGCCAGGAGTCGCGGACACCATCGCAACCCGTCCGATCCGCCGCACCGCCCCGTTCGGCACCGGTCACCGGCGTCACTCGACCGTCGACTGGGCGGTGGCTGGGTGCCGGGTGCCCTGTCGGACATGCACTTCTGGTCATGATGAAGACCTTGTCAAGAACTGTTGCCAGTGCGGCAAGTGACTGTTATTCCTGGTCTCACGAGCCGTTCAAGACCCCCACACTCGGTGGTCGCGGCGGTCGCTCCACACCCTCACGAAAGTAGGTTTCCATGCGTTCGCGACTTCTCAGGGCCGTCGGTCTTTCGACCGCCGCCCTCGCCGCCGTCACGTTGGCGCCCCACACGCCGGCGGTGCAGACACCGTCGGCGCAGGCCTCGTCCGGCTCCTGCCCTTCCGACATCGCCCGCGTCTTCCTCAGCATGGGGCACTCGTCCAACGGTGCGTGGGGCCACAACGCCAGCGGAAGGCAGGTGGCGTCCGAGCTGAACTACAACGCCAACGGCACGAACCGGGACGGCATCGTCAACCCGCAGATCGTGGGCAGCCCGAACAACCTGCCGTGTGACCTGCTCAACTTCACCGCCGTTGGTGGGTCCCCGCACTGGTTCGGTGGCCGCCACACCCTCGGTGTCGGTGACGACTACATCAGCGGTGGCGAGGCACTCATCGTCACGCTCGGCGCCGGTCTCGCCGGTCGCACGGCGACGTCGGCAGTGGCGAACCTCAGTGGGACCGCTCCGGCGGCCACGGTCCAGCCGCTGCTCAACGGTGTGCCGGTGGGCTCGCCGCAGACGGTCGCGTTGGGCAATGCGAGCCCGATCAGCGCCACTGGGGGCGCGGCGTTCAACGGCCTGCGGTTCAGTGCC
>WLDE01000028.1 GCA_009704985.1 Actinomycetota bacterium | reverse complement strand
CGCCCCCGTCGGTCGGGACCCGGCGGCCGCGACCAGACCGGCCAGCACCGCGACCAGCAGGGCGACGGCGCCGTGCCGCACCCCACGCTCACAGCCAGCCCCCGCCGCCATCGCCGGGATGGTATCGGTTGCCTGCGGCACGCCCGGACGCCGGGGACGGCGTGCCGGGCGGCGCAGCGAGATGGGGTGGGACCCGTCCGGGTCAGGCGGCCGGGGCCGGCAGGATGACGCGGTCGATCACGTGGATGAAGCCGTTGTCGGCCGGGATGTCGGCCGTCACCACGGTGGCGCCGCCGATCGTCACGACGTCGCCCTCGGCGGTCACCGGCAGCGACACGCCACCTGCGGTGACGACGCTGCTGAAGATGCCGATCGTCGCCGCGTCCTGCGCCAGCGGCAGCACGTGGCCCTGCAGGACGGCGGTGAGCTGGGCCGGATCGGCGAGCAGGGCGTCGATCGCCGGCTGACCGAGTGCGGCGAAGGCCTCGTCGGTCGGGGCGAGCACGGTGATGTTGCCCGTCGAGAGGGTCTCGGTGAGCCCGGCGGCCTCGACCGCGGCGAGGAGGGTGGTGAAGCTGCCCGCCTCGGTGGCGACGTCGATGATCGAACCGAGCGGCGCCTCGGTGGTCTCCGGTGCGGCCTCGGTGGTCTCGGGCGCGGCGGTGGTCTCCGGCGCAGCCGTGGTCTCGGGGGCGGCCTCGGTGGTCTCGGGTGCGCCGGTGGTCTCCGGTGCGGCGGTGGTCTCGACCGCAGCGGTCGTCGGGGTGGTGTCCTCGTCGCCGCCGCACGCGGCGACGAGCAGACAGGTGGCGACGAGGGGCAGGGCGAGGACGCGGACACGCGACATGGGAACTCCAGGGGGGAACAGGGGGTGAACGGGGGTGAACGGGGGTGGTGCGGCGGTCCGGGAGGCCGGCCGCGGTGCCCTCGGGGCACCACGGGCACCCGGGGGTGGGTGCCGACCCGACGATCCTGCCGCACCGTTGCATCGTGCAACGACCTGGAATCGGCGCTGCACGCCCGATGTGCCCGATGTCATAACGCCGTTCTTGGCCGAAGTTGACATGAACCGTAGCAGGTTTTGTGCGTCGGGTTACACTGCCGACCATGGCGATCGACCCGAAGAAGTGGACCATCAAGACCCAGGAGGCGGTGGCGGCTGCCATCGACCAGGCGCGTTCGCTCTCCAACCCCGAGCTCACGCCCGACCACGTGATGGCCGCGCTCGCCCGACAGGACGACACGCTCACCCCGGCGGTGCTCGCCAAGCTGGGCCTCGCCCCGTTGATGATCCGCAACAAGGCCGACGAGGCCGTCGCCAAGTTGCCGAAGGCCTACGGCGGCGACGAGCCGCGGATGAACCGAGAGCTCACCAACGTCTTCGAGAACGCGGAGAAGTACCGCAAGGACCTGAAGGACGACTACCTCTCGGTCGAGCACCTGCTGCTCGCGATGAACTCGCGGCTCGGGGTCGGCAGCGAGGAGTTGCTCCAGGCGCTGAAGGAGGTCCGCGGCAGCCACCGGGTCACCGGCCAGAACCCCGAGGAGCAGTTCGCCGCGCTCGAGAAGTACGGCCAGGACCTCACCGCTCGGGCGCGCGAGGGGAAGATCGACCCCGTCATCGGCCGCGACGACGAGATCCGCCGCGTCATCCAGGTGCTCAGCCGCCGCACGAAGAACAACCCGGTCCTCATCGGCGAGCCCGGGGTGGGCAAGACCGCGATCGTCGAGGGACTCGCCCGCCGCATCGCCGACGGCGACGTGCCCGAGGGCCTGAAGGACAAGCGGCTGATCTCGCTCGACATCGGCTCGATGCTCGCGGGCGCCAAGTACCGCGGCGAGTTCGAGGAGCGGTTGAAGGCCGTGCTCAAGGAGATCACCGACGCCGCCGGCGAGGTCATCACCTTCGTCGACGAGATCCACACCATCGTCGGCGCCGGTGGCGCCGAGGGCGCGATGGACGCCGGCAACATGATCAAGCCGATGCTCGCCCGCGGCGAGCTGCGCATGATCGGCGCCACCACCCTCGACGAGTACCGCAAGTACGTCGAGAAGGACCCCGCCCTCGAACGCCGCTTCCAACAGGTGTACGTGGGCGAGCCGTCCGTCGAGGACAGCATCGCGATCCTCCGCGGTCTCAAGGAGCGCTACGAGGTGCACCACGGTGTCCGCATCCAGGACTCGGCGCTCGTGAGCGCGGCCGTGCTGTCCAACCGCTACCTCACCAACCGCTTCCTGCCCGACAAGGCGATCGACCTGATGGACGAGGCGGCCAGCAAGCTGCGCATCGAGATCGACTCGCTGCCCACCGAGATCGATGTCGTCGAGCGCCGCATCCTCCAGCTCGAGATCGAACAGGTCGCGCTCGCGAAGGAGACCGACGCCGTCTCGAAGGAACGGCTGGAGGCGATCGAGACCGAGCTCGCCGACCTGCGGGCGCAGTCGGCGGAGATGCGCCGCCACTGGGAGGGCGAGAAGGAGGCCATCTCGGCCATCCGCATCCTGAAGGAGGAACTCGAGCAGCTGCGCACCGTCGTCGAGCGCGAGACCGACCTCAACCTGGCCGCGGAGATCCGCTACGGCCGCATCCCCGAGCTCGAGCGCCGCATCGCCGACGCCACCGCGCACCTCGACGAGCTGCAGTCGGGCGAGCGGATGCTGAAGGAGGAGGTCGACGCCGAGGACATCGCCGAGGTGGTCAGCAAGTGGACCGGCGTGCCCATCACCCGCCTGCTCGAGGGCGAGATGGCCAAGCTCGTCCACCTCGAGGAGCTGCTGCACCAGCGCGTGGTCGGCCAGGAGGAGGCCGTCATGGCCGTGTCCAACGCGATCCGCCGCTCGCGTGCCGGTCTCAGCGACCCCAACCGTCCGATCGGTTCGTTCATGTTCCTCGGCCCCACGGGTGTCGGCAAGACCGAGCTCGCGCGCGCCGTGGCCGAGTTCCTGTTCGACGACGAGCGGGCGATGGTGCGCATCGACATGGGCGAGTACATGGAGAAGTACTCGGTGAGCCGCCTCATCGGGGCGCCCCCCGGCTACGTCGGCTACGACGAGGGCGGTCAGCTCACCGAGGCCGTGCGGCGCCGCCCGTACAGCGTGGTGCTGCTCGACGAGATCGAGAAGGCGCACCCCGACGTGTTCAACGTGCTGCTCCAGGTGCTCGACGACGGCCGCCTCACCGACGGTCAGGGCCGTACGGTCGACTTCACCAACGTCGTGATCGTGATGACCTCCAACCTGCCGGGCGACCCGCTCGGGTTCTTCAAGCCCGAGTTCATCAACCGCGTCGACGAGATCATCCGGTTCCGTGCGCTGGGCGAGGACGACCTGCGCCACATCGTCGGCATCCAGCTCGGCCACCTGCGCAAGCGCATGGCCGACCGGCGGATCACGCTCGAGGTCACCGATGCGGCGATGGCCAAGCTCGCCCACGAGGGCTACGACCCGAGCTTCGGCGCCCGCCCGCTCAAGCGGATCATCCAGCGCGAGATCAGCGACCCGGTCGCGATCCTCGTGCTCGAGGGCAAGGTCGGCGACGGCGACACGGTGCGGGTCGACGTGGTCGACGGGCGGCTCACCGTCAACGGCTGATCTGCCCGACCACCTCCTCGACGACCTCCTCGACGACCTCCTCGACGACCTCCTCGACCACCTCCTCGACGACCTCCTCGACAACCCCGGGGTGTCCCGGACGGTCCGGCGAGGGACGAAGGTCGCTCCGCCGGGCGGTCCGGGGAGCCCGAGAGGGAGGGGGTGCCCGATGGCGTTCGAGACACCGAGCAGGTTGGCCGTCAACGGACGGGTCGATCCGATGCTGGCGCACGCCCACGCGATCGAGGAGGCGGCCGCGCAGCTGACCCCGCTGTCGCACAGCGCCAGCCGCCTCGTCGAGCTGAACTCGTCGCCGTCGGTGAGCATCACCGACGTGGCCGGCGTGATCGTGAACGACCAGGTCCTCACCGCGTCGCTCCTGCGCGAGGCGAACTCGGCCGCGTCGGCGGCCACCGACCCGATCAGCACGGTCGACGTGGCCGTCGTGCGCCTCGGCATGTCGCGGGTGATGACCCTCGCCCTGCGGCTGTCGCTCTCGCGCGAGATGTCGGGCCCACTGCCGCAGTACGAACTCGGCGAGGGTCATCTCGGCCTGGTGTCGGTGGTCGGCTCGATCGCGGCCGAGCTGGTGCGCGAGCAGGCGAAGGTGCCGATGCGACCCGAGCTCACCACCGCGGCGCTGCTGCGCGACATCGGCATGCTCGTGCTCGCCCGGTTCCTCGACGGCCCGCCGCAGGTGCTGCTCGAGGTGGTGCGCGGCGAGGGCGCCTCGCTCGCCGACGGCGAGCGGATGGTGCTCGACGCCAACCACGGCGAGGCGGGCGGGCTGCTGTGCCAGACCTGGCGGCTGCCGGAGACGGTGCGGCTCGGGGTGCAGTACCACCACGACCCCTTCGAGTGCCCCGACCCGATCGCCCACGGCGTGTTCCTCGCCGACACGATCGCGCACCACGTCGCCGTGCGGACCGGTGGCACCTGGTCGCACTCCACGCCGGACGACGACGTCGTGGCGGCCTCGGCCGAGGCGATCGCGTTCGACCTGTCGCGGCTCGACGGTGTCGTCGACGCCACCATCGCCCGGTTCTCGTCGCGCGACACCGGCCTCTCGCTGAGCTGACCCCGCCCGGCACCCACCCGGTACCGTCCTCGGACCCGGACGGCCACCGCGGCTGCTGGCAGACTGAACCCGGTCGGGCGCGCAACGCCCCGGCCGCACACGGTCGTGAAGGGGGGGGTGCCGTGCCGTACCGGGTGGTGCAGTGGGGGACCGGGAACGTGGGCAGGATGGCGATCGACGCCGTGCTCGCACGTCCCGACATGGAGCTCGTCGGGTGCTACGTCACGTCCCCGGCCAAGCACGACGTCGACGTCGGTGAGCTGCTCGGCCGTGAGCCGATCGGTGTGCGTGCGACCAACGACCTGTCGGCGATCGAGACGCTCGACGCCGACTGCGTGCTGCACATGCCGCTGCCGTCCGCGCAGGTGAACGCCGACGATCCCGGTCACGACACCGACGTGCTGTGCGGCCTGTTGGCGAGCGGCAAGAACGTCGTCACCACCGTCGGATACGTGCACCCGCGCAGCTACGGCGCCGACGTGCACGCCCGTCTGGAGGCGGCCTGCACGTCCGGGCACACCTCGCTGCACGGCACCGGGCTCAACCCCGGCTTCCAGGCCGAGTTGGTGCCGCTCGTGCTGAGCGGGCTCTGCAGGCGGATCGATCGAGTCCTCGTGCGTGAGTCGAGCGAGTTCTCCCGCTACCCGTCACCGCAGATCATCATGGGGATGATGGGGATGGGCAAGGAGCCCGACGAGTACGTCGCCCACAGCGCGCGGTACCGCGCCTGGCTGTCGGGCCTGTTCACCGAGAGCGTGCTGCTGGTGGCCGACGGGCTCGGCGTCGAACTCGACGAGGTGGTGGTCGAGGAGGAGACCGAGCTGGCCGAGGAGACCTTCGAGATCGCCGCCGGCACGATCGCGGCCGGCACCGTCGCCGCGCAGCGATGGATCTGGGCGGGCCGCCGGGGCGACCGCGACGTCATCCGGCTGGAGGCGATCTACAAGGCCCGGCCCGACGTCGCGCCGGAGTGGACCAGCCCCGCCTGGGTCACCCGCATCGACGGTGAGCCGCGCATCGTGCTGGAGGCCGACCGCTGGCTCACCAACGGCCTGCTCGCCACCGCGATGCACGCGGTCCATGCGGTGCCCGCCGTGTGCGACGCGTCGCCCGGCGTGAAGACGTTCCTCGACCTGCCGCTGATCGTCGGTCGCCACACCGTGGCACCGTGAGGGTCCACGCCTCCGCCGTCGACCCGGACGGTCCCTGGTCGGCCTTCGAGCCGCTGGCGGTGCCCGAGCAGGGCGCGCCACCACCGCGCGCCACGATCGACCCCGATCGCGAGCTCGGGTGGATGCGCCGCATGTGGCCCCTGCTGCGTGCCCGACGCGTGCGGTTCTTCACGGCCCTGGTGGCGGCGCTCGTGGCGATGGTGGCCGGCGTCGCGATCCCGCGCATCACGATGGACGCGATCGACCAGGGGCTCGACGCACGCACCCGGCCGATCGAGGACTTCGTGTGGATGCTCGCCGCGGTGGCGCTCCTGCGGGCGGTGCTCACCTACTGGTACCGCTCCACGCTCTACACCATCGCCTACGACCTCGAGGGCGACCTGCGCACCTCGATGTTCGGTCACCTCACGCGCATGGACTTCGCGTTCTACGACCGGGTGCAGGCCGGGCAGCTGATCTCGCGGGCCAACTCGGACATCCGCTCGGTGCAGATGTTCCTCACCTTCGCGCCGCTCATCTCGCTGAACCTCGTGAGCTTCGTCGTCGCGTTCGGGTTGATGCTGTCGATCCACGTCGGGCTCACGATCGTGGCCGTCATCACCCTGCCGCTCACCTACCTCTCCGGCACGCGGCTGCGGAACATCTCGTTCCCGATGAGCTGGATCGTCCAGGGGCGCCAGGCCGACATCACCACGATCGTCGACGAGAACATCCAGGGTGTGCGCGTGGTGAAGGGGTTCGCCGCGGAGGAGCGCGAGCTGCGCAAGCTCGCGGCCGCCGCCACGCGCCTGCGATGGGCGAACGTGAAGCTGAACGACGCCCGCGCCGCGTGGGGTCCGCTCACGGAGAACCTGCCCCGGCTCGGTCTGGCCGGCGTGCTGCTGTACGGCGGGATGCTCGCGATCGACGGCGACATCACCGTCGGGGCGATCGTCGCGTTCAACGCCTACGTGGTGCTCATCCAGGCGCCGTTCCGCTTCCTCAGCTTCATCCTGATCATGGGTCAGCGAGCGGCGGCCTCCGCGGGCCGCATCTTCGAGGTGCTCGACGAACGACCGGGCATCACCGACCGGCCGGGGGCGATCGACCTCGTCGAGCCGCGTGGCGAGGTCGTGTTCGACCACGTGACGTTCGGCTACGCCAACGGCGAGCCGATCCTGCGCGACCTGTCGTTCCGGGTGGCTCCCGGTGAGACGGTGGCGATCGTCGGCCGCACCGGCAGCGGCAAGTCGACCATCGCCAGGCTGCTCGCTCGCTCCTACGACGTGCAGGCGGGCAGCGTGCGCATCGACGGGCACGACGTGCGCGACCTCACCGTCGCCAGCGTGCGACACCACGTCGGGGTGGTGCTCGACGACCCGTTCCTGTTCTCCGCGTCGATCCACGACAACATCGCGTACGGCCGTCCCGACGCCACCCGCGCCGAGGTCGAGCGGGCCGCCGCGGTCGCGCAGGCAGCGGAGTTCGTCGGCGATCTGCCCGAGGGCTACGACAGCGTGGTCGGCGAACGCGGCTACGACCTGTCGGGCGGGCAGCGCCAGCGGATCTCGATCGCCCGCACGCTGCTCACCGCGCCGGCCGTGCTCGTGCTCGACGACGCGACGTCCGCGATCGACGTGCACGTCGAGCAGCAGATCCACGGCGCGCTGCACGAGGTGCTGGGCACCCGAACCACGATCCTGGTGGCGCACCGGCTGTCCACCATCGCCCTGGCCGACCGGGTGGTGCTGCTCGACGAGGGTCGTGTGATGGCCGAGGGCACCCACGCCCACCTGCTCGCGACCGAGCCGCGCTACGCAGCGGTGCTGGCCCAGGTGCGCGACGACGGTTCGGGGGCGACCACGGACGCCGGTCCGGACGCGGGCTCGGACGCCGTCGCCGGCCCCGGGGCGGTGGTGGGCGAATGATGTTCGGACCCGCCGGTGGTGGCTTCGCGCCGGGTGGTGCGCAGACCAGCGCCGCCGCAGGGCTGCCGTTCGCCGGCGTGCCCGCAGAGCTGCGCGAGAAGGCCGACCGCATCCTCGCGACCGAACCCGAGCACCCGGCACCGGACGTGCGGTTCGACCCGGTGATGAGCGACCGCCAGCCCTTCACGCTGCGACGCTTCCTGGGTGCGCACCGCTGGCGGCTCGGTGCGGCCTTCGTGCTCGTGGTGCTGGAGACGCTCGCCCTGCAGGCAGGCGGCATCCTCACGCAGCAGGGGATCGACCACGGCATCGTCGACGGCGACACCGGCGTCATCGTCACCGTCGCGCTGCTGTACGTGCTCTCGGTGATCGTGGCCACCGCCGCCGGGGCGTGGCGCGTGTCGTTCACCGGCCGGCTCGGTGAGCGGTTGCTGTACGAACTGCGGCTGCGCGTGTTCTCGCACCTGCAGCGGCTGTCGATCGACTTCTACACCGACGAGCGCGCCGGTCGCCTGCTCACGCGGATGACGAGCGACGTCGATGCGCTGCAGCAACTGTTCCAGGACGGGCTGGTGAACGTCGCCGTGCAGCTCCTCACGCTGCTCGTGGTGACGGTGATCCTGGTGGCGCTCGAGCCGACACTCGCGCTCGTGACGATCCTGGTGGTGGTCCCAGCCCTGCTCGCCAGCACGCTGTGGTACCGGGCGGCGAGCGACCGGTCGTTCGGCGTCGTGCGCGACCGCATCGCCGACGTGCTCGCGGACCTGAGCGAGACGCTGCAGGGCATCCGCATCGTCACGGCGTTCAACCGCCGCCGGCACAACGTCGTGACGCACCGCCGCATCGTGCGCCGCTACCGCGACGCCAACGTCGTCACCGCCCGGCAGGGCGCGCTGTACGGCCCGGGCGCCGACCTGCTCGGCGCGCTCGCGCAGGTGGTGGTGGTGCTCGTCGGCGGCCGGATGGTGCTCGACGGCGAGATCACGATCGGCACGCTCGCCGCGTTCGTGCTGTACCTGACGGCGTTCTTCGCCCCCATCCAGCAGCTCGTCCAGCTGTACTCCACGTACCAGTCCGGGCAGGCGGCGGTGGGCAAGCTGCGCGAACTGCTCGCGACCGAGCCGTCGGTCGCGGAGGCACCCGACGCGCACGACCTGCCCCCGATCGACGGGCGCGTCGAACTGGTGGGCGTGGGGTTCGCGTACCGGCCCGACATGCCGGTGTTGGTCGACGTCGACCTGGTGATCGAACCGGGGGAGACGTTCGCGCTCGTCGGCACCACCGGCTCCGGGAAGTCGACGATCGCGAAGCTCGTCACGCGCTTCCACGACCCGACGGCGGGGTCGGTGCGCATCGACGGGCACGACCTGCGCGACGTCACGGTCGCGTCGCTGCGCCGCCAGCTCGGGGTGGTGCCGCAGGAGCCGTTCCTCTTCGCCGCGTCCCTGCGCGAGAACGTCGCGTTCGGCCGACCGGGCGCCGAGGAGGCCGAGGTGCTCGCGGCGTGCGTGGCGGTGGGCCTCGGTGACCTGATCGATCGGTTGCCCGACGGCCTCGACACGTTCGTCCACGAGCGCGGGGTGTCGCTGTCGAGCGGCGAGCGTCAGCAGATCGCACTCGCCCGCGCCTTCCTCTCCCGACCCCGCGTGCTCGTGCTCGACGAGGCGACGTCGAGCCTCGACCTCGAGAGCGAGACGGTGGTCGAGCGGGCGCTCGACGCCGTGCTGGAGGGGCGCACCGCGATCGTGATCGCGCACCGGCTGGCCACGGCGATGCGCGCCGACCGTATCGCGGTGGTGGAGTCGGGTCGGATCGTCGAGCTGGGCACGCCTCAGCAGTTGCGCGAGCTGGGCGGGCGCTGGGCGGCGATGGAGGCCACCTGGCACCGCCATGCCGGTGGCGGTTGACGATCCGCAGACGAACGCTTCCCGACCCGTTCTCTCAGGTGGGTGGCAGCTGCGCCGATGCCTCTTCCGGACCACCTGACACCGGGGAGCACAGCTCGTGGTCGATCGACGACGGCCAGGTGGACCTCGTCGCCGACGTGATGGGCTACGTCACGAGGTGACCGGCCGGCGCGCCGGCGACGCGTCCGCGACGAACGCGATCGCGTTGGCGATCAGCCGCCGCACGTTCGCGTCGGCGTAGCTGGACGGTCCGTCACCCGGCTGCAGGTACACCACCGGCGACCGACCGACCGTGTGGGTCCAGCCGATCAGGTCGGGTCCGTCGGGGTGCGACCAGTCACCGTGCTCGTCACGCCGACCGCGGATCGCCGCGTCGGTGCAGTGGAAGTGCTCGTGCGTCATCGGGAAGGTGGTGCGCAGCAGCGGGGTGACGCCCGGCAGGATCGGCGGGATCAGGTACAGCTCGTCGTGCAGCGTGAACGACGCAGGCAGGCCCGCGCACACCGGGTGGTGCGGGGCGAGCACCTCGACGGTGTGGTCGACCTCGAGCAGGTAGCCGGAGTCGGGCCAGCGGCGACCCCACAGGTCACCGGCGGCGTAGTGGAAGCGGCCACCGACGATCTCGGCGTAGCGCGGCCAGGCCGGCCAACTCGCGAGCGCGTGGTGCAGGAACACCATCCCGACACCGGCGTCGAGGAGCGCCTCGAACCCGGCCACCAGGTCGGGGCTCGGCGCCTCGAGCTCGACCGGCGGATCGGCGCGGGTGAAGCGCAGGCCCGGCATGTCGTAGAACACGATCGCGTCGATCGCGTCGATCGCGTCGATGCGGTCGGTCGCCAGCCGGTCGGGGTGCAGGCGGTGCTGGGCGTCGGGGTGCTCGACGTGTTCGTAGATGATCGCACCGGTCGCGGTGAGGTGGTCGAAGATCGCGAGGAACGGCTCGCGCTCGAACGGGTGGCCCTTCGTGACCAGCAGCACGCGCGAGGGCAGCACGCGCGAGGGCAGCACGCGCGAGGGCAGCACGCCCTGCGCCGTCACGTGCCCGGTCGCCGTTCGTGAGCCACGCGCCAGGCCAGCCACAGCAGCGGGAGCTGGAACGGCAGGCGCAACCAGGCCGCGAGTGCCGAGTCGAACGGCGGGTCCATGTCCTTCATGCCACCGTCGAGCGCCGCCTGGATGTTGGCGGGGTACACGGCGAGGAAGGTGGCGAACGCGAACCAGCCACCGACGCGGCGGGTGCGGGGCACGGCGAGCAGCACGGCCGCGGCGATCTCCGCCGCGCCGCTGAGGTGGGTGATCAGCCGCGCCGATCCGGGCATCCACGTCGGCACGAGCGGGTCGAAGAACTCGGGTCGCGCGAAGTGGGCGATCCCGGCACCGCCGAGGATCAGCACGAGGGCGGCGGTGGCGGCGGACGGACGCGCGGAGGACATGCGGGCCCCACCGTAGGTGCCGCTGGATCCGGCTGCTCGATCCGGCCGCTGGATCCGGCCGTCGGGTGTCGTCTGCCCGATGTCGACGGTCAGCTGCGGCGGTAGCGGCGGATCGCGAGCGGTGCGAGCACGGCGGTGATGCCGAGCGTCCACAGCAGCGACGCAGTGACCGGGCCGGCCGTCGGCCCACCGAGCATGAGCGCCCGGGCGGCCTCGGTGGCCTTGCTCACCGGTTGGCGCTCGGCCCACCAGCCGAGCCAGTCGGGCATCGTGGACGGGTCGACGAACGCGTTCGAGGCGAACACCAGCGGCGCCATGATCGGGAAGGCGGCGGCCTGCGCGGCCTCGGCGTTGGTGACCGACAGACCGATCAGCGCGAAGAGCCACGCGAGCCCGAACCCGAACACCACGAGGATGCCGATGCCGGCGAGCACGAGCAGCAGGTTGGTGTGCGTGCGGAAGCCGACGAGCAGGCCGATGAGGATCATCAGGACGATGATCACGACGTTGCGGATCGTGTCCGCGAGCACCCGGCCGCCGAGCACCGCCGAGCGCGACATCGGCAGCGACCGCAGGCGTTCGAGCAGGCCCTTGTTCTTGTCCTCGGCGAGGCCGATCGCGGTGTTGATCGCTCCGAAGCTCACGGTCTGCACGAAGATGCCCGGCATCAGGTAGTCGACGTAGTCCCGGCCGGGGATCTGGATCGCGCCGCCGAAGACGTAGCGGAACATCAGGACGAAGATCACGGGCTGGACGAGCGAGAAGACGAGCACCTGCGGCAGGCGGGTCATCACCCGCAGGTTGCGGCCCGTCATCGCGATCGTGTCGCGCACCGCCCATCGGAATCCGGTGCCCGGTTCGGACATCGGCGGGTGGCTGGGCAGGGCCATGGCGGTTGCGGCGGTCATGACCGGCCTCCGTTGCTGGTGATGCTGATGAAGACGTCGTCGAGGGTGGGTTCGTGCAGGTCGATGCGGCCGACCTCGAGGTCGCGTGCGTGCAGCAGGTTGAGCACGTCGCGCACGGTGGAGGCGCCGCCGCGCAGCGGCAGGTCGACGGTGTGCTGGTCGCCGTCGGGGTGCACGGCGCCGAAGTCGCCGAGCGCGTGGGCAGCGGCGGCGGCCAGGTCGACGGATGCGAACTGCAGCGCCACCCGGGTCTGGCCGAGCCGCGACTTCAGTTCGGCCGCGGTGCCCTCGGCGGCCACGAGGCCGCGGTCGATCACGACGATGCGGTCGGCGAGGCGGTCGGCCTCCTCGAGGTACTGGGTGGTGAGCAGCACCGAGGTGCCGTCGCTGACGAGGCCCTCGATCACCTCCCACAGGTCGCTGCGGCTCGCGGGGTCGAGCCCGGTGGTCGGCTCGTCGAGCAGCAGCACCGGCGGGTGCGTGACGAGCGCCGCGGCCAGGTCGAGACGGCGGCGCATGCCACCCGAGTAGGTGCGCACCGGTCGGTTCGCCGCGTCGGTGAGGTGGAACTGCCCGAGCAACTCACTCGCGCGGGTGGCGGCGTCGGCCCGGCTCAGGTGGTTGAGCCGTCCGACGAGCGCGAGGTTCTCGCGGCCGGTGAGGTTCTCGTCGACCGCCGCGTACTGGCCGGCGAGGCCGATGCGGCGGCGGACCTCCTGCGGATGGGCGACCACGTCGACGCCGGCGACGACGGCCCGTCCGTGATCGGGGCGCAGGATGGTGGTGAGGATGCGCACCGCGGTGGTCTTGCCGGCGCCGTTGGGGCCGAGCACGCCGAGGACGCGCCCGGACGGCACGTCGAACGACACACCGTCGAGCGCACGCACCTCACCGAAGTGCTTCACGAGCCCGTCGGCGACGATGGCCGCGCCGGCGGCGCTGCGGGGGTGGGGGGAGGACATGTGCTTCACCCTACCCGATGGTTGAGTTCAGTCAAATATCGTGTCCGCTGAAGTTCTGGAGGGCGACATCGCTACGATGACGGTGTGGCACGAGCAGGCTCATCGCGAGCGCAGTCGACGCGTGAGCGGACGTCGCGTGAGCAGGAGCCGGCGGACGAGCTGCTGTGGTCGCGGATGATGACGCTGTTCGCCACGGCCCGGGACTCCATGTTCCAGATCCTCCTGCGTCACGAGCTCACGCCCCCGCACGGGTTCGCGCTCACCATGCTCCACGACGGCCCGATGCGCATGCGGGACATGGCCGACCGGATGGCGTGCGACGCGTCGTACATCACCTCGGTGGTCGACCGCCTCGAGGAGGTCGGTCTCGCCGAGCGACGCAGCAGTGCGGCGGACCGTCGCGTGAAGGAGATCGCGCTCACCTCGCGGGGGGAGCGGATCGCCGCCGAGGTGCGTCGGTGCTTCGTCGAGCCCCCGCCGGCGATCGACCGGCTGTCGGCCGCCGAGCGACGCACGCTGGAGGCGCTGATGGCCAAGGTCGTGCACGACGACGAGGTCGTCGACGACGCGTTCCGAATCCCTCCGCCTCGCGTGTGACCGCTGTGGCACCATCGGTGCGATGAGTCGGGCCGTTCCGGCTCGTCTCCCCCCGCAGCATGGCCGTCTTCCGTCGTCTCCTCGCCAACGCCCTCGTCGGGGGCGTCATGAGCAGCTTCCTGTGGTTCGCGCTCGCGTTCTGGACGTACCTGGAGACCCGGTCGGTCATCGCCACCTCGGTCATCGGGGGTGCCTACGCCGTCGCGTCGGCGGTGTTCGGTCTGCTCTTCGGCACCTTCGTCGACCGCCACCGCAAGCACACGGCGATGGTGGTGGCCTCGGCGGCGGCCGCCGCGTGCTTCACGGTGGCGACGGCCGTCTACGCGGTGGCGCCCGCCGACGACGTGCACCGTCTCGGCGCACCCTGGTTCTGGCTGCTCGTCGCCCTGGTGCTCGCCGGGTCGGTGGTGGGCAACCTCCGGGCGATCGCGCTCTCCACGTCGGTCACGCTGCTCGTCGCCGCCGACGAGCGCGACCGCGCCAACGGCCTGGTCGGCGCCACCATGGGCGTGTCCTTCACGCTCACCTCGGTGTTCAGCGGTCTGGTGATCGGCCGGCTGGGCATGGGGTGGGCGCTCGGCCTGTCCACGGTGGTGAGCGTCCTCGCGCTCGCCCACCTCCTCACCATCCGTGTGCCCGAGGACGCGCCGGAACCCGCCGGCGAGCACGCCCCCGCCATCGACGTGCGCGGCGCGCTGGACGCGATCCACCGCGTGCCGGGCCTCATGGGCCTCGTCCTGTTCGCCGCGTGCAACAACCTGCTCGGCGGCGTGTTCATGTCGCTCATGGACGCGTACGGCCTCGAGATGATGTCGGTCGAGGCGTGGGGCGTCCTGTTCGCAGTGCTGAGCGTCGGCTTCATCGTGGGCGGACTCGTCGTCTCCAAACGCGGCCTCGGCTCGCGCCCGCTGCGCGTGGCACTCGTCTGCAACCTCGTGAACTGGGTGGTGTGCAGCGTGTTCACCGTCCGCACCTCGGTCGTCCTGCTGGCCGTCGGCATGTTCGTGTGGCTCGTGCTGATGCCGGTGATCGAGGCGGCCGAGCAGACGGTGCTGCAGCAGGTGGTGCCCTTCGAGCAGCAGGGCCGCGTCTTCGGGTTCGCCCAGACGGTGGAGAACGCCGCGTCTCCGGTCACCGCACTCGCGATCGGGCCGATCGCCCAGCTGTGGGTGATCCCGTTCATGACCGACGGCTCGGGTGCCGACTCGATCGGCAGTTGGTTCGGGACGGGCATCGATCGCGGGATCGCGCTGATCTTCACCGTCGCCGGCCTGGTCGGCGTGGTGATGACGCTCGTCGCGTCGGGGTCGCGCTGGTACCGGTCGGTCAGCCGGGCCGTGGCCGACGCGACGCCCGAACCCGTCCCGGCCTGAGCGGCGGTCAGGAGCCGAGGCGTTCGCGGATCGCGTTGCCGTGCGCGGGGAAGCCCTCGTGGTCGGCGAGGGCGAGCACGGACGGTGCCATGCGGGCCAGCGCTCGCGCGTCGGCCCGGGCGACGGCCGTTCGCTTCAGGAACGTCTCGGCGGTGATGCCCGACGACACCTGGGCGAAGCCGCTCGTCGGCAGCGAGGCCGGACAGCCGATGACGAAGTTCGCCGCGCTGAACGGCGTGTGCTGACCGATCAGGATCTCGCCCGCGTCGACGAGCAGCTCGAGCGTGGCGTCGACGGCGTCGTCGGCGACGGCGAGCTGCAGGTGCTCGGGCGCGTAGGCGTTGGCCACCGCGGCGGCCGCGACGAGGTCGTCGACGAACACGCAACCACCGTTCACGCCGAGCGAGGCGCGGGCGGCGTCGGCGCGCACCACCGGCAGCGCGGCGAGCTGACGGGCGAGCTCGACGTCCACGGCGTCCGCGAGGTCGACGGAGGTGGTGACGAGCACCACCGCGGAGTCGGTGCCGTGCTCGGCCTCGATCAGCAGGTCGGCGGCCAGCAGGCGGGGATCGGCGGTGGCGTCGGCCACGACCACGCTCTCGGTGGGGCCGAGCAGCATCATCGTCGCGACGCCGTGGCGCTGCATCTCCACCTGCGCGCAGGTGACGGCCGGCGAGCCGGGACCCACCACCTTGCGGACCCGCGGGATCGACTCGGTGCCGAACCCCAGCGCGGCCACGCCGGCGGGACCGTTCACGCGGAACACCTGCTCGATGCCGAGCTTGCGGCACACGACGAGCACGGCCGGATCGACCTCGCCGGCGCCGCCGGGCACCGGGGGCACGACGAGCGCGATCCGTGGCACGCGGGCCACCACGGCGGGCACGCCGAGCTGGTAGGCGACGGAGGGGTACGAGGCCTTGCCGCTCGGCACGAACAGCCCGGCCGAGGTGATCGGGGTGACCTTCTCACCCACGACGAGGCCGGGCTCGCTCTCGAACGACCAGTCGGAGGCTCGTTCGAGCAGACGCTCGTTGAACGCCCGCAGGTGGGTGATCGCGTCGTCGATCGCCGCGTCCACCTCGGGCGACACCGCCGCCCGAGCGAGCTCGTCGGCGCTCACCCGCAGCTGATGCGGCTCGAGGTCGATCCGGTCGAAGCGGGCGAGCGCCCGGCAGACGGCGGCGTCGCCGTGCTCGCGGACGTCGTCGACGAGCTCGCCGATCGAGCGGCGCAGCTCGGGGTCGAAGATGTCGTCGAGCCCGCGGTGCAGCAGACGGCTTCGCGCCTCGGCCGACATGTCGGCCCACACCATCCGTCGCAGCACGCCCTCACTCATGCGCCCCGACGGTACCGGCGCCGTCGCCCCGCGGGACACCCGCCCGCGGGCACGGCGCGCATCACGACGCCGCGCCGACGCCGCGACGACGGCCGAGCGCCGCGGTGGACCCGTCCTCGGTCGCCCCGACCTCAGTGATCGGTGCCCTGCACGGCCCGGAGCAGCGCGCTCCTCCGCATCACCGACGTCCCGAGGCGACCCGCTCGGACGGGTGCCTCGACCACGTTGGCCGCGCATGCCCACAACACCGTCTTGACCTGGAACGGCCGGAGCTCGGGGTGTTTGGAACGGATGAGGGCGATGATCCCCGTCAGATGCGGCGCCGCGTACGAGTTCCCGGTCGACGTCGCGGTGCCTCCCCCCTTCCAGGCTGTGACCACGTCGATCCCGGGTGCGAGGAACTCCGTCGGCGGCTCGGGGTTCCAGTGGAACCGGAAGGGATCCTTCGAGGTGTTGCACGCCACGCTCGCCACGGACGCGTAGAGGCTCGGGAACGAGGGGCGCTGCACGTTGTTCGCGGCGGTGACGAGCATCGTCCCGCGGAAGTAGGCCTCGTCACACAGCTCGTGGAACGCCAGTGCGACCTCGCGGCGCGTGCTGCCGAGCGAGAGGTTGACGACGTGGAAGCCCTGCTCGACCGCCCACTGCAGACCTCGCATGAACACCTCGCCCTTCCCGGTGAGGCGCGGTCCGAGCACTCGGACGCTCGTGATGCGGGCGTCCGGTGCGAGCGAGTGCACGATGCCGGCACAGGCGGTGCCGTGTCCGAAGACGTCGTCGTGCGGTCCCGGAAGGATCTCCGGCTGGCCGTCCGGCCCCATCTCGACGCAGACCCCGTCGTCGACCTCGACGCAACCGTCGAGCATCGGGTGGTCCGCCTCGATGCCCGAGTCGACGATCGCGACTCGGACCCCTGCGCCGGTCGCTCCACCCCACGCCCACTGTCGGGTGATGCCCTCCAGGGGTTCGACGGCGCCGAGGCGCACCATCGCGGTGTCGCGTGTGTACGCCGGCCTGACATCGCTCATCGTCGGGTCACGCCGTCGCCAACAGTTGCTGCACCACGAGGGCCACCTGGGCGTACCTCGCAGGTGCATCCGACGCCAGTGAGCGGAGCTGAGCCGTGAGCACCTCGGGAGACGGCGCTGCGGTCGTGCCGGCCCGCTGCGAGATGGCCGGGCCGGCCACGCCCGCCAGCAGCGACGCCAGCTCGACGTCCTCGAAGGAGAACCGGGCACCCTGCCGCTCGACGATCACCTCGAGCACCCCCACGACCTCGCCGTCGTCATGACACGGCACGGCCACCACCGCCGACGGCTCGAGATCGAGTGCCCCCAGCAGGCCGCCGGTCAGATGTGTGTCGCCCGGTCGTGGCGTGATCGCCATCGGCTGCCCGCTCGCGGCGACATACCCGACGGTGCCGGACACGTCGACCGAGCGCCCCCGTGCAAGGGATGCGCTCGCGCCGGTGGACGCTGCGACGCGCAACCGGTCGCCGATGATCTCGACCACCCAGGCGGTCGAGGCACCCGTCCCGGCGCAGGCGGCTTCACAGATCGCGGCGAGCACCGGGTCCTCCCCGGGTGTCTGCGCGGGTGGCGGCGGAAGGCTGGACATCGGTGCTCCTCTCAGCGGATCGTGCCGAAGGTGCCGGTGGCACGCGTCGCCGGAACGGGTGCCGGCAGGCCGGCCGGCGGAGGGAGCGGAGGTGCCTGCCGGGCTGGCACAGCCGACGCCAGTCGGGTGACCCGGGCACCGGTGGCCGGACCGACCGGCGTCGTGGCAGGCGCTTCGGCGGCACCGCCCTGCTCGGCCCACATCGCCGCGTAGCTGCCCTGTGCACGAAGCAGCTCGGCGTGCGTCCCGCGCTCGACGATGTGACCGTCGACCACGACCACGATCTGGTCGTAGTCGGTGACGGTGCCCAGGCGATGCGTGACGGCCACCGTCGTCCGACCCTGCGCCGCACGGTCGAGCGTGGCCGAGATCAGCCGCTCGGTGCGCGGGTCGAGCGCGCTGGTCGCCTCGTCCAGCACGAGGAGTGACGGATCGCGAAGCAACGCCCGCGCGATCGCCAGGCGTTGACGCTGGCCACCGGAGAGGAGGCTGCCCCGCTCGCCGACCACCGTGTCATAGCCCAGGGGGAGTCCGAGCACGACGTCGTGGAACTCCGCTGCACGAGCCGCCTGCTCGATCTCCGCATCGGTCGCGCCGGGCCGGCCGAGTCGGATGTTCTCGCGGATGGTGTCGTCGAAGGCGAAGTTGTCCTGGAACACGACGCCGGTGTGCCGCCGCAGGTCGTCGAGCCGGGCGTGGGCGATGTCGTGACCGTCCCAGGTGACCGAACCACCGTCGGGGTCGTACGCACGCAGCAGCAACTGGAGGATCGAGCTCTTGCCGGAGCCCGAGGGCCCGACGATCGCCGTGCGGGTCCCGGCCCGCACGACGAGGTCGACCCCGCGCAGCACCTGGTGTTCCGGTGTGTACCCGAAGGTGACGCCCTGGAGTCGCAGCTCGCTCCGCAACGGCGACAGCGGCCGCGCGTCCGACACGTCGCGCACCTCCGGCAGCGCATCCATCACCTCCTGGACGCGGGCCAACGCGCCCATCGAGTGCTGCAGCTGCTGGCCGAGCGTGGTCAGCCCGGCGACCGGTTCGAGCACCTGGCCCATCACACCGAGGAACGCGACGAACGCCCCGAGCGTCAGCTCGCCCTCGAGGATCAACCACGCACCGAGCCCCATCGTGGCGAGTCGCAGGAGCGTGACGACCGACTGCACCGACAGGGTGAACCACCCACCGAAGAGGCTCATCCGCATCTCCGAATCGAACAGACGGCCGGCGGCTGCGTCGAACCGGGCGACCTCGCGGGCCCGGAGTGAGAAGGCCTTGACGACCTGCTGCGCCTGGAAGCTCTCGGCAGCGATCGACATCAGGCCTCCCGACTCCTGCTGCATCGCCATCGACCGTCGCATCGCGCCGTTGCGCATCCGCCGGTACACGAACGCGATCAACGGCGCGCCGAACGCCGTCACGAGCGCCAGCCGCCAGTCGAGCGTGAAGCAGATCGCGAGCGACACCGCCAGGGTGATGATCTGGAACAACCCGTCGCGCAGCAGGGTGCTGAGCCCGGTCTCCACGGCGTCGACGTCGCTGAAGAACCGGCTGAGCACGTCGCCCTGGTCGTGCCTCGCGTACCACCCCGCGTCGAGGTCCTGCATCCGTTCGAACATGCCTCCGCGGACGCTGCGCACGATCGAGCTCGACACGTACGACGACAGATACTGCTGCCGCACCTGACCGAGGAGTGAGATCGCGAACGCACCCGCCAGCACGAGGAGCAGCTGCGCCACCTGCGACCACTCACCACTCGGGATCGCCGTGTCGAGCAGCCGTTGGGTCACGAAGGGAAGCACCGTGGTGAAGCCGAGCGACAGCAGCAGGTAGAAGAAGATCTCGATCTGGCGGCGCAGGTGTGGGCGGAGATAGCGCAACGACAGCCGCAGGAACGTGGTCGGCTCGACCGCGGGAGCGCTCCCGAGCAACTCCGCCCGCCATGCCGCCTCCAGCTCGTCGAGCCCGGCACCCCAGATCGCTCGGGCGGCGTCGTCGACCCTGCCCGACTGCGCCGATGCGAAGAACCGGCGGACCGCCTCGTCACCGCCACCGCCGAGGAGGAACCGCACGAACCCCACCGACATCGCCGGCGCGAGCGCATCTGCAGCGTCCGAGACCCGGCCCAGCCGGCGACCGCGCAGTTCGGGCGTGGGGTCATCGGCACCTCCGGCGTGCAACCCGTAGCCGACGAGGAACGGGGCGAGCTCGGCTGCAGCCGGGAACGCGGCGCCGAAGACGAGTGCGAGTGCGCCACCGACCGGTCCGGCGGGGTGCGACTCGTCGACGACCATCCACACCTCAGCGCGTGCAGCGTCGACCACGGTGCCCTCCGACACCAGGTGGTCGGGTCGCTCGGGATCGGGGAACGGATCGACCAGGCAGATCTGCACCGGGATCCCCCACGATTCGCTGCCGAAGCCCGCCATCCGCCGGCGGACCGCCTCGGCTGCGGCGAGGACACCGTCGGAGGCGGCAGCGCCCGCCGTGCCCGGTCGGAACCGGATGACCACCCCTGCGCCCGCGCGCTGGTCGAGTTGGTCGAGGTCGGGTCGGGCGGTCGCCGCAGACGGCACCGGTGCCGGCGTCGGCACGGGCCCCTCCCCGGGCTCCGGCAGGGGCGGTGTCGGGGGAGGTGTCTGGGGAGGTGTCGGGGGTGACGGCGCCGATGGGGGCGGCGGTGGGGGCGCGCCGAGTTCCGGCGTCACCGGGGACACGCGCTCGGTTGCCCGGTGCTGGAGGACGCGGATGGTCGCGCTGCCGAGCCGGATCGTGCTGGCCGGGCCGATGTCGCCGACCTCCCCGATCCGGACGCCGTCGACGTAGGTGCCGTTGGCGGACCCCAGGTCGCGGACGGTCACCCGCCCGCCCACCGCGGGCGCCAGTTCGACGTGGCGACGTGACACCTGGGGGTCGTCGACGACGACGTCACCCTCGCGGCCGAACACCACGGCGCGGTCGATCACGACCCGGCGCTCGATCGCTCCAGCGACGTGCACCTCCACGGTCACGTTGTCCATACCGCGACAGACGACGACGAGACGTCGCGGTTACAGCCTCCGCCGGACGGCGTGGTGGATGGCCTCACACGCCCGGATCGCCGCAGCGCAGACCTCGCGCGTCTCGGAGGTCGCGAACGGGTCGTCCTCCCGGACGCGCCACCTGCCGACGGCGTTCAGCGCGGCGGCGAGCACCTCACCGGTCCCGGCGTTCGCTGCGAGGCCCAGGCGTGCCTCGTCCGTCGGAGCGGTGAACAGACGACGCAACGCCTCGACGTCGTCGGGGTCGAGGCGGAGCCCGCCGGATTCCGCAAGCCGCAGGGCACGTTCCTCGGCCGGATCCGGCGTCCGGACCGAGACCACCACGGTGGGTGCGCCACGGTTGGGCGGTGGACCGGGTGGCGGGCCGGGTGGTGGGCCGAGTGGCGGGCCGGGTGGTGGTGGGCCGGGTGGTGGCGGGGGGAGCGACGCAGGCGCGGCCCTCCCTCGACCTGCGGCTGCGGCACGAACGGCCGGCGACACCTCGACCGGAACACCGGCGTGCTCCAACCAGGAGCCACCCCATACCCGTGCTGCGGCGGCCGCGAGCTCGATGGCGAGCGCTTCCGCCGAGCCCGGTCGGTCGTCCGGTGCCTTGGCGAGCGACCGGTGGACGCTCGCAGCGATGGCCGGGGGCACGTCGGGTGCCGCGCCGACGAGCGGGGCCGGTTCATCGTGGACGTGGTGCCAGAGCATCGCCATGGCATCACCGTCGTCGTCGAACGGCAGGCAGCCCGCCAGCAACTCGTAGAGCACCACCCCGACGGCATACACGTCGGTGGCAGGAGACAACACTCCGCCCCGCGCCTGCTCCGGTGCCATGTAGGCGGGTGTCCCGAGGACGTCACCGGCACGGGTGGCGTTCGGGTGGTCGTCGCCGACGAGTTTGGCGATCCCGAAGTCGGCGACCTTGGGCCGTCCCGATGCGGCGAAGATCACGTTGTCGGGCTTCACGTCGCGGTGGAGCACGTTGCGCTCATGTGCGTGATGCAGCCCCGCGCACATCGCGAGCGCCACGGCGACGGCGTCGGTCGGCGACAACCGTTCGTTCGACATCCGTTGCCACAGCGTGCCGCCGGTGAGCAGTTCGAGCACGAGCAGGCACAGCCCACCGTCCTCCGCGTAGTCGTACACGGGGACGAGATGCGGGTGCTCGAGCGCCGCCAGCAGCTTCGCCTCGACGAGGAACCGCTGCTTCGCAGCGGGATCCGCTCCGAACGCTCGCGGCAGGACCTTCACCGCGACCTGCCGATCGAGATACCGGTGGCGGCCCTCGTACACGATGCCCCACGCCCCGCGCCCGATCTCCTCACCGATGGCGTAGCCGGGCAACAGCTGCCGGATCGATGCGAGCTGATCGGTCACCCGTGCAGTGTGGCGCATCCGATCGGCACCTCGGTGGCCACCGCACCGATCGGGATCGGGTCGCGGCGAGCCACCTCGGCCGGGACCGACCGCTCCCCGGAGGACGCGATCGGTGTCGCTGCGTCGCCGATGCGCCGGATCCCCGGCCTCACCGTTGCACGAGTGCGGCGGCGTGGCGGTCGCGAGCGCGGCACAGTCCCTGGATCATCTCGGTGGCAGCGGTCACGGTCTGGAACAGGCTCACCCCGATCAGCGCCTCGTCGCGCTCGCTCAGCGGCAGCAGGTCGATCTGCTCGTCGATGTCGTCACGGTGGCCGTGGTCGAGCGCAGCGTGACGCTCGATCGTCGAGAACGCCGCTCGCGGCCAGCCGGTGGCCTCCTCCATGCGATCGAGCAGCTCGGCCGACGCAGGCGCCCCCTCGAGCACCGCGAGGTAGCCCATCAACGCGACGGGGTGGTCGTGCGCCACCCAGTAGAACTGCGGACCGACGAGGGCTGCGACGGTCGCCGGTGGGATGCGACGGAGCACGTCGTCCGCGTCGAGTCCGACGACGGCGAGATCGTCGAGCAACCAACGATCGTGCCCCCACTCCTCGAGCCGATGGTGCTCGTAGTAGCCCATGAGCGCTCGGCAGAGCGGGTCGTCAGGTCGCCGCGCGCATTCCTCGACGGCTCGTTCGAGGAGGGGGACGCTGGCTCGGACCACGCCGTGCATGGTCAGCAGGTAGTCGACATAGGTCTGCCGGGCGCCGGGACCCTGGAACAGCGAGTGGCTCGCCGTGTCGAGCGCCGAGCGGGCCATGGCCAGCTTCAGGCGGAGTCGGAGGCTCGGACGGTCGATGGTCATCGGGCGATCAGCGCAGCGGCGCGCAACACACGTTCCTCCTCGTCGGTGAGCGTCGTCGAACGCTCGTGGGCCTGCCAGCAGAAGTCGCAGAGTGATCGGTGGCTCCGTGCCGCCAGGTCGGTGAACCCGGGCAGTGATGCGACGGCTGCCGGGCCGGCGGTGCGCATCATCGAGATGAGGGGAGCGGACGTGACGGCCCGTACGACGTGAGGCAGTTCGGCCGCATCGGCGATGCGGGGCCTCAGGGTGACCGGCCCCTCGCCGTTGATCAGTGCCTCGTTGCAGCACGGCGTGACGCGCCCGTCGTACGCGATGACCGGCGATGCGGCCGCCCGGCACGGTGGCAACTGATCGACGGTGTGGCGACGCTGCACCGTCAGCACGTCGGCGCCACGACCCACGCCGATCAGCGGCACGACGTGGACGTCGGCCACGTCGCTGCTCGCCTCGCCGAAGCAGTCGACCACCAGGTCGACCGCGCGGCGGACGGACTCGCCGACGTCGACCACCTGGACGATGAGACGTGCACCGGCGTTCACGATCGCCTCGGCGGCGACCCGGACCTGTCGTTGCGTCACCCCTGCGTCGTGGAACGTGTCGGTGCTCAACACCACCGCAGCGGACCGCTCGAGCACCCGGCGGATCCACGACGGGACCGTGCGCGACCAGGCCGCGCTGGTGTACGGCACCACGAGCTTGCCCGCATCGGTGATGATGCCGACCGCGGACGTGAGCGCCCGTCGCTCCACGAACGGCTCACCGCCCGAGATGCCGACGGATCGCAGGTCAGGGCTGGCGACGAGCTCGCGCACGAGGTGGTCGAGGCCCATGTGGTCGGCGACACGGGGCGAGGAGCCGGAAGCGTCGACCGAGCAGTGCGCGCATCCGACCGGGCACCGGTCGGTCAGGTAGAGCAAGGCGGTCCGGCCCGGGACTCGGCGCCACTCGATCAGCTCCTGCAGGGTGAGGGTGGTCCGCACGTCGGTCAACCCCTCCGGCGCGGTGCGGCCACGGCCGTACCCGCGAACGCGAGGTGGGCGAGTTCCGGGACGCCGTTCGGGAGACGGGTGATGGCATCGCGCTGCACGACGCCCTCGATCAGGGACAACGTCGGGCTGGACACCAACTCCGCGGCGGCAGCGTCGACCCCGTCATGACCACCGACCGCGTGGCACGTGCTGCACGCGCCAGGTTGGAGCAGCTCCGGTGCGCCCTTCGCCGCGAGGTAGCGGGGTCCGAACACGCGAATCGCCCGCGACATGGGCCGCTGCTCCACGAACGCCCGGATCTCGGGCCAGGTGAGCTGTGCGGCCGCACCGATGCGCAGGTGCGGCGCGGCAGCACCGTCGACGACGTGTTGGTCGCAGCACGCGACCACCGAGCCGTCGTCGGTGACGACGGGCCACGACAGCATCGGGCAGCCCTGGGCGGCGACGGTCGCACTCGGGTCGTCATCGCGCTCGACGAGCCGCACGGTGCCGAGGTCGGCGCCGCGGCCGACGGGGACGAGCGTCCCCACCAGGATCGCCACCTGGTCGCCGAAGGCGCGGCGGAGATCCTCGATCGTGGCGACGACGTACGGGTCGGCGGGCCCCGTACCGACGAGTTGGACGCTCGCGCCCTGGCCGCGGTCGAGCACGGTCCGCAGGAACTCGATCGACAGGTGCCGCGGCACCTCCGGCTCGTGGAACGCGTCCATCGACAGCACGACGTGGTCGATGGTCCGAAGGGCGTCGTCGATCGCGGGTGGCACGGTGGGCTTGGAGATGAAGAAGCCACCCGTCGCCATCACGACGTACGAACCGGCTCGCTTCGCGGTGGAGCTGAGCGATCGAACGAGCCCCGGCCGGAGCAGCGGCTCACCGCCGGTGAGACAGACGAATCGAGGGTGATCGTCCGCCGTGAACGAGTCGACGAGCGAGCGCAGCGGCGCCGGGTCGGTCTCGGCGAGGTGCATCGTGGAACGCATCGAGCAGTGCCCACAGCTCAGCGGGCAGCGCCGCGTCACGTGGAGATAGAGCCCCGCGGCGGGTGTCGCCCGCCACTGGAGGATGTCGGACATCCGCATCGCTGCCGCCTCGCCGAGACCTGCCGACCCGCTCAGTGGAAGATGAGGCCGTCGTTGTTGGCGATCGGGCTCAGCGGTGCGTTCAACCGCGGGCGAAGCGCCCCGCCGAACTGGGTGTTCAGCCGCGGGACATCCAAGGCACCCGGCCTCGGCAGAGCGTTCAGGCCGAAGCCGCCGACGTCGTCGGTGACGGCCACGAGCCTCGCGCCGACACTGACGAGCACGTCGACCTCGGCGTCGGACAGGCCGTCGAGGACCTCGGCGTACGCCTCGTCGACCTCGGCCGGCACCAGGCCGGCTTCTTGGAGTCGTGCAAGTGATCCGGACATGTGGGAACTCCCTTTCTCGAGCCCGCACGTGGTAGCGGGTCCCCGTTCTGGACGGAGACCCTCATGTCCGGTTACAGACCCTCGGTCGGCTCCTGCCTCGCCCAGCGGGGTTCGACGACGATGCGCACCTCGGCCGATCGCACGACGGAGGCGAGCGTCTGTGGGAGCGGCAGGGGCTGCCAGTGGGCGTCGTCGAGCGCGAACCCCGCCACATCGGGTCGGTCGTCGGTGGCGTACGCCGCGGCGACGCCCGGGGCGAGCAGCACGGCGAACATGGCACGTTCGCGGTCGTCGAGCGTCTCGGTCACGAAGATGCGAACCTTCTCGAGCATCCGCTCCGCGACTGCGGTGCCGTCGTGCTCAGCTGCGTCGGACACCGTCCACCTCGATCCACCTCCGTCGTCGGGGGAGCGGGACGTTCGCCGCTCGCACCGGTTACAGCATGGCGCCGACCCGGGATCAGGCGGATGATGCCTCGAGCAGGCTCCGCAGACGAGAGCGGGCGCGATGAACGACGACCTTGGCCGTTCCCGGTGAGATGCCCAACACCGCGGCCACCTCGTCGGGACCGAACCCGAGGTGGCCGACCATCGCGAGGGCGGTCGCATCGCGAGTCGACAGGCGCTCGGTCGCATCCACCACGGCTGCGAGCTCCTCACGAATCAGCAGCAGCTCGTCCGGCCCTGGACCGATCTGGGTCGAACCGCGAGCCGGATCGTCGTCGAGCACGCATCGGCCGAGCACGCGGACTCGTCGATGGTCGATGGCCGCCCGTCGGGCGATCGACAGCAGCCAGGGGCGGAATCGATCCGGGTCACGAAGGCGGACGAGCGAGGCGAACGCTCGTGTGAAGGCCTCATGGGCGACGTCCTCCGCCTCCATCCGGTCGTGGACGTTGTCGGCCACCACTCGCCGGACGATCGGCATCAGCCGCCGGTAGAGCTCGGCGAAGGCAGCGCTGTCGCCCGCCTGCGCCGCACGCACCATCGACGCCGGGACGGCATCGTCGAGCGTCATCCCACGACCCCGGCCGTGCAGCGGACGCACCCTGCGCCCGCGTCCGTGCCCGCGTCGGCGACGAGGGATCCGACCTCGTCCGACTCGTCGACGGGAGCGACCTCGAACCCGCGGGACGAGATCGGCGAGGAGGGGCGCCCCGTCACGGGCCGACCCTCCGGACCCTGCTGCCGTCGGCCACGAGCAGGCCCGTGTCCCACCCGAGGCCGACGATCGGTGCTGCGAGCTCGCTGGTCCCTGCGACCGGCTCGACGTTGCCGCCGCTGCCGAGGAGGCCCACCCCTGCGATGCCGCCGCCGGCGAGGAACACGCGCCCGGACGGGTCGACGGTCATCGCCGTGATGTCGCCGAGGCCGCTCGCCCGAGTCGAGAGGGTGCCGTCGGGTGCCACGGCGCGGATGGAGCCGGATCCGGCGTCGGCGAACACGAGGTTGCCACCGCCGTCGACGTCCAGCCCGACCACGGCACCGATCGCGACCGAGGTCGCCGGGCGGGCATCGTCCTCCGGCGTGCCCGAGGCCACGTCGCCGTTTCCGGCGACCAGGCTGAGCCCACCGTCGGTGCCACGGCGGACGATGCGGCGGTTGTCGAGGTCGGTGACGTAGAGGTTGCCCGCGCCGTCGACGGCGATCGGCCCCGGGGTCGTGCCCATGGCCACGGAGGCGCCGTCGAGGACCAACGTGGCCGCACCGCCGTCGGCAGGCACCCGGATCACGTCGTCCCCCACGGTGACGGCGTAGGAGCCGTCGGCGAGCGCCACCAGGCCGCCGGCCCGGCCGTCGAGCTTCGTGAGCAACGTCGGCGCGCCGGCATCGAGTCGCACCACCTCTCCCGAGTCGGTCACGGCGACCGGCCCTGCCGAGCCAGTGGCCACGGCGACGACACCGGTGAGCTCGGCGACCACCTCACCGACCACCGCGGGAGCGGGCGCGGACGCATCGGGCGCGATGGTGACGGCGCGGCCGGAGGCAGGTGGGTCGAACGCTGTGTTCGCCGGGCTCGCAGGTCGATCCGCCGCCGAGCGGGTTCCCTCCGGCGTGCCGCTCGCGACGTCGTCCCGACCGCCCAGCAGGAGCACACCGGCGACGACCGCCGCTGTCACGACCGCGGTGGCACCCGCGATCACCATCGGCCGCCGGCTGCCACGAGTGGACCGCACCGCATCGTCGACGACGCGCACCGGCGGCTGCCAGGCGGCCGTGGTCGCCACGCGGACGTCGTCGGCTGCGCTCGAGGCGACCTGTGCCGCGCCGACGAGCGCCGCGCCGAGCGCGATCGCCAGCTTCGGGTGGGCGTCGAGTGCGACCGGGCGCCCCGTGGCCGACCGCACCATCTCCGCGACCAGCGGCAGACGCGATGTGCCGCCCACGAGCAGCACCCGCGACACCGCGCTCATCGGCGTGCCGCTGGAGGCCACGGTGCGCTCGAGGGCGCGGATCGTGTCCTCGAGGCGGGGCCGGACCATCGCGTCGAGCTCCTGGCGGGTGAGGCGTACCTCGGCGTGCACGCCAGGCAGGGTGACGACGATCTGCGTGTCGGCATCGGACGACAGCGCCTCCTTCGCGCGTCGACAGTCGACGCGCAGGCGTGCCTGAGCCGGCAGGGTCTGCGGGTCGCGTCGGTCGGCACCCGACACGCGACCGTCGAGCGACCGGTCGACGAGGGCGAGCACGGCCTGGTCGATGTCGATCCCGCCGAGCCGTTCGAGACCCTCGGGTGTGCCGATCAACTCGAAGCCGACCGGGGTGCGTCGCACCACGGCGGCGTCGAACGTTCCGCCACCGAAGTCGTAGACGGCGATCAGCTCCCCGACCTCCACCGGTCTCAGCCGCGTGTAGGTCACGGCCGCCGCCTCGGGCTCGGCCAGGGTGGTGACCGTCGTCGAGTCGACCCCGGCGAGGCGTGCCACCTCGCGGAGCAGGTCGACCTTGAACGAGCCCCAGTTCGCCGGATGGGTGAGGACCAGCACCGCGGGTGGCTCGCCCTCCTGCTCGGTCGCGCGTCGGACGACCTCGGCCAGCACGTCGGCCATGAGACGTTCGACCGGTCGTTCCGTGCCACCGACGATCACCGGTACCGGGTCGCCGAGGCGTCGCTTGAACTCGCGGGCTGCTCGCGCAGGGTCAGCACTCGACCGGCGTTCCGCAGCGTCACCGACGAGCACCTCGCCGTCGTCGCGGAGGAACACGACCGAGGGGATCGCCGCGGTGTCGGTGCCGAGCGGCAGCGGGTCCGCCTGCGTCCCGCGGCCGATGGCCGCGGCCGTCCAGGTGGTCCCGAGGTCGACGCCGAGCGCGTACGACGTCATTCGCGCCCGCCCGTGATCGGGAGGAAGCCGACGCCGTCCTCGCTGATCCGCAGACCCCGGTCGTCGACACTGAGGAACCAGGTCTGCGCCGCCAGCATGTCGGGTGGGATCATCGCGATGTCCGTCGCTCCCGCGCTGCCGTCGAACACGACCACGGGGACCCCGTCCACGGTGCTCTCACCGGTGGCGGCGAGCGAGAACGTCAGACGCCCTTCCTCGACGCCCGGTGTCCCGCAGCCGCCGGTGTAGAGCATCGCCACGATCGCGAACTCCAGGCTGCCCGGGCCGGTCTGGGTGACCTCGTAGCGGGATCCGCTCGCCCCGCCGGACCCGTCGATGAACGGGTCGCACTCGCCCTGCCAGCTCCCGACGAAGGTCGACACGTCGACGGCGGCGGGGTCGGTGACGGCGGTGTTCGAGCTGTTCGAACTGTTCGAACTGGTCGGCGTGGTCGGCTCGACCGGGACGGTGACGGGAGCGGTGGTGGCCGAGGCGCTCGCGGCGGTGCCGGGGTTCGGGCTCGCCGTCCCGTCGGAAGGATCGACCAGCACGCTGTCGGCGGGCCGGACCGCCGGCGCGTCGCCACCGCGCGTGACGGCCACGATCACCCCGGTGACGACCGCGACGACGGCGACGCCCGCTGCCACGGCGGCACCGATCGGGATCCTCCTCGCGGTCGCGCTGGCGGCGGCGGCGGTGAGGACTGTGCCGGTCGGTCCGGCGGCGGTGGTGAGGGCTGTGCCGGTCGGTCCGGCGGCGGGGGTGAGGGGTGTCCCGGCGGGTCCGGCGGTGGCGGTGGTGAGGGGTGTGCCGGTCGGTCCGGCGGCGGGGGTGAGGGGTGTGCCGGTCGGCCCTG
>WLDE01000288.1 GCA_009704985.1 Actinomycetota bacterium | reverse complement strand
GGCGGCCACGCGGTGCGCCACCGCTCGGGGCCCGACCTCCGGCCGGGCGACGTCGGACGCGGGCGTCGCGCCGGGCGTGTCCGGCTGGTCAGCAGGTGGCCGCACGGGTCCCAGCATGGCACCCCTCCGGCGGAACCGCTCTAACCTGACCGGCGATGCTCTCGCCCTCCAGCACCCCCACCGATGTCGCACAGGCGCTCACGTCACACGGCTACCTGCCCGACGACGGCCTCGCGACTGCGATCTTCCTCGCGCTGTCGCTGAAGCGGCCGCTGCTGCTCGAGGGCGAGGCCGGAGTCGGCAAGACCGAGGTCGCGAAGGTGCTCAGCCGCTGGACGGGCGGTGCGCTCATCCGCCTGCAGTGCTACGAGGGCATCGATTCCTCCCAGGCGGTGTACGACTGGGACTACTCCCGCCAGCTGCTGCACCTCCGCGCCGCCGAGGCGAGCGGCGAGGCCCGCGGCGTCGGCACCTCGATGCTGGAGGAGCAGCTGTACCAGGAGCGCTTCCTGCTCAAGCGGGCGCTGCTGCGGGCGATCGACCACGGGAGCCTGATCCCGCCCGTACTCCTGATCGACGAGGTCGACCGCGCCGACGACGAGTTCGAGGCGTACCTGCTGGAGGTGCTGTCCGACTACCAGGTGACGGTGCCCGAGCTCGGGGTGTTCGCCACGAGCATGCCGCCGATCGTGATCCTCACGTCCAACCGCACCCGCGACGTGCACGACGCGCTGAAGCGCCGCTGCCTCTACCACTGGGTCGAGCACCCCAGCTTCGAACGAGAGGTCGAGATCGTCCGCATGCGGGTGCCCCACGTGCTCGCCCCGCTCGCGCGACAGGTGGCCGGCGCCGTCGAGGCGATGCGGTCGAAGAACCTGTACAAGCCGCCGGGCGTCGCCGAGACGATCGACTGGGCCACCGCGCTCGCCTCGCTCGGCGTGGCCGAGCTCGACGAGCACACCGTCGACGTCACCCTCGGTGCGGTGCTGAAGTACCGCGAGGACCAGGAGAAGGTCCGCCAGCAGCACGGCATCGCCGAGATCGTGAAGCAGGCCTTCGAACGCGGCGCCTTCCACGGCTGACGCCCGGACCTCCCGATGTCGCCCGACCACGCGTCCGACCGGCCGGCGGACCAGCCGACCCAGCAGCCGATCGATCGGTCGACCGACAGCACGCAGGCCGAGGAGCTCGCGATCGGCTTCGCCCGCGTGCTGCGCGGGCTCGGCCTGCCGGCGCCGATCGGCTGCGTGATCGACTTCGTCGAGGCGGTCGGTGTGCTCGGGATCGATTCACGCGACGCCGTGTACTGGGCGGGCCGCACCACGCTCGTGCGCCGTCCGGAGGACCACGGCGTGTACGACCGGGCCTTCGTCGTGTTCTGGGAGGGTCGTCACGGCAGCGGGGACGCACCGGCCGAGGAGCCGCTCACGATCACGCTGGCGATGGACGACGAGGGCGACGAGGGCTCGTCCGACGAGTCGAGCACCGAGCGCGACGACGACCCGACGCTGCAGCTGCGGTTCTCGGCCACCGAGGTGCTCCGCGACAAGGACTTCGCCGCGTACTCCGACGACGAGCTCGCGCTCGCGCAGGAACTGATGTCCGACCTCCGCTTCGCCGGTCCACCGCGCAGCTCGTTCCGGATGCGGCGCGCGCACCGCGGCCCGACGCCGGACATCCGCGCCACGATCCGTACGTCGCTGCGGTCGGGGGGCGAACCGATCCGCCGCCGGTGGCGCGAACCCGGCGAGCGGATGCGCCGGTTGGTGCTGCTGCTCGACGTCAGCGGGTCGATGGAGCCGTACGCGCGCGGCATGCTCCGCTTCGTGCACGCCGCCGTCGCCGGCCGCCAGCGCGTGGAGGCGTTCGCGCTCGGCACCCGCCTCACCCGGGTCACGCGCGAGCTCAGCAGCCGCGACCCCGACCGGGCGCTGCAGGCGGCCTCCGCCCGCGTGCTCGACTGGAGCGGCGGCACCCGGCTCGGCGAGTGCCTGCGCACCTTCAACGACGAGTGGGGCGTGCGCGGCATGGCGCGCAACTCGATCGTGGTGATCCTGTCCGACGGGTGGGACCGGGGCGACCCCGCGCTGCTCGGTGAGCAGATGCAGCGCCTCCACCGCGTCGCGTTCCGCACGATCTGGGTGAACCCGCTCAAGGTGACACCCGGCTACGCCCCGCTCGCGCGCGGCATGGCCGCCGCGCTCCCCCACGTCGATGCGTTCGTCGAGGGGCATTCGGTCGCGGCGATGGAAGAATTGGCGGCGACGATCTCGGCACACACGCTCGACCACCGGTCGGCACGACGCGGCGCCCCGTACGGCGCCGGCATCGGCTGACGGACCGCCGTCGTGGTGGACCCCGAGGCGTCCCGAGGATCAGGAGGGATGACGGATGCGTGAACTGCTCGACGACATCGATCGGTGGCGTGCGGAGGGCAAGCGGGTGGCCGTCGCCCGCGTGGTCGACATCCTCGGCTCCGGCCCCCGCGAGCCGGGGGCGGCGATGGCGGTGAACGACGTCGGCGAGGTGGCCGGCAGCGTGAGCGGCGGCTGCGTGGAGGGTGCCGTCGTGGGCGAGGCCCTCGGCGTGCTCCACGGCGAGCGCGGCCCCGGCATCGTCTCGTTCGGTTACAGCGACGACGAGGCCTTCGCGGTCGGGCTCACCTGCGGCGGCACGATCCGCCTCTTCATCGAAGCGCTCGACTGGTGACGTGGGCCTCATGGACTCGCCGATGACCACGCCATCCGCCCCGCTCTACGACGTGTTGCGCGACCGCCTGCGCCGGCAGCTGCCGACGGCGCTCGCCACGGTGGTCGACGGACCCGACCCGGGCCGCAAGCTCCTCGTCACCCCCGACGAGGTGCTCGGGGGTCTCGGCCATCCCGAGCTCGACCGGATCGTGGCCCGCGACGCGCTCGCCGAGCTCGAGGCGGGGCGCTCGGGTATCCGCCATTACGGGCCGGAGGGCCAGACCACCCCCGAGGACCTCGTCGACGCCCCCACGCTGTCGGTGTTCGTCGAGAGCTGGTCGCCGCCGCCGCAGATGTGGATCTTCGGTGCCGTCGACTTCACCGCCGCGCTGTCGCGCGTGGCGAAGGTGCTCGGCTACCGGGTGATCGTGTGCGACGCCCGCGAGGTGTTCGCGACCCGGCGCCGCTTCCCCGCCGCCGACGAGGTGGTGGTGTCGTGGCCCGGTCCGCTGTTCGAGCGACGCGGCAGCCAACTCGGCCAGCGCGACGCGGTGTGCATCCTCACCCACGACCCGAAGTTCGACGTGCCGGCGGTGCAGGGTGCGATCGCCACCCGCGTGGGCTACATCGGGGTGATGGGCAGCCGGAAGACGCACGACAAGCGGCTCGAGCGCCTCCGCGACGTCGGCCTCACCGACGACGAGCTCGCGCGGCTGATGTCGCCGATCGGGCTCGACATCGGGGCGCGCACCCCGGAGGAGACGGCGATCTCCATCTGCGCCGAGATCATCGCCCGGCGCACCGGCCGGGCGGCACCGTCGCTGCGCGACGCGTCCGGCCCGATCCACGGCTGACCCGAGGCATCGGCCGGCGGACATCCGTCCGCGTCGACCTCAGCCGGTGGGGTCGCCCCAGCGGAGCGAGCGGCGCTCGTTGATCAGCAGGACCTCCACCGGACGGCCCGGCATCACGGCGTGCACGACGGCCCGCTCGACGCCGAGCCAGATCATGACGTGCCCGGGGTACTGGACGAGATCGCCGGCCTGCGCGGTCTGCGGGTCGCGGGGCGCCGCGTTGCGGATCTGGGCGGAGCTCTGCCGGGTGAGCTGCAGACCGGCCTGGGCCCACGCGTACGAGGTGAGGCCGGAGCAGTCGAAGCTCACCCCGGGGCGGCTCGTGTTGCGGCGGTAGGCGACGCCGAGCTGGCCGAGCGCCGCGATGACCGCGGTCTGGTGCGGGTGGTCGGCGCGCGCCCAGGCGGCCTGCATGTCGGCCGGCTGGAGGCCGAGACGCTGGGCGACGGCCGCGGCGATCTCGTCCCGGGCCGATTCGAAGCCCTGCAGGGCGAGCGGGTCGCCCGTGGCCTCGAACCGCTTCAGCAGCAGCAGCGCCTGGCCGGCACGATCGGCGATCGGGTCGGCGACGCGGGCGCGGTTGGCGGCGGTGACGGTGGCAGGTGCCGCCTGGGTGACCGGGACGGCGACGGTGGCCAGACCGAACGTGGTGAGGATCGCGGCCACGCCGACGTGGGCGGCGCGGCGACGCATGCCGGGACGAACGGGAACGGACTGACGACCGCCGGGGCGGGAGTGGGATTGCAGCGCCATGAGAACCTGACGACTCCTTGGTCTCGCGTGCCGAGCGATGGGGTGCGGGCACGTGGATCTGTCGTGAGCGGTGAGGGTGGGCCCGCTGACGGGCCGCCGACCACGATCACGCGAGGAGCGCCGTACGAGAGCGCAACCGCTGTGTGCGACCCGGAGCCGATCGGCTCCATGTCACGACCGCAAAGATACCGTCACGAAACCGCAATGTTCAAGCGCGTCGTCATCTTTTCGTCATGTGACCGACGCCCCACCGTCATGAGCGAGGGTCGTCGCGCCACGATCGGCCGCCGTGCCCGTCATCGAGTCGTCATGCGCGACCCGGGCCCGACCGACGGCACGAGGCGGCGACGAGGCCCGCGGACAACGCCGGTAGCGTGCCGCTCGTGACGGTCGTGTCGGTCGTGTCGGTCGTGCTCGCCGCCGGGGGCGGCACCCGCTTCCTCGCCGACCACCACAAGCTCACCACCCTGCTCGACGGCCGACCGCTGGTCGCCCACGCGGTCGAGCACGCCCTCGCCGGATCACCCGGTCCGGTCGTGGTGGTCCGCGGCGCCGTCGATCTGCCGCTCGGCGATCTGCTCGACCGGGTGACCGTGGTCGACAACCCCGCCTGGGCCGAGGGGCAGTCCACGTCCCTCGCCGTCGCGATCGCCGTCGCCGACGGGCTCGGCGCGGAGCACGTGATCGTCGGCCTCGGCGATCAGCCCGGTGTCCCGCCCGCCGCCTGGCGCCTCGTCGCCACCGCACCACCCACCTGGCCGATCGTGGTCGCCTCGTATGATGGTCGCCGCGGTCCGCACCCGGTGCGGTTGCACCGGTCCGTCTGGCCGATGCTGCCCGCAGCGGGAGATGATGGTGGACGGCACCTGATGCGCGAGCATCCGGCCCTGGTCCACGAGGTCCCGTGCCCGGGAACCGCCGCCGATATCGACACCCTGGAGGATGTGCAGCGATGGAAAAGCTCCTGAACGAGTTCGTGGTCCACCGGCCGATCGACGAGGCCTGGGCCGTGCTCACGGACGTGGAGCGGATCGCGCCGTGCCTACCCGGTGCGCAGCTCCAGGAGATCGAGGGCGACGTCTACCGCGGCGTCGTGAAGGTGAAGCTCGGGGCGATCGCCACCGCGTTCAAGGGCGAGGCGGTCTTCGTCGAGCGCGACGACGCGAACCACAAGGCCGTGCTCCACGGCGAGGGCCGCGACACCACCGGCAAGGGCAACGCCGACGCGATGATCACCGCGCAGCTCCACGCCGTCGACGCCGACCACACGAAGTGCGTCGTCGAGACCGACCTGCGCGTGACCGGCAAGGTGGCGCAGTTCGGTCGCGGGATCATGGCCGACGTCAGCAAGAAGCTCATGGCCCAGTTCGCCGACAACCTCAACACGATGCTCGCCTCGGACGGCCAGCAGGCATCTGCGGCGGCAGCCGAGTCGACGGCCGGCGATGCCCCCGCGGCGACCGAGGCCCCCGCCGAGGCGGCGACGCACGCCGCTCCGG
>WLDE01000287.1 GCA_009704985.1 Actinomycetota bacterium | reverse complement strand
GTCAACGGCCACCTCCACCTCCCGGCACTGCGCACCGCACTCGACGCTCACACCACCCGCACCGTCACACCGACCTGCCAGAATCAAGAACACGCCGCCTGACACCACCGGGCCGCCACCGAAGTTCCACGAACCTCGGGACATCCTCCGAGAGAGCGCGGCCGCCCGCTTCGCGCGGTGTTATGCGCTCCCCGAGCCAGTGGTGCAGATAGCGCCTAGCGGCAGATCTGCACTCGGTGCGCTGTCAGGTTCGCCGCACGTATTGAGACGTCGTGACATCGGCAGCGATTCGTACCTCCGCGACGCCAACGAATCCAAGCGATTCGTACAACCTTCGGGCCGGAGCATTCGCAGTGCCCGTCGACACCGTGATCGTTCGATGTTTCAGCAGTTTGCCGACGAGCGCTCGGCCATGGCCTCGACGAGCGAAGTCCGGGTGCACCGCAAGGCGATCGATGTCGCACACATCGTCGTCGAGCGTCCAGCCGATCACGCCGACGAGGCGATCGCCCTCCCACGAACCAAGCCACTGCAGTCGGTGTTGTCGGACCTGCCGCGCATCCTCGTGGAGCGGCGGGATGTCGTCGAAGCCTATGAGATCCGCCTCGACTCGATATGCCGCACGCTGGATGTCGACGACAGACTCGGCGACACCCTCAGCGCTGAGGTCGATCGGGCGGATCATGCCGACAGCATCGCATCCCGCTCGGGCGACCGATGCCGATCGGCAGATCGGCGCGGGTGAGCAGTGACCTCAATCGATGACGTAGATGGTGTCGGAGGGGGACTGCTCGATGAAGTCGTTGTGCATCGTCGACGCGAAGGTGGACCGGTCGGTGTGTCGGACGTGCTCAACCTGAAAGGCGTCGGTGAGCGCAATTCCGACGGTGGCGTGTGGGCATTTCTCGAGGATGGACCCGATCGACGACGTGAGCATTTCGAAGCGATGCTCTGCGCGTGCCGGTAACCCGGTGTCGTACTCGTCGGCATAGTCGTCGTTGGAGAGGAGGTGTGTTGCCCCGATGGCGTCCGCACGGTCCATGATCGTGAACCAGTGCAGATCCCGGATGTCGGCCCCCACTGCTCTCGCGATGGCGGCTTCGAGTGCTGGTGCAGAGTCCATGTGCGCAAACCGCCGGGCGAGAGATGACGGCGGTTGCGTGGGTCTTGCTCCCCAGATGATCGTCGGTTGAGCCGAGGCCGCGCTCGGCTCAATGGCCATTGGGCGCTGGGTCGACACGCCGAAAATCGAGTTGGTCATCGAGCCACTCTGGCACGCCGAGATAGCGCCGATTGCCCGGTCTGGCGCTCGAGTGCAAGGCAACGGTGAGCGCAGATCGTCTCATCTGCACTGCGTCCTCGAGAGCCCGCGATGGTTCCGCATCGCAATGTTGGAGACGCCGCGTGTCAACCGGGGACGGTGGCCGGGCGTGTAGAGAGGCGTGATGTGGACGAGCGCCGGGGCCGCTGAGGTCGAACTCGCCGACTTCGAGGCGTTCTACCTGCGCTCGGGTCGTTCGATGCTCGTGCTGGCGTTCTCGTTGACGGGCAGCTGGAGCGCTGCGGAGGACTTGGTGCAGGAGGCCTTTGTTGCAGCGCATCGTCGGTGGGACGTCGTCGGCCGTTACGACGACCCGGCCGGGTGGGTTCGGCGCGTGATCACGAACGCGGCGGTGTCGCGGTGGCGTCGGCTGAGTCGCGAGTTGCGGGTGCGAGAGCGACTGGCGAGCCGAGCAGCGATTCCGCCGTCAGAAGCCGATGCCGTGGATGCACGGTTCTGGGCGGCGGTGCAGGACCTTCCCCGCCAGCAGCGCGTGGTCACGGTGCTGCACTACGTCGAGGACCTTTCCGTCGATTCGATCGCTTCGATCGTGGGATGCACCTCGGGAACCGTGAAGACCCAGTTGTTCAGAGCCAGACGGACGCTCGCCGTTCGTCTTGGCGCACCGTTCGAGGAACAGAGCGATGGTTGATGTGATGGACCGAGGATCGATCGATGCGATCGCACGCCGTGCGGTGAGCTCAGCGCAGCGAACGGCGGATGGACGCGCTCTGCCGGAATTGCGAACGACGCCACGACGCTGGCGGACCCCGGCGATGGCGATCGCAACGGTTGCCGTGGTCATCGTGG
This sequence comes from Actinomycetota bacterium, assembly GCA_009704985.1. Lineage (GTDB taxonomy): Bacteria > Actinomycetota > Acidimicrobiia > Acidimicrobiales > Ilumatobacteraceae > VFMC01. The sequence goes on along the minus strand of WLDE01000287.1, from coordinate 3,775 downwards.
GCCTGACCGTGATCGTCGATCAGCGGAGGGAGCCGGTTGCCGAAACGCCCGCCTCGCTCGAATGGGTGCTGCGCGACGTCCCCGACGGATGGCGGCCGGTGCTTACCCGTGATCCGTCGTCGCCCCCGCTGAAGATCGAGCCGCAGCCGTTCGCCCCGATTGTCTATGCGACCGATTCGAGTCCGCTCGGCCCCAACCTCGCGGTCTACGGCTCGACCGACGCCGACCTCGCCATCACGCCGGGAGCGTTCATGGGCAACACCGTGGCGTACACCGAGTTCGAGCTCGATGGCCGCCGAGCCGCGTTCGTGGATTTTCGCGGCGGGCATCGTGGGCTCTACGTGGAGATCGATGGTGCGTGGGCCTATCTGGCTGCCACCGCTGTGTCCGACGACGAACTCCTCACGCTCGCTCGCTCGATCCGCCCGGACCTGACGGGACGCTTCGACGTCGATCCCGCCCTCCTGACGAACGGCATGCGGAAGGTCTCGCCTCTGCCCGACCCGCTCCCGGCCTTCGCGGCTGTCGACTACCAGCCGCCGGAGGGCAGCGATGGGCTGATGGAGCTCCTCGTCGCACGGAACACACCGGACTTCTACGCCCGTAGCTCCGTCGGCTACCGGTTCGAAGAGATCCCCATCGGTGACTCGACCGGGTACATCGCCGGCGACTGGGTCGGCAACGACGCCGATCGCTCCTGGATCGTCCTCTGGCAGAACGACGGGCTCGACTTCGCGCTCTACGCCAGCGACTTCACACGCGAGCAAGCGGTCGCAGCTGCACGCTCGGCCAGCCCGGCGACTGAAGCTGAGTGGGCGCACCTCGCCGACTCCGCCGCCGTGGCCCCGTCGGACACGGTGGTCATGGGAACAGCCCCTCCGCAGATCCTCGACGTCGAGCCGGTCGACACCGTCGAGCCTCGCGACGTCGACATCACCGTCAGCGTGACCAACCCATCCGACAACGAACAACGATGGACCGGAACCTTGCCGACCGGGGAGATGTGGAGCGCTGTCGTGCTCCGAGTGTTCGATCGCATCGAGACCCGCATCACGATCGATGGAGTCCTCACCGAAACGAGCTCCGGGCCGCCACTCCCGAAGGCCACTGATTCGTCGCAAGTCACCTGCTGCAGCCCGCAAGCCATCACCACCAACCCTGACGCCGCGTCCCTCCGAGTGCTCCGCCCCAACGGAGATCGCTACACGATCCCGCTGCAGTCGCTGCCAGGAACGTCCGACACCCGCATCGCACTCATCGGTCTCCCGGAGGGCGCGGTCCTCACCGAACTCCTCGACGAGGACGGCAACGTCCTTCAGGAGTACGTCACCGGCTGAGCCGCCAAGCACCTGCCGGATCCCGCGGGCTGCTCCGACCGCCTCGTCGATGTGGTGCGGCGGTCGCCCCGCCAGCCGTGGCCGGTTCGACAACAACGGGCCCTTCGGGTCGGCAACGAGAGGCCCTTGTGGTAACGCCGTGGTAACGGACGGTCCACAACAGGGCGGATTTCCTGGCAGACGCTGGACAGACTGATTCGTGTCATGCCTGCTAGATGGCACTGGACGGTACGTGTTGGTACTGCCTGGACCGGTTCTGGACCGATTCCTCAACCGCAGGTCGCAGGTTCGATCCCTGCCGGGGGCGCCACGAACGATCATTTCGAAGGCCATGCGGAGCTGAAGTCCGACTCGCTCGGGGCCGAAATCGGCTGGGCTGGGGCGTGCCGAGCAGAGCATCTGCGGTCGTTCCGGTCGTCGGGAAGTGCACGACGGGTTCTGGGGAGAGAGGTGGTTAGTGTTGGGCCGTTCCGCGAGGAGGTGTGCCGTGACGTCGTTCGATCCGATCCGATTCAGGACCCCGCTGTACACCGTTGCGGAGGCTGCTCGCATCGTGGGCGTGCCGGCGTCGACGCTCAACACCTGGGCTCAGGGGTACGTGCGAAGCCCACTGGGTCGGTCAGCGGTGAGTGGCGATCCGGTCGTCACTCATCTTCCGGCGGCGGGCCCTCGTCAACCGTCGATTCCCTTCGTGGGGCTTGCCGAGGCGTTGGTCCTGGCGGCGGTGCGACGCAGCGGGGTTCCGATGCAGCGCATTCGGCCTGCTCTGCGGCAGCTGCAGGAAGGCCTCGGCGTCGAGCACGCACTGGCGTCGCAGAAGCTGTACACCGATGGCGCTGAGCTGCTGTTCGACTACGGCGAGCAGCACGCTGCCGACGCAGAGGGTCGGCTCGCGCGGAACCTCGTCGTGGTCCGGAACGGCCAGCGGGTGTTCACCGAGGTGATCGAGGCGTATCTCAGGCGCATCGAGTACGGAGCAGACGGCTACGCGTCGTTGATCCGCGTGCCTGCATACGAACGAGCTCAGGTGGTCGTCGATCCGACCCGGGCGTTCGGCGTGCCGATCTTCGAGCGCGGTGGAGTCCGGGTGGATGACGTCCTCGAGCGCTTCTGGGCGGGTGAGCCGCTGGAGGACTTGTCGCTCGAGTTCGGTGTACCCGCCGATCAGCTCGAGGACGTGCTGCGTGTCGCATCCCGACGGGCTGCCTGACCTCTTCCTCGACCGGAGCCTCGGGCGGATCAAGGTGCCGCAGGCCCTGCGTGATGCCGGCCTGCGGCTCGTCACCCTGGCGGAGCACTACGGCGTCCCGGCCGACGAGGAGGTAGCCGATGAGGAATGGCTGACGCTCGCGGGTTCGGAGGGGTGGGTGGTGTTCATGAAGGACACCCGCATTCGCTACAACCCAGCGGAACGCGCCGCCGTCCTCCGGCACTCGGTCCGGTGCTTCTGCCTCACGAGCCAGTCGTTGCCCGCCGACGAGATGGTGCGCCGCTTCGTCGATCAGATCGAGACGATCGCCGCTGCATGCCGCGACGACCCTGGTCCGTTCATCTACGCCGTTCATGCGCAACGCATCGAGCGGCTCCGCCTGGATCCCGAGTGACCACGGGCCACGGCTCGTCGGCCGGGACACCTGGAGACAGGACGATGACGAACGACAAGGCCGAGCCCACTATCGATGATGCTGGCGGTCAGACGAAGGTGCTGGCGATCGTCGGGCGAGCGATGTCTCTCCAGACCTCGCCCGCGTTCCATCCGTGATTGGTGGTGGCCGTCCGTGCTTCGCCGAGATCGGCGAAGAACCACGTACCGCCCGCATCGGATTGCGTGCCGACAGAGCTGACGACGTCGCCTTCGACGGTGAACGAGAGCGCATCGAGACTGGCCGTCGAGTCCAAGGCGGACGGCCGGAAGCTGATGATGTACCAGCGCCCCTCGACGATGGCGGTGAGGTCAACGGCACCGAGATTGTCATCGCGCTTGGCGGCGCACGCAGCATCCCCAGCTGTTCGGACACACAGCGCAACACGGTCGTTGTCACCACGTCGTTCGACCTCGACGGCGCCGAGATCAGCGCTGGCGATGACCGGCAGATCCGACTCGACCCATCGGCTCGCTTCCGAACCGAGACCCACGAATGCGCCATGGTCGATCATCTCGACCTCGCTCACCAGGGCAACCGCGTCGGATTCGGGTCCCTCGATGGAGAGCTGGACGACGACCCCTGACGGGTCGAGCCACTGGACGTTCGCTCGTCCCAGACTGCTCCAGACGATCGAGTCATGACCGTCGACCGTCGTGCGCCAGCCGCCCGGCCATCTGATCGTCTCCTCGACACTCGTGACCCCAGCGGGCGTGCGCCATGTCGACAACCATGGCCCGTTGTCGAGTCCGTAGATCACCTGCGCTTCGTGCCCCATCTCAGCGGGCGAAGGAG
>WLDE01000286.1 GCA_009704985.1 Actinomycetota bacterium | reverse complement strand
GTGGTGGTCGGCGGTCTGCTGATCGTGCTCGGCATGCGTCGTCGTCCGGGCACGCCGACCGGTGCGCTGCCCGTGCAGCAGGCGCCGCAGATGCCGCAGATGCCGCAGATGCCGCAGATGCAGGCGCCCTACGGTGCGCCACAGCAGCCGACGTACCAACCGCAGCCGACCCATCAACCGCCGGCTCCGCCGCCGACGATGCCGATGCCGCCCACCCCGCCGCCGCCCGCGCCTCCGTCGGGTGGCGGATGGCCGGCTCCGCCGACCCGGTGAGCGGACCGGAGCCGGATCAGCGATGCGTCAGTGGGGGATCAGAGCCGGCGCATCACGGTGACGACACGGCCGTAGACGACGACCTCGTCGGACGCGAACACCATCGGTGACAGCCGGGGGTTCGCGGGCACCAGCGTGATGGTGCTGCCCGTGCGCTGATAGGTCTTCACCGTGGCCTCGCCGCCCGGGATGCCCGCCACGACGATCTCGCCGTCGAGGGCCGTGGTCTGCGCACGGCACACCACGAAGTCGCCGTCCATGATGCCGACGTCGATCATCGAGTCGCCGCGCACCCGCAGCATGAACAGGTCGCCCGTGCCGGTGAAGTCCTCGGGCAGCGGGAAGAGTTCCTCGACGTTCTCCTGCGCGAGCACGTCGGTGCCGGCGGCGACGTCGCCGACCAGCGGGACGTGGCGCACCGGGCGGCGCTCGATGGCGGCACCCGACGACGGGTCGTAGCGCACCTCGAGCGCCCGCGGCTTGGACGGATCGCGCCGCAGGAAGCCCATCTTCTCCAGCGACGCCAGGTGGCTGTGCACCGTGGAGGGCGAGGTGAGCCCGACGGCATCGCCGATCTCGCGCACGCTCGGCGGGTAGCCCCGCTCGCGCATACTGGTCTCGATCATGTCGAGGATGCCCTTCTGGCGGGCGGTGAGGGTGGGAGCGGTCGACTCGGCCATGGCTGCAGCGTACGCGTGTTCGCCTGTCAGGTCAAACACCCGTTCGTGCAACATGTGTTCGATCAGCGGTTGACGAACGGGTGTTCGGCGACCATACTGCGAACGTCCGTTCGGGGAACACCCGTTCGCACTCGTCCCTCGTCCTCACGTTCCGTTCTCACGACACTCCTTGCTCACGAGAGGTTCCCACAGATGTCGGCAGTCTCGGCTTCCCTCGCCCCCCGCTCCACCGTCCGGCGCCCGCTCGCCGTGGTCCCGACGGCTCCCGTCGCCACGTCGTTCGCGCGCCGGACGGCGGCGGCCGGGCCGACGAGCCTGCCGTCGCGGTACACCGTTCCGGCCGGCGTCCTGCCCCGACGCCTCGCCGGTGGCCGCACCGTGCCACGCCGTGCCACGTTCGTCCGCCGCCGCGTCGGCGCAGTGGTGTTCGTCGTCGCGCTCGTGTGCTCGGTCGGCTCGGTGACCCAGCGTGGTCTGGCCGACCGCGGCGTCGATCCTGCCTCCGGCGCCGCGGTCGGCCGAGCCACCACCTATGTCGTCCAACCGGGTGACACGCTGTGGGGGATCGCCGCCCGCTTCTATCCCCAGGCCGATCAGGCCGAGGTCGTCGACCTGCTCGTGGCCCACAACGGCGGCGCCACGATCCAGGCCGGTCAAGCGCTCGACCTCCCCTGAATCCGCCCGTTCGCGGCCCCGATTCCGCTGCCCGGCCCCCGAGTGGGTCGGCTAGGTTGGCGGCGATGCGCTGCCCCCGCTGCCGAGTCGACGACACCAAGGTGATCGATTCCCGTGAAGCCGACGAGGGCGCGTCCATCCGTCGTCGTCGGGTGTGCGGGAGCTGCCAGCACCGGTTCACGACCTACGAGCGCCTCGAGGAGGTGCCGATGATCGTGATCAAGTCGAACGGCGCCCGCCAGCCGTTCGACCGCGGGAAGATCGTCCGCGGGGTGGCCGCAGCCGGCAAGGGCCGGCCGGTCTCGCTCGACCAGATCCACCAGCTCGCCGAGGACGTCGAGGACGAGTTGCGCTTCGCCGAGGGCGACCTCACGAGCGAGCGCGTGGGGCGGGCGGTGCTCGAGCGGCTGCGCACCATCGACGAGGTGCTGTACCTCCGGTTCGCCAGCGTCTACAAGGGCTTCGACGCGGCCGCGGACTTCCAGCGCGAGCTGTCGCTGCTGAAGAAGCTGCAGAAGGCCTGACTGCCACCGCCCGCGTCCGCCGCGGGCGGCCGTGAGGCGCCCGAGCGGCGTCAGCCGCGCCGGCGCACGTAGCGGGTGAACAGGAAGCCGTCGTCCTCGCACAGGTGGGCGAGGTCCATCCGGTGCAGCACGTCGGGCGCACCCGCCGTGAGCCGGGGGCCGGCGCCGCCGCTGATGACGGGCGACACGGTGAGGTTGAGCTCGTCGATCAGGTCGGCCGCCGCCATCGCTGCGTTCAGCACCGCGCCGCCCTCGCACTGCACGAAGTACGCGTCGAGCTGCGCGAACGCGCCCGGGAGGTCGACCGCGCCGGTGCCGGCGCGCACCGTCTCCACCGGCAGGTCGGGAGCGTCCTCGGGCACGATCAGGAATCCCGCCCCGCTGGTGAACAGCTCGGCGGTGAAGTCGAGCCCGTCGCCGCGGCGCGACACGATGCCGATCCGCTGGCCGGCCTTGCTCGGTGCGCCGTAGCCCTCCATGCGTACGGTGGCTGCGCCGACGACGATCAGGTCGGCGAGCTGGCGCAGGCCGAGCAGCACCGCCGTGTCGGCCGGGCTCGACAGGGCGCGTGACGTGTCCTCGACGACGGTCGACCCGTCGAGGCTCGACACCATGCACACTCCGACCCACGGTCGGTGGCTCGGCCGGGGCCGCGGCACCCCGTAGGCCTCGGCGACCGTGATGCGGTCGGCCGGATGGGGATGCAGGCGGCGCATGAGATGCGATGATGTCAGCCATGGGGGCACATCGCGACATCGTTCCCACCTCGGCGCGAGGTGACACCGAACACGACACGGCGGGCACACGAACCGCCTTTCGCACGTGTCCGCTGTGCGAGGCGGGCTGCGGGCTCGCGATCACCGTCGCCCGAGACGCGGACGGGACCGAGCGCGTCACGCGCATCCGCGGCGATCTCGACGACGTGTTCAGCCGGGGCTTCCTGTGCCCGAAGGGGTCGACGCTGAAGCAGTTGCACGACGACCCGGACCGGCTCCGCCGTCCGCTCGTGAAGCGCGACGGTGTGTTCGTCGAGGTCGACTGGGACGAGGCGTGGCAGGCGGTCGCAGCGGGTCTCGGCGGTGTGATCGAACGCCACGGGCGCGCGTCGTTGGCGGCGTACGTCGGCAACCCCAACGCCCACAACCTCGCGGGCATGACCCACCTGCGGTCGCTGCTGCACGCGCTCGGCACGCGCAACGTGTTCTCCGCGTCGACGGTCGACCAGATGCCGCGCCAGGTGGCGGCCGCCTACGTGTTCGGCGGCCCGGTCACCGTGCCCGTCCCCGATCTCGACCGCACCGACCACCTCGTGATCCTGGGCGCCAACCCCTACGCGTCGAACGGCAGCCTGTGCACCGCCCCGGACTTCCCCGGCCGGATCGAGGCGATGCGCGCCCGTGGCGGCCGGCTGGTCGTGGTGGACCCGCGCCGCAGCCGCACGGCCGAGGAGGCCGACGAGTGGGTGGCGATCCGGCCCGGCACCGACGCCCTGCTGCTCGCGGCGATCGTCCAGGTGCTCGCCGCCGACGGCCTGGTTCGCGTGCCGGCGCACGTGGCGCCCCACGTGCGCGGGCTCGACGCCGTGATCGAGGCGTGTTCGGCGTTCACGCCCGAGGCGGTCGCCGCCGCGACCGGCGTCGCGCCGGAGGTGATCCGTCGTGTCGCGCGCGATCTCGCCGCGGCCGAGCGCGCCGCCGTGTACGGCCGCATCGGCACCACGACCACCGAGTTCGGCACCACCACGTCGTGGCTGATCGACGTGGTGAACCTCGTGGCGGGCAACCTCGACGTCGTCGGTGGGTCGATGTTCCCCCGACCGGTGGCGTCACGTCCGCCCAAGCGCGCCACGGGCCCCGGGTTCACCGTCGGTCGCGGGCACACGCGGGTGCGCTCGCTGCCGGAGGTGATGGGGGAGTACCCCGCCGCGGCGATGGCCGAGGAGATCACCGAGCCGGGCGAGGGGCGCATCCGTGGTCTCGTCACGATCGCCGGGAACCCGGTGCTGTCCACGCCGCACAGCGAGCAGCTCGACTCGGCGCTCGCCGACCTCGAGTTCATGGTGAGCGTCGACATCTACCTCAACGAGACCACCCGGCACGCGGACGTCGTGCTGCCGAGTCCGTCGGCGTTGCAGAAGGGGCACTACGACCTGCTGCTGCTGCAGTTCGCCGTCCGGAACGTGGCGAACTACAGCCCGCCCGTGCTGGCGCTCGACGACGGCCAGCCCGACGAGTGGGAGATCCTGGCCAAGCTGGCGCTGATCGCGCAGGGGCAGCCCGCCACCACCGACCCGGCGGTGCTCGACGACGCGGTGATCGCCGCGATGGTCGCGAGCGCCGTGCGCGACGAGCAGTCGCCGCTGCACGGCCGCGACGCGGCCGAGGTGCTCGCGGAGCTCGACCGCGACGGGCGTCGCGGCCCCGAGCGGATGCTCGACCTGATGCTGCAGACCGGCCCGTTCGGGGCGGCGTTCGGGGCAGGCCCGGACGGCGGCGCGAGTCTCGACCTGTTGCTCGACCATCCCCACGGGGTCGACTTCGGTGCGCTCGAGCCGCGGATCCCGGAGGTGGTGCAGACCCCGTCGGGTCTCGTGGAGCTCGACCACCCGGTGCTGTTGGCCGACCTCGTGCGGCTGCGTTCCGCGGTGCCGGATCTCACGGAGCGTGACCTCGTGCTCGTCGGTCGTCGCGACCTGCGGAGCAACAACTCGTGGATGCACAACATCGAGGTGCTGGTGAAGGGTCGTCCGCGCTGCACGTTGCACGTGCACCCCGACGACGCGGCACGCCTCGGCCTGTCCGACGGTGCCCGGGCGCGCGTCACGAGCCGCGTGGGCGCGGTCGAGGCGCCGGTCGAGGTGACCGATGCGATCCGTCCCGGTGTGGTGAGCCTCCCTCACGGCTGGGGGCACGACCATCCCGACGTCCGTCTGCGGGTGGCCCGCGAGCGGGCCGGGGTGAACAGCAACGTGCTGTCGGACCACGAGGCGCTCGACCCGCTGTCGGGCACGTCGGTGCTGAACGGCATCCCCGTCGACGTCGTCGCGGTCTGACCCCCGCTCACGCCCGTGTCGGGGTGCTGCGGCGCCGCCGGCCGGCCGACATCCCCAGCCCCCGACGACGCGGCCCGGGGGAGGATCGGTCGGCGTCGATCGATGATCGGCCCCCGAACGGTTCTGGTGTCGCTGACATCCGCTCCGTGTCGCACCCGTGCCGAGCAGGGGCGTCGCGACGCGTGCCCGGCGTTGGACGCATCCGACCCCCTCGAACGAGGGAGGGGTCGCTCACCCGTTCCGCATCGTGGGACATCCACAGCGAACGGCCGCTGTCCACAGTCGATCGCCGATTCCCACAGTTGCGATGCACGAAATTCACAGCGTTGTCCCTCTTCCTCCTCACAGGGATTCAGCCCTAAGTTCGACACCCGCAGATGGCAGCGGTGCGTGGCGCGGATGGTCAGTTCCGGGTGTGCGCGCCGCTCGCGGCGGAGCGGTCGGTGTCTCGACGCCGGTCCACGACGCCGTGGCGCGACCCCGGGCTGTGGGGCGAGGGCTTCGGACCTGTGACCGCGCACCGTTGCCACGCTGCGAGTTCGTGCGAGTCCCACGGTGGTCGGCCGGTCCGGCCGCCGCACCGTCGGCCGAGGGGTCGCCGGTGCGGTCGTCGCGGGGTCCGTCCACCCCGGCGACGGGAACAAGAAGCGGGCGAGCAGTCGTTGACAGTCGTGTAACTACAGTGCTGTAATCTTCCAACCTCTTGTGGGTGGTCGCCGTCGTGGGGGCCGTTGACCACCACATCTTGTGG
>WLDE01000285.1 GCA_009704985.1 Actinomycetota bacterium | reverse complement strand
GCGATCACCGCTGCAGAACTCGGCGTCGGGGTCGAGCTCGCAACGGGACGGCGAAAGCTGCATCGCCGAGCGTTCGTCGAGGACCTGCTCGAGGTGCTCCCCGTCATCGAGTACGGCCTCGACGTCGCGCGAGTTCACACCACGCTGCTCGCAGCCGTCCGGCGCACCGGCCGTCCCAGAGGCGCGCACGATCTGATCATCGCCGCCACGGCGCTGGCGACCGGCCGCACCGTCGTCACGGCGGATCGCACCGGCTTCGACGACCTCCCCGGCGTCGTGGTGCGAGCGCCCGACTGAGCGCGGCGAGTCAGTTCCCTCTCGTCACGCGCGATCGTCCGATGGGTGGTCGACCTCGCGTTCCCGTCGGACGAGCACGTGGCCGCCACCGAGTCGGCGGGCCGATCGAGCGCTCCTCCGAGGTTCCCACCTCACTCGTCGTCCTACTGCACCTTCACCCGGATGCGGCGGCCCAGGACGAACGCCGTCGCACACGCCGCCAGCAGCGGCCAGACCGCGCCGAGCAGCCCCCTCGTCGCCCCGGCGACACCGTCGTCCCTCCATCCCGCGACGACGTCCACCACCGCCCATGCGACGAGCACCACCACCAGGAGCACCAGCAGACGCTCGGCCGGTGTGCGGCGGGTGATCGGTTCCGACATGGCGCGGTTCAGTACTCGCGCCGGTTCGCGAGCGCCGTCGACACGTTGCGGATCAGCGCCCATCCGGCGCACGGCGGATTCAGAGACACGGGACGTTCAGGCGGACTCGAGGGCGGCGCTGTATCGCTGTTGCGCGGCTTGGGCTGACGTGCCGAGCAGGGTTCCGATCTTCTGCCACGAGACACCTGCGGATCGTGCCGTCGCGACGGCGTCGAGGAGCTGCTGTTCGGTGCGAGCTCGAGCGATGACGGCGCGCTGGAGGAGGTACTCCTCGACGGGGATCTCGACAGCGTCGGCGGGGTCGAGGTTCTCGAAGCGCTCGGCGAGCTGGTCGGCGTGGTCGAGGATGTCTTGGATCGATCGAGGCATGAGGGTCACCTGATGAACTTGGGTCGGGCCGGCATGGCGTGAACGATGACGTCGATTCCCTCACTGGTGCTGACGCCGATCTCGAGGAGTCGTGCCGAGAGATCGGGGCCGATGAGCATGGTGAGGTCGTCGAGGACGAGTACTCGGACCGGATGGCGGTATCCGTGGATGATGTCCTCGTCGTGGACGCCGTGCTTGCGTGCACTTGCGAGGATCACGGGGTCCAGGCCGTCAAGTTATCTTGATGTCGACGGGTCTGCCAACGGCGGACCGCGAGTGGCCCACCGCCAGCAGACCACCATGGCGGTGCGCCACCGGCGGGTACGCTGCGCGGCCGTGGATCTGGCCGGCCTGCAGGACGTCATCGAGCGCACCTACGGCGCCCGCGACCGTGCCCGCGGGGTGCCGTCCACCGTCGCCTGGCTCGCCGAGGAGCTCGGCGAGCTGGCCCAGGCCGTCCGCAAGGGCACGCCCGACCAGCAGCGCCACGAGTTCGCCGACGTGCTCGCCTGGGTGGCCTCACTCGCGAACCAGATGGGCGTCGACCTCGACGACGCCATCCAGCGCTACGCCGAGGGCTGCCCTCGCTGTCACGCGATCCCGTGCGCCTGTCCGTGAACGACCACGCCGGCGACCCGGCCGCCTCACCCTCCGACGCGGCCCATCACCGCGACGATCCGGCGTCGTCGAGCGTCGGAGACCACGTCAAGTCCGGGCGCCGGCATCGAGGACATCGTCCGCGAGCACAGCGCTTCGATGTACCGCGTGGCGTTGTCCGTCGCGCGCGACCACGCCCTCGCCGAGGACGTCGTGCAGGAGTCGGTGGTGAAGGTCTGGCAGGCGCTCGACTCCGTGCCGAAACGATGCGACACGTGCGGTCGCTCGGACGTCAGACACCCTGGCGTCGGTGCGTTCCGCCCGAAGGTACCGGCCGCCAGGCGTGGGGTCCGGGCCCTCTCCCGATCGCCCGTGCCCGCGCACCGGCACCTCGCAGGTGGCCGTTCGTCGGCAGCGCCGACCGCGGCTGGGACAGGCCGGGTGCCGCGGCGTCAGCGCAGCAGCAACTCGGCGATCTGCACCGCGTTGAGCGCCGCGCCCTTGCGGAGGTTGTCGTTGCTCACGAACAGCACGAGACCCTTGCCGTCGTCGACCGACGGGTCCTGGCGCACCCGGCCGACGAAGCTCGGGTCGGCACCCGCCGCCTCCAGCGGCGTCGGGATCTCGCTCACCACCACACCGGGGGCGGCGGCGAGCAATTCGATCGCCCGCTCCACGCTGATCGCCCGCTCGAACTCGGCGTTGATGCTGAGCGAGTGCCCGGTGAACACCGGCACGCGCACGCAGGTGCCGCTCACGCGCAGATCGGGGAGGCCGAGGATCTTGCGGCTCTCGTGACGGAGCTTCTGCTCCTCGTCGGTCTCGAACGACCCGTCGTCGACGTACTTGCCGGCGAAGGGCAGCACGTTGAACGCGATCGGCTTCACGAACTTCGACGGCGCCGGGAACGTGACCGCGTCGCCGTGGTGGGTGAGCTCGCGGGCCCGGTCGGCCACCTCACGCGCCTGCTTGTCGAGCTCGTCGACACCCGCCAGGCCGCCACCGCTGACCGCCTGGTAGGTGCTGGCCACGATGCGGACCAGGCCCGCCTCGTCGTGCAGCGGCTTCAGCACCGGCATCGCGGCCATGGTGGTGCAGTTCGGGTTGGCGATGATGCCCTTGCGGGCGTTCGCGATCTCGCCACCGTTCACCTCGCTCACCACGAGCGGCACGTCGGGATCCATGCGCCACGCCGACGAGTTGTCGATCACGGTGACCCCGGCCGCGGCGAACCGCGGTGCCAGCTCGCGCGACGAGGTGGCACCGGCGGAGAACAGTGCGATGTCCAGCCCCGACGGGTCCGCCACCGACGCGTCCTCCACCACCACGTCGCGGCCCTGCCAGGGGAGGGTGGAACCCGCCGAGCGCGCCGACGCGAAGAACCTGATGTCCTCCACCGGGAAGTTGCGCTCCGCGAGGATCTCGCGCATCACCGTGCCGACCTGACCCGTCGCTCCGACCACACCGATCTTCATGCCACTGCGTGCCATGCGGGTCAGGCTACCGATGGCCCCCACGGACGGGCCCGGAATTGGTGATCCACCTCGTCACGGACCGGGAGCAGCGGCTCCGAGCCACCACCACCCCGTTCTGGTCGCGCATCGTCTCGAATCCCGAGAGGATTCGCGACCAGGAGCACGCGCGGTTGCGGGTCAGCGGACGGTGCCGATGAGCCACCAGTGGCTCGGGTGCACACCGACGTAGGTGGTCTCCTCCACCCCCGCCACGCCGAACGGCGAACGCTGCGGCGAGCGCACCAGACGCACGTCGCGCAGGTGCTCGGCCACCTCGGGCAGCACCGTGGCGGGGCCCAGCCGGTTGGCCTGCCAGCCCACCCGGGCCGTGAGCCGGTGGCGGGCGAGCATCGGACCGACGCCCGGCACGCGGAACGAGCCGCGGACCACCTTGCCGGCGGGCCACAGCGCCGCGTCGCTCGCCGTCCACGTGCGGTAGTTCAGCGCCACGTGACCGCCCGGACGCGTGATCCGCACGGCCTCGCGCGTGAGCGCCAAGGCGTCGCTCGGGTGGCAGTGCTGCAGGGTGATGTAGCTGAACGCCAGGTCGGTGGAGGCGTCGGCGATGAGCAGGGTGCGGCCGTCGTCGACGTGGCAGGTCTGCAACCGCTCGGGACGGCCGAACTGGGCGACGGTCTCGCGGCAGCGCTCGAGGAACGCTCCGTCGAGGTCGCACGCCGTGACCCGGGCGAACATCCGGCTGAAGCTGGCCGTCATGCGCCCGATGCCCGAGCCGATCTCGACCAGGCTCTGGTGCTCGATGCCGGCGTCGAGGCCGAAGGCCTGCAGGTAGGCGAGCGTCTCGTGGTCGCCGGTCTCCACGAAGGCGGCCAGGTCGAGCTCACGACCGGTGCGGTTGTTGAACACCCAGCCGGTCTCGCGCACGACGTCGTCGGCGGAGTGCTGCTGCTCGGAGGCGGTCCCGGCCGCGGTCCAGGGCACGTGCTGCTTGCGCCGACTCATGGTGGCGCTCAGTGTGGCACGGGCCTCCGGTGCGCGGGAAGCGGGCGCACCGACCGCAGGGGTTCCGGAGGGAGCCAGGGTCACTTCCGCTCGGGCAACGGGGCCGAGTACGCCTCGCCCGAGTCGAGCCCGAACGCCGAGTGCAGCCCGCGGGCCGCCTTCTCGAGATCGGCCGAGGCGGTGACCACGCTGATGCGGATCGTCGACGTGGAGATCATCGCGATGTTCACGTCGAGGTCGGCGAGGGTGCGGAACATCTTCGCGGCGATGCCGGGGCTCGACTTCATGCCGGCGCCGACGAGGCTGATCTTCGCGATGTCGCTGTCGTGCTCGACACCGCGGGCACCGATCTCCGACGCGATCCGGCTCACGATCGACTCGGCCGTCGACATGTCCGCCTTCGGCATCGTGAAGCTGATGTCGGTGGTGCCGTCGTGGCTCGTGTTCTGCACGATCATGTCGACGTTCACGTTCGCCGCGGCGAGCGGCTCGAACAGCGCGGCGGAGATGCCGGGCCGGTCGGGCACCGCCACGATCGTGACCTTGCTCTCGGAGAGGTCGGTCACGACACCGGAGATGATCGGCTCTTCCATGTTCGACTCCTGCTCGTCGGTGACCCACGTGCCCTGCTCCCAGGTGAAGCTGGAGCGGACGTGGAGGGGAACGTTGTGGTTGCGGGCGAACTCGACGCTGCGCAGCGCGAGCACCTTGCTGCCGGCACCGGCCATCTCCAGCATCTCGTCGAAGCTGATGCGTTGCAGCTTGCGGGCCTGCGGCACGATGCGCGGGTCGGCGGTGAACACGCCGGTGACGTCGGTGTAGATCTCGCAGGCATCGGCGTCGAGCGCCTTCGCGAGGGCCGACGCGGTGAGGTCGCTGGCGCCGCGGCCGAGGGTGGTGATCTCCTTGTCGAGGCTCACGCCCTGGAACCCGGCCACCACCGCGACCTTGCCCTCGGCGAGCGCCTCGCGCACCCGGTCACCCTTCACCTCGACGATCTTCGCCTTGCGGTGGGCGTTGTCGGTGATGATGCCCACCTGGCTACCGGTGAAGCTCACGGCGTCGATGCCGAGCGCCTGCAGCGCCATCGTGGTGAGCGCCGCCGACACCCGCTCACCGGTGGTGAGCAGCATGTCCATCTCGCGGCCGGGCTGCACCTTGGAGACGGAGTCGGCGAGGGCGATCAGGTTGTCGGTCGCCTTGCCCATCGCCGAGACCACGACGACGACGTCGTTGCCGCGGCGCTTGGTGAACGCCACGTGCTCGGCGACGGCCCGGATGCGATCGGGGTCGGCGACCGAGGTGCCGCCGTACTTCTGGACGATGAGTGCCACGGGACCGAGATCCTACCGAGACGAGCGCCCACCGGGCCTGCGGATAGCGTCGACCGCCGTGCTGCGCCGCCTGCTCGACGACCGTGACGTGCCGGAGGTGCACCGCAACCTCGTGCCGCTCACGCTCGCCCGGGTCACCGGCAACGCCTGCTACCGGTACACGTACCCGTTCGTCGCGCTGATCGCGAGCGGCCTCGACGTCACCCTCGGCCGCATGGGCCTCGCCCTTGCGTTCGCCGAGCTGGCCGGGTTGCTGTCGCCGCTCACGGGGCGGCTCGCGGACCGCCTCGGGCAACGCACGGCGATGGCGGGTGGGCTGGCATCGGTGGCGCTCGGGGCGTCGCTCGCCGCCTCGGCCCAGCACGTCGTGTGGCTGGCGCTCGCGCTGGTGGTGCTCGCACAGAGCAAGGTGCTGTTCGACCTCGGGCTCACCAGCTGGATCGCCGAGCAGGTGCCCTACGAACGCCGCAGCCGGATCGTCGGGCTCACCGAGACGTCGTGGGCGGGCGGGCTTCTGCTCGGTGTGAGCACCATGGGCCTCGTC
>WLDE01000284.1 GCA_009704985.1 Actinomycetota bacterium | reverse complement strand
GCGACGACCCGGCGTCAGCCCTCGGGGATCACGAGCCGGCTGGTGATGTCGGCTCGTCGCTCGAGGAACTCCTCGAGCTCGATCTCCTCCGCCTCCATCTGCGCGTGCAACCGCGCCAGCTCGGCGAGCAGCGACTCCTGATCGACCGACGCGTCGGGACCGGTGTCGGCGGTCTCCTCGCGCCGCTGGAGCCGGCGTTCGGCCTTGGCCGTCGCCTTCTCCCGCTTCACCCGCTCGCGGTCGCGCTTGTTCGACTTCGGCTGGCTCACGACTCCGTGGCCGCCCCGGTCGTCGCCTGTGCGTTGGCGATCGCGACGCGCGGATCGCGGTTCGGGTCACCAGCGATCGACAGCGAGTCGCGGAACAGCACGAGCGCTCGTTCGGCCGTCTCGACCTCGCCGCTGGTGTTCATGATCCGCTCCACCGACGGCAGGAGGTCGCGTCGCAGGGCGAGGATCTCGAACGCGAGGACGTCGACCGCGCGGGCGTCGGCGGGCAGCGATGCCCGCAGGTGGGCGGCGAGCTTGTCGTCGCCGCGTGCGGCTCTGCTGGTCGTGGGCTTGTTCATGTGGGTGCTCCAGGCTCGTGGATGTCGGGGAGGATGTCGGGGAGGGTGTCGGGGAGGGCGTGGCGGGAGGATGCCGGCAGCGGGTGACCGCCGATCGCGGACCGGCCGGTGGGGACACGTCGCCATCGTGGGCGACACGGGCGACGTGGGCAGCGGGACCGCAACGACTCGATCGGCGGCCGGGCGACATGTCGGCTCGTTCGCTCACCCATCGCCCGGTCCTTTCACTCGTGCTGCTCGGCGCGAGGCAGCTCGCGACGGACGCGAGCAGGCTGACGACACGTGGCGGGTTCAGGGTCGAGGGTACCCGTCGGGCGAGCCGTTCTGGTCGATCCCGGCGCACGGCGTCGTGCCAGGTTGCCGAACCGGGCCCGCCGCGGCGCGGTCCGCTCGTCCGAGGTGCGCACCGATCACCGGGGTGATACGAACGGGTCGTGCCGCGGTCCACCCTCGTCGTCGTGCTGCTCCTGGCGGGAGGGACGGTCGCGTCCTGCGGTGACGACGACGTCCCGGGCGACGCCTCGCCGGCGACCGTGCTCCTCGACGAGTCGTCCGACACCTCGACCGGCACCGCGTCCACGAGCGAGGTGGAGGCGTCGCCGTCGACGGCCGTGGCCACCATGCCGGAGATCACCGCTGGTCCGACGACGCCTTCCACCGAACCGCCTCCGGAGACGTCCGCCGGCAGCCCCGGCGGCGACGTTCGCACGATGGCGAGCTTCGCCGAGGCCGGGTCGATCGACGGCTGGTCGAACGTCGACGACACGGTGATGGGTGGCGTATCGGCGAGCACGACGTCGTGGCAGGCCGGTCAGCTGGTGTTCGCCGGCGACCTGTCGCTGGAGAACAACGGCGGCTTCACGTCCGTGCGGAGCCCGCAGGACCCGGCGTTCGGGTCCGCGCTCGACGGTGCCCGCGCGATCGCGTTGACCGCCGAGGGCGACGGCAAGACCTACGTGCTGCAGCTCCGCACCGCCGACGACCTCCTGTACGTCACCCGCTTCACCACCGTCGACGGCGAGCTGCAGACCCAGGAGCTGCCGCTGAGCGGGTTCGAGCCGGTCACCCGGTTCCTCGACCCCGCACCGGACGCGCCGCCGCTCGACGCCGGCGCCGTCGTGCAGCTGGCGATCTACCTCCTCGACGGCCAGACGGGTGCGTTCCGCCTCGCCGTGAGCGCCATCGACGCCGTGGGAGCGGACCCGGTCTGAGCCCGACCGCCGATCGTCAGGGCGCGGCACTCATGGTGTAGCGGGGAACGGCAGGCCGGAGATGGAGTACACGCCCTCGAACCAGACCGCGGTGATCGTGCGGCCGCCGCGCTCGAGGACGTAGCTGCCGTCGAAGCGGAGGTCGGCGGCCACCGGTCGCGTGGTGTCGCATCCTGCGGCACACCAGGCGGCGAGCGCTCGGGCGACGTCGAACGGGCTGAACAGGCCGGGACCGAGCTCCAGGAGGTCCGGTCGTTCCGACGGATCGATCGCACCGTCGTCGAGCAGCGACGCGGCGGTGTCCCAGTCGCCCTGCTCCACGGCGGAGAGGTAGCGGTCGATCACCTCCAGCGACGCCTCACGCTCCACGATCGGCGGCTCGATCGTCGGGCCGCTGACCACCCAGCCGTCCGGACCGGAGCGCATCGTCCAGTTCTCGAGCACGTCGACGACCTCGCCGTCGACGGCGTGGCTCACCGGGAGGCTGTGGAACCACGCCGGGCCGGCCGCGTCCCCGCCGGGGAAGATCCGCTCGGGGTCGCGCGCGAACGCGATCGTGGCGCCCTCGCACGCGGTCCAGCAGCGGGGTGGTTCACCGTCGAACACGCCAGGAACGCCGGACAGGCAGTCCGACACCGCCGCGAGGTCAACGGTCGTGCGCGCCGTCATCATGTCGGCGACGAACGACGCGAACGCGGTGATCGCGTCGAGATCGCCGCGGCACGCGACACCCACCGGCACGGTCGGCGGCGGGACCGTGACGGTGACCGCGGCCGGTGCCGACGCACGGAGCTCGTCGCCGTTCGCCCGGGTGACGTCCGTGACGCAGCACGCAGGCGGGTCCTGGTCGTCGACCCAGAACTCGAAGTCACCGCTCGGCAGGTCGGCGCGGGCGATCGACACGACGATCGCGTGGGGGTTGGCGTCGTCCGTGCAGGCGTACGTGCCCCCGGAGACCGCTGCGTCGCTCAGCTCGAGCACCGGGAACACCCGGCCGGTCGCCGGGTCGTACGACACGCCGGCGAGCGGCTGGAACCGGCAGCTGCTCGACTCGGCCGGCCCGAAGTACACCACCACGTCGCGGACGAAGTCGACGACCGGCGGGGGCCCGGCCAGCCCGATGCGACGCCAGAGGACCTCCAGCTCGGCGGCGTCACGCGCCAACCCGGTCACCCAGGTGTCGCCCACCGGCTCACCGTCGACGAGCACCACGTGGTCGATCGCCACCGGACCGGACACGGCCTCCGTGGTGGCCGGTCCCGTCGTGGCCGGGGTGGTCGTCACCTCGCTCGACGGCGGGGACGACGGTGTTGCCGCGGGACCGACCCGCTCGTCGTCGCCGCCGAGCTGCACGACCGCCACCACGGCACCGGCGAGCAGCACGATCGACGCGGCGACGGCCAACCACCGACCGCGCGTCCCACCGCTCCGCCGCCGACCACCGTCGACGACCCCGTCGACGACCCCGGCGATGTCGACGGGTTGCGTCGCGTCGGCGAGCGAACGCGACCAGGCCTGCAGCTGCTCGATGACGTCAGGCATCCGTCTGCACCCCCAGGTGTCGGCGGAGGCCGTCGAGCCCCCGCGAGCGATGCGTCCGCGTGGCGGACAGCGACAGGCCGAGCGCCTCGGCCGCCTCGGTCGGCGTCCAGCCGCAGGCGTCCACCAGCCACACCACGTCGCGCTGGCGCGTCGGGAGGCGTCGGAACGCGTCGATCAGACCCGGCTCCACGTGCACGTCACCCGCGGGAGGTGGTGCGGGCAGCAGTCCCTCCCGGCGGCGCCGCGACCGCGAGAGCCCCACCCGGAACAGGTACGCCACCCGGAACTCCATCGGTGCGACACGGTCCCAGTGCGTCCACGCGTACTCGAGCGCTGCGCCGACGGCGTCGGGCACGGCGTGCGGGGCCACCCGGCACGCGAAGGCTCGCCGCAGCCGGGGCTCGGCGTCACGGAAGAACGCGTCGAAGTCGTCGGTCGTCATCGGCACCCCCCCCTTCAACCCTCGAGCACCCGAGAACCGCTACACGCCGACGCCAGTGTGGCCGACCACCGCCGCTCACGACGCGACGTCGATCGTCCGCCTTCCGCCGGATCAGACGTGAGCGACGATCACGTCCCCCGGCTGCGCGTCGAGCAACGCGTGGAGGTCGTCGGGATCGCTGGTCAGCACGACCGCCGGGACCGAGGCCGCGGCGAACGCCGCCACGATCGCATCCGTCGCGCTGATGGTGCCGGCACGGCCCGTGGCGGTGCGGAGGCGTGCGCCGTCGCGGGCCTGCAACTCGGTGACGTCGCGCACCTGGCACATCGCGATCAGGCGGTTCGCCGCGTGATCGCGGCGGTGGTCGCCGGTGAGCACTTCGGTGAGCACCACGGACGGGATCTGCGGAGGCCACAGGTTGCGGCGCCGCAGCTCCGCGAGCCTGGCCCGCTGCCCCGCCAACGCCGTGACGCCTCCGCTGTCGAGAACCAGGTTCATGCGCTGCGTCGACGCCGGGTGGACGGTCGGCGAGGCGCTGGGGTGAGCATGCGCTCGACCCACTCGGCGGCATCGGCCTGCTCCTCGACCGAGATCGGCCCGAGCTCACGCTCGAGCTGGAGCAGGTGGGCATCGAGCGCCTCGATCCTCGACCGTCGATCGAGCTCGTCGACGAGTGCCGCCGTGGCCACACGCGACACGTTGAGCCCCGCGGCGCGCGCCCGCTCGATCACCTCGTCGGGAACCGTGATGTTCACCCGCGCCATGCGCACACCATACACACCGAGCAGCGACCGGCGACCGGTGAGATCGGGGCACTCGTGAGCGCCGACGAGCCCGCGACACGACCCGGCCGACGCGCCGGGTGGGCTCCGTCGCCGACGCGCGGCCGTCGGATCAGTCGACGGCGGGCTCCAGGAGCCGGAACGTGCCGGCGGCCGGGTGCAACTCGGCGAGCACGCCGAGCGGCACGATCCACTGCGGGTCGGTGTGGCCGATGTCGACGTTCGTCAGGATCGCGACGTCGTCCGCACCGAACTCGTCGAGGACGACGGAACGGATGGCGTCGTCGAGCGCGCGCTTCTGGTCGTCGGTGTATCCGCGAGCGCGTCCGACGACCAGCCCGGTGATTCGGTCGAACACACCCTGGACGCCGTAGTTGAACAGCCAGTACCGAACCTGCTCGACCGTCGGCCGTTCCTCGCTCGTCTCGAGGAACAGGATGCGCCCGTCCCACCAGTCCTCGGACGGCCAGTGACGCGACCCCTTCAGGAACTCCAACACCTCGATGCACCCACCGACCAACCGACCCCGCACCGGGCCGTCGCCGTTCAGCCATCGCCAGCCGTCGTGCGGCCGCAGCTCGCCGACGGCGGTCGGATCATCGGTGTGGCGCCAGTCGGCGTACTCGTCCACCCAGTGCGGGAACGGCCGGTAGTCGTACGTCGGCGTCGGGTCGAAGAGGATCGCCCGTGCGTGATCGACCCACGTGGGGAACCACGGCGACTGCGCGAGGCCCGCCATCACCGCCGGTCCGTGGAACGTCACGAGCCCCGACCGGTGTGCGAACAGCAGCTGCGTGATGGTGTCCGAGTACCCCATCAGCACCTTGGGGTTCTCGCGGATCACGTCGGCGTCGAGATGGCGGAGGATCCGGGCCGAGTCGTCACCGCCGATCGACGCCACGATCGCGGCGACGGACGGATCGACGAAGGCCGCGGTGAGGTCCGCCGCTCGCGCGGCCGGATCGGCGCGGAGCTCGCTCGCCGAGCGCCGCGTGCACGGGTACTCGCGCACCACCAGGCCGAGCCGCTCCAGTGCGTCGAGACCTGCCCGGTACACGGCCGGGAACGCGTGCGGTCCGCCCCACGACGTGGACACGACCGCCACCGTGTCACCGGGCTGCAGCCGACGAGGACGCACCACCATGCCGCGAGTGTCCCACGCGACCGATGCGGACCCGCCGTCGGTTTCTCGACCGGACCGTGGTCGCCCAGCAACCACGATCCGGTCGAGAACGCGCTCGGATGACGCGACCGATGGCCTCGAACCGGTGTCGGTACCCTGGGCCTGGCGCCAGGCCGCTCGCGGTCCGGACGACCGGCCGGCCGTGCGGAGGTTCGCCCGGCTGCTCGGCGTCGGTGCGGCGATCCGGGTGCTGTGGTTGCTGCCGGTGACGCAGGATCCGTCCTGGAGCTCGCCGGCGCTGTTCGCCCTGCTGG
>WLDE01000283.1 GCA_009704985.1 Actinomycetota bacterium | reverse complement strand
TCAGCGCGGCGATGCGATCCGGCTCGGAGAAGTACCAGGCCCACTTGCCTCGCTTCTCGCTGGTGACCAACCCCGCCTCGCGCAGGATCCTCAGGTGGTGACTGACGGTCGGCTGCGACCGCCCGGAGGGTTCGACGAGATCGCACACGCACACGCCCAGGGCACCGTTGGCCGCGATCATCGACAGCAGGTGCAGTCGCACCGGGTCGCCCAGTGCCGCGAACCCGGCGGCCAGCTCGGCGGCGTCGGCCTCGTCGAACGACGCGCTGCCGAGCGGTGCACAGCACCCGCCGGCCGACTCGGAGGTGCTGACGACCTCCGCCACCGTCCGCTTCGACATCGCCGCCTCCGATCGTTCTCCGAGAAACGCATTGACATTCGTCGATATGACGTTAGGATCATCCACATCGACGAACGTCAATCTATCCCCGTTCGTCACACACATCCAGCAGACCGCCGGTCGGGTACCGTCCGGCGACCAGGAGGAGGACCCGTGTCCCGCGTGCAGCTCGCCCTCAACGTCGACGACATCGACCAGGCCATCGAGTTCTACACCAAGCTCTTCGCCACCCCGCCCGCCAAGGTGCGCGACGGCTACGCCAACTTCGCGATCGCGGAGCCGCCGCTCAAGCTGGTCCTGATCCAGAACCCGGGCAAGGGCGGAACGCTGAACCACCTGGGCGTCGAGGTGGCCACCACCGACGAGGTCGCTGCCGCGACACAGCGCCTGCGCGGCGAAGGGCTCCTCGCCGACGTCGAGGAGCAGACCACCTGCTGCTACGCCGTCCAGGACAAGGTGTGGGTGCACGGCCCCGACGCCGAGCCGTGGGAGGTGTACACCGTGCTCGCCGACGCTCCGGTGATGCACGAGGTACCCGTGGCGGGTGCGGCCGCGATGGACACGACGACCGGCGACGCGACCGGCGCGACGGCCGAGTCGGCCGCGTGCTGCGCGCCGGCTCCCGAGACCGTCCAGGTGGGCATCTCCCGGTGCTGCTGACCGACGGACCCGGCGGCGGCACCGGCGGCGGATCCTCCCCGGACGTCGTGCCGGGACGGCTCTCCACGCTCGACCGCTTCCTGCCGCTGTGGATCGCACTCGCGATGGCGGCGGGCATCGTGCTCGGGCGTGCGGTGCCCGACCTCGACGACACGCTGGACTCGGTGAAGATCGACACCGTCAGCCTGCCGATCGCGATCGGCCTCCTGCTGATGATGTACCCGGTGCTCGCAAAGGTGAAGTACTCCCGAGTCGGGCACGTCATGGCCGACCGGCGATCGCTCGTGCTGTCGCTGGTGCTCAACTGGCTGGTGGGTCCGGCGATGATGTTCGCCCTGGCGTGGCTGATGCTGCCGGACCTGCCGGAGTACCGCACCGGGCTGATCATCGTGGGCCTCGCCCGCTGCATCGCGATGGTGTTGGTGTGGAACGACCTCGCGTGCGGCGACCGCGAGCTCGCCGCCGTGCTCGTCGCGCTCAACTCGGTGTTCCAGATCGTGGCGTTCTCGATCCTCGGCTGGTTCTACCTCGACGTGCTCCCGGGCTGGCTCGGCCTCGACAGCGACGGCATCGACGTGACGGTGTGGGAGATCGCGAAGAGCGTGCTCATCTTCCTCGGCATCCCGCTGGTCGCGGGCTTCCTCACCCGCCTGATCGGCGAGCGTGCGAAGGGCACGGAGTGGTACGAGGGTCGGTTCCTGCCGCGCATCGGACCGATCGCGCTCTACGGACTGCTGTTCACCATCGTGATCCTCTTCGCGCTGCAGGGCGAGCGGATCAGCGAGCAGCCGCTCGACGTGGTGCGGATCGCGCTGCCGCTGCTCGTCTACTTCGCGCTCATGTGGTTCGGAGCGTTCGCCATCGGTCTGCGGATGGGCCTCCCCTACGAGCGCAACGCGTCGATCGCGTTCACCGCCGCGGGAAACAACTTCGAGCTCGCGATCGCCGTGGCGATCGGCGTGTTCGGCGTGTCGAGCGGGCAGGCGCTCGCCGGCGTGGTCGGACCGCTGATCGAGGTGCCCGTGCTCGTCGGCCTCGTCTACGTCGCGCTCGCCGCACGCCGCCGCTGGTACGCCCCGTCCGGGTGACGCAGCGTCCGACGCCGGTGGGAGGACGACGGCGTCCGCCTGACCGCGCCGGGCGGCATCATCGGGCGGCATCATCGGGCGCCACATCGGTCACACGTCCTCGACCGCGCACATCGCGAGCCCGCACGACAGCATGAGGTCGTGTCGACGGATGGTCCGGTGCCGAACCCGCTCCCGATCCCGGACGTTCCCGACGTCGGGCCTTGGGTCGACGAGCACCTCGGCCATCTCGTGTGCGATCCCGGTTCCGCTGCACGAGGTCGGCACCGTGGGGGGCAGCTGGCCGCCGACGCGGCGCTCGCGTCGCTGGACGTCACCGGCTATGCGCGGCGACGCAGCACCGTGCACCCGCCGTCGGCGCGCGGGGCGACCGGCCTGTCGCCGTACGTGCGTCACGGGTTGCTCACCCTCGCCGAGGTGATCCGCGCCGTGCGCGATGCCCCGGGCGACGACCGGCGGAAGTTCGTCGACGAGGTGTGGTGGCAGGAGTACTGCCGTCACCTCTACGCGCGAGTCGGCACGGCCGGACGAGCGGCCCTTCGTCGGGAACCCGCGGTGGGCACGCCGCGCTGGGACGAGCCGTTGCCCGCGGAGATGGCCTGCCTGCGGCACGTGCGCGCGGAGCTGGAGCAGACCGGCTGGCTCGTGAACCAGACGCGCATGTGGGTGGCCTCGCAGTGGACGGTGCGCGCCGGCCACGACTGGGCGGACGGCGAGGCGTGGATGTTCCGCCACCTGCTCGACGGCTCACGGGCGGCGAACCGCTACGGCTGGCAGTGGTCGGTCGGCGCCATGACGTCGAAGCCGTACGGGTTCGCCCGCTGGCAGGTGGAGCGCCGGGCACGGGCCTGGTGTTCGTCGTGCCCGCTGCGCGACGCCTGCCCCATCGAGCAGTGGCCGGAGGCCGCGAGCGGCGCACCGCTCGACGATTCCTGGTTGCGGTCCGGGGACGACCTCGCCGGACCGTCCACGCCCGAGGTGCGAGGCGAACCGGACGTCGTGTGGCTCACGGCGGAGTCGCTCGGCACCCGCGATCCAGCGCTCGTCGCCTGGCCGGATCTGCCGGCGGTGTTCGTGTTCGACGAGCCGCTCCTCGCTCGGCTGCGGTTGAGCCGCAAGCGCCTCGTGTTCCTGACCGAGACGCTGGCCGAACTCGCCGAGCACCGGCCGCTCGAGCTGTACCTGGGGTCGCCGGCGTCGGTGCTGCGCGACCGGTCGCCGGCGGTGACGTTCGCACCGGTGCCGGGCTTCCGCACCCGCGCCGAGCGACTCGACGTCGCGGCCGTGCACCCGCACCCCTGGCTCGTTCGCCCGGCCGGTCGCGACGTCACGAGCCACAGCGCCTGGATCCGCCACGCCCGCCGGACGTGAGGCTCGACGACCCGTTCCTGAGCGACCTCGCCACCCCATCCGTGTGGTTCCACCGGCCCCCGATGGCGCAACCACACGAACCCCGACCATCCGTCTGCTTCCACCCGTCGGACACCGGCGCAACGACACGAGCACGCCTGGTGCACGCAGCGAGAACCCGACTCGGAGAGGCCCCGGTGGGGGTCGAACGATCGGCTCGCGTGAACGCACCGGTTCTGGGTGCCATCACTTCCGGCTGACCTGCGTCGGTGAAGACTCACTGGCGCCCAGGAACTGGGGCCGGTTGTCTTGGGTGCCAGTGATCTCGGATGATCAGGCAGTTCGTCGGAGCGTGGCACCCAAGACATCCGACTCGCTGGACGTGCCCCCTCTGGGACTCGAACCCAGAACCAACGGATGAAAAGCCACGGCGAGAACCCAATTGGACGTGCCCCCTCTGGGACTCGAACCCAGAACCAACGGATGAAAAGCCACGGCGAGAACCCAATTGGACGTGCCCCCTCTGGGACTCGAACCCAGAACCAACGGATTAAAAGTCCGCTGCTCTAACCATTGAGCTAAAGGGGCGGCAGATGCGTTCCGGAGCGTACCGGGCGCGCCGGGGTGGCGCCGTGGGTCACGATCGTGCGGCGGGGGCTCGGGAGATCAGCCGCGACGGAGCACGAGCACCAGTGCGTCGTCGCACAGCCGAGCATGCGAGTGCGCCAGTGCCGCGTCGATGCACGCATCCGCGATCGCCTGCGGACCAGCGGATTCGTGCACCCGGATCGCGTGCTGCACGGCGGCGACGCCCAGCTGCCGCTGATCGGCACCACGCGACTCCGTGATGCCATCGGTGTACACCACGAGCAGCACATCCCTTCCGAGCTGACGGCGCTGCGGCTCGTGGCGGACCGGACCGAGACCGAACAGCGGCGCCGTCCGACCCCAGGTGTCCGCCGACGACCCCGTGAGCGCGATCACCGGAGGGTGCCCCGCGTTCACGAACTCGCACGCCTCGCCGTCGGCATCGACGGCCAGCAGGACGCCGGTGGCGATCGTGTCCATCTCGGTCACCGACGCGGCGGTGACGTCGGCGATGGTGGCGAGCGACGCGCCGGCCCGCCAGAGCGCTGCGATCTCGTAGCGGAGGCGGAGTGCCTCCAGTGCCGGGGCGGTGCCGTGCCCGGCGACGTCGAACACGGAGACGAGGAAGCGACCGTCGGGGTGGACCAGCAGCTGACACGAGTCGCCCGGCAGCGCGGCGAACGCCGCTGACTGGCGGAACCCGACGTCCCACCCGGGGGGCGACTCGGGGCGAGTCAGCGCGAGTCCGGCGATCGCCCCCGAGATCACGTCCTGCTCCCCCATCCGCTCCCGCACCGCTCGCGCCTCGACGAGCACGCGTTCGGCACGCTGTTCGACCTCGTCGGCGGCAGCGAGCGGGACGAGGACGAGGAGGCCGAGCACCAGTACCTGAGCGATCACCATCACCGAACGCACCAGCGTGTTGTCGGGCACACTTCGCTCCAGCAGCACACTCGCCGTGGTGAGCGCGAGCGGCGTGAGCACCACCATCGCCACGAGCCGACGGCCGAGCCGGGCACTCGGACCGGCGTGGGTCAGCAACGCGAAGAGACCGACCGTCGGGCGGGCGAGCAGCACGGCGAGGCCGACGAACGCGAGGCCGACACCGGTGTGCAACGCCATCCCGACGACGAGGAACGACGAACCGAGCGAGACCCGATCCACCCCGATGACGAAGCCGAACACGGCACCGAACCCCACGGACACGCAGCCGAGCGCCAGTCCCTGCGACCAGTGCGCCGACCCGCGTCGTGCGAGCAGGATGCCGGCGATCGCGACGCCGATGAACGCGACGCAGGTCTCCACCACGGGACGTCCGCCGACCGGCGTGGTGGCCGCCACGAACGGGTCGTCGGGCCAGAGCGCCTCGAGCACGGTCGGCCCGGCGTCGACGGCATGCAGCAGGAACGTCATCGCGTACATCGCGAGCAGCACGCCGAAGCCTGCGGCCCCGGCCAGCTGGCGTCGACGGCGCGGGCTGCCGGCCGCCAGCGCACTGGCTCCGCCGAGGACCATGCCGACCGCCGCGTTGGGGTACATCGGTGGCAGCGACGGGTGGAGTTGCACCGCGGTGGGCCAGCGGACGACGTAGCCGAACAGCACCCACGTCCCGATCGCGATCGCGATCAGGGCGGCGACGCGGGAGGTGCCGCGCAGGACGGCCGGGAGCCCCACCAGATGGCGCGGCCGGTCGATGACCGGCACCTCCGCCGTGGTGCTGGTGCGCTCGATCGTGTGCGTGATGTCGATCACCACCTCTCCTCCGACGCCCCGGAGCGACCCTACCAGCGCCTCGACGACGCGTCGTCAGAGCAAGGCCGTCAGAGGAAGGCCGTCAGAGGAAGGCCACCGGTGTGGGCGTGCCGGTGTGGGGCGTGCCGGATCGTCAGGCCGGGCGGCGAGCGGCGAACGCCAGCAGGATGCCCACCAGCACAGCGGCGAGTGCGGCGAGTGCGGCGATCGGCCCCACCGGCACACCGCCGGTCACGGGCAGCATCGGCGTCGTGGTGGCGGGAAC
>WLDE01000282.1 GCA_009704985.1 Actinomycetota bacterium | reverse complement strand
GCGCCCGCGGCCGGTCGGACACCTGCACGGGGGAGCGGTCGTGCGAGTCGCCGGCGACCGATCGGTGTGCCGGGCGGTCTCGTGGGGTCGTCGCTCGCCGCGGCCGAGCACGTGGTGCGCACGCCGGGCGCGGTGGTGATCGTCGACGGCTACAACGTGGCCAAGCTGCGGTTCCCGCTGCTCGACCTGGAGACCCAGCGCGAACGGTGCATCGACCTGTGCGAGGACGTCGCTCGACGGTGGGGGACCGATCTCGTCGTGGTCTTCGACGGCGCCAACGCCGCCGGTGTGGCGGGGGTGGCGGGGTCGGTGCGGCGGCTCGTGCGGGTGACGTACTCGCCCGAGGGCGTGATCGCCGATGACGTGATCCGGGCCGAGGTCGCGGCCCTGCCCGACGAGGTGCCGGTGGTGGTGGTCACCAACGACCAGGCGATCGTGCAGGACGTGCGGACGATGGGCGCCAACCCGGTGTCGAGCGACCGCTTCGTCGAGCTCGCCACCCGCTGACGCACCGCGCCCGGCCGACGCTGCGACGCTCCGACGCGGCGTGTCACACCCCGCGAGCACCATCGAGCACATGCCGAGCGAGATGCCGATCATCATCACCTGCGAGTCGTGCGTCATGCGCCACTCCGACCACTGCCACGACTGCATGGTCACGTTCCTCTGCGGGGCCGACGAGCAGCCGCCGGGCGCGGTCGTGCTCGACCTCGCCGAGGCCCGGGCGGTGAAGCTGCTCGCAGCGGCGGGCCTGGTGCCTAGCCTCAAGCACCGTGAGGCCATCTGAGCCACCGCGCGTGCTGCCCGCACAGCTCGACGACGCCTACGTCGCCGAGCTGCGCGCCATCGCCGGTGCCCACGGCATCACCCGCACGGGTGTCGCCCCCGCGTCGGTGATGCACCGGGCTCGTACCGAGCTGGTGCGCCGTCGCGACGCCGGCCTCCACGACGGCATGGCCTTCACCTACAAGAACCCCGAGCGGTCCACCGATCCCGGTCGCGCCGTCGCCGGTGCCCGTGCCGTGTTCGTCGGCGCCCGCCCGTACCTGCTCGACGACGCCGACCACCCGCCGACCGGGCCGGGCCCCCACGGTGGTGCGGTGCCGGCCCGCGTGGCGCGGTACGCCTGGACCGATCACTACGGCCCGTTGCGCGAGGGCCTGTGGGCCGTGGCCCGCAAGCTGCGTGCCGACGGCTGGAAGGCCGTGGCATACGCCGACGACAACTCGATGGTCGACCGCGAGATCGCCCACCTCGCCGGACTCGGCTGGTTCGGCAAGAACGCCAACCTCCTGCTCGAGGGTGCCGGCAGCTTCTTCGTGCTCGGCAGCGTGGTCACCACCGCGCCGCTGCCGCCCGCCAGCTCCACGGTCGCCGACGGCTGCGGCAGCTGCCGGCGGTGCCTCGACGGTTGCCCCACCGGGGCGATCGTCGCCGAGGGCGTGATCGACGCGTCCAGGTGCCTGGCGTGGCTGCTGCAGAAGCCGGGCGTGTTCCCGCGTGCGTACCGCGTCGCGCTCGGCGACCGCATCTACGGCTGCGACGAGTGCCAGGAGGTCTGCCCGCCCACCGTCCGGCTCGGCCAGCGCCGTGCGGCCGGCGATGCGCCCGCCGGGCTACCGGTCGAGCCGTTCGTCGACGTGCTCGACCTGCTGGAGGCCGACGACGCCACCGTGCTCGCCCGGTGGGGTCGCTGGTACCTCGCCGACCGCGACCCGCGCTGGCACCGGCGCAACGCGCTGGTGGTGCTCGGCAACGCCGGCGACGCACCGGTCACGCGGGGTGCGCGGGTGACGGCGTTGCTCACCAAGTACCTTGCCGGCGATGACCCGATGCTCCGAGGCCATGCCGTGTGGGCGGCCCGCCGACTCCGACGCGACGACCTGCTCCCCGCCGACGACCCCGACCCCGACGTCCGGGCCGAGCTGACCGCCCCCCTCTGACCGCCCATCAGCCCCGATCGACCACGGCCCCGCGACCAACGCCTGCGATGAAGCACCTGCTCGTCACCAACGACTTCCCACCGAAGATCGGCGGCATCCAGTCGCTGCTCTGGGAGTGGTGGCGTCGCCTGCCGCCCGACTCGTTCGCGGTGCTCACCTCGCCCTACCAGGGTGCGGCCGAGTTCGACGACGCCCAGCCGTTCCGCATCCAGCGAACCCCCGAGCCGGTGCTGCTGCCGCACCCGTGGATGGTGCGCCGCATCGACGCGATGGCGCGCGAGGTGGGTGCCGACCTGGTGGTGCTCGACCCGGCGGTGCCGCTCGGCATCGTGGGGCCGTCGCTGCGCCTGCCGTACGACGTGGTGCTCCACGGTGCCGAGGTCACGGTGCCGGGCCGCCTTCCGGTGTCGAAGCAGGTGCTGTCGCACGTGCTGCGCCGGGCCCGTCACGTCGTCGCCGCCGGCGGCTACCCGGCCGCCGAGGCGGAGCACGCCGCTGGGCGCAAGCTGCCGATCACGGTCGTGCCGCCCGGGGTCGACGTCGACCGGTTCCACCCGCTCACCGACGCCGAGCGACTCGCCGCCCGCGCCCACTTCGGGCTACCGGCCGACGCCGAGCTGATCGTCGCGATCAGCCGGCTCGTGCCGCGCAAGGGGTTCGACACGGCGATCCGTGCGGTCGCGAAGCTGGCGCTGCGCCGACCCGACCTGGTGCTCGCGATCTCGGGTGGCGGCCGCGACGAACCTCGGCTCCGGCGGCTCGCCGCCGATCTCGGCGCCCCGGTCCGGTTCCTCGGTCGCGTCTCCAACGACGACCTGCCG
The DNA here is from genome assembly GCA_009704985.1 of Actinomycetota bacterium. Lineage (GTDB taxonomy): Bacteria > Actinomycetota > Acidimicrobiia > Acidimicrobiales > Ilumatobacteraceae > VFMC01. The sequence continues at coordinate 3,307 of WLDE01000282.1, read as the reverse complement.
CGGCTGTACGGGTGCGCCGACGTGTACTCGATGCTGTGCCGCAACCGGTGGGGCGGGCTCGAGCAGGAGGGGTTCGGCATCGTGTTCGTCGAGGCCGCGGCGTGCGGCGTGCCACAGGTGGCCGGCGACAGCGGCGGGGCGGCCGAGGCCGTCGCCGACGGCGAGACCGGCATCGTGGTGCGCCGGCCGGAGGACGTCGACGAGGTCGTGGCGGCCTACACCGCCCTCCTCGACGACCCCATCCGCGCCCGGGCGATGGGCCTCGCCGGTCGCGAGCGCGCCGTGACCCAGTTCTCCTACGACGTGCTGGCCGAGCGGTTGGGCCGCTCGCTCGGCGCACTGCCATCATGACGGCCATGAGCGCAGCCGCACCCGACGACCCGCCCGCCGGCCGGGTCGCCGCGTGGTCGCCCGACCAGCCGGGGTCGCGGTACGCGCGCGCCGACCTGGCCGGCACCGTCGCGTTCGTCGTCGTGCTGGCGATCGGCATCCCGCTGCGCGACGAGCGGCCCGTGCAGATCCTGGTCGGCGTGGTGTCGATGGTGCTGTTCGCGATCGGCGCCGTCGGTTGCCTCTGGGCGTACGTCTCGGCGCTCGAGCGCTCACGCGTCGACGAGATCGGTGTCGCGAACCTCTACCTGCTCACGGGTCGCACGGCGCCTCCGCCGGTGAAGCGGACGATGAGCCTGCTCCTCGGCGCCCAGGTGGTCATCTCGCTCGCAGCGGCGATCGTCGGCGCCGTCGGCCTCACCGGCTCCCAGGTGAACGCGCTCGCCTTCGGTATCCTCGTGCCGATGTTCGGCCTGGCCATGAACTCGCTCTGGGCCGTGCGTCACGGCTCGTACGGGCCACGCATCGACAAGACGGTGCGTCCGTCCAATCGCCGGATCGACTAGAACGAGATTCCTATGGCAGAGCAGGCCTCGCAGACCACCACGATCGCCGCGCCCCCCGAGCGGGTCTGGGCGATCGCGGCCGACTTCGAGCGGTACACGGAGTGGGCCAAGGACGTGAAGGACGTGGTGGTCCGCGCGCGTGACGGCGAGGGCCGCCCCACCGAGGTCGAGTTCCGGGCGTCGGCGCTCGGCCGCAGCACCCACTACACGCTCGCCTACGACTACGACCGTGCGCCGCAGGTGCTGGCCTGGCGGCTCGTGCGCGGCGACATCATGAGCACGATCGACGGCGCCTACGTGTTCACCGCCACCGACGACGGTGGCACCGAGGTGCGCTACGACCTCACGATCGAGCTGGTCGTGCCACTGCCCGGGTTCGTCAAGCGACGGGCCGAGGTGCGCATCCTCAACACCGTGCGCGAGCTCAAGGCTCGCGCCGAGGCGTGACTGCGCACGCGGTCGGCATCGACGTCGGCGGCACCAAGTGCCTCGGAGTCGCGCTCGACGCCGACGGCTCCGTCGTCGGTGAGCTGCGGATCCCCACTCCGGACACCCCCGAGGCGCTGGTCGACACGCTCGCGTCGATCGCCGAGCGGCTCGGTGCCGACGGTGCCGTGGGCGTCGCGGTGCCGGGGCTGGTGAACCGCGACGGCGTGCTGCTGGCGGCGGCCAACCTGCACGGCGTCAAGATGCTGCCGCTGCGCGACCTGCTCGAGGCCCGGAGCGGCCTGCGCGTGTTCGTGGACAACGACAACACCGTCGCCTGCCTCGCCGAGTGGAAGCTCGGAGCCGGTCGTGGCGTGGACGACCTGCTGCTCGTGGGGCTCGGCACCGGTATCGGCGGCGGCTTCGTGTCGGGCGGGGCGCTCCAGCGCGGCCACAACGGCTTCGCCGGCGAGTTCGGCCACATGATCGTGCAGCCGCACGGCATCGCCTGCCCGTGCGGGCAGCAGGGCTGCTGGGAGCGGTACGCGTCGGGCAACGCCCTCGGTCACCACGCCCGGGACGCCGCCGCCGCCGGGCGCCTCCGCGACGTGCTCGCGGCCGCCGGGTCGGTGGAGGACATCCGGGGCGAGCACATCACCGCGGCCGCGCTGGCCGGCGACCCCGAGGCGCTCGCCGTCATCGACGTGTTCGCCGACTGGGTCGCGATCGGGCTGGTGAACCTCACCAACCTCTACGACCCGGGCATGATCGTGATCTCGGGCGGTCTGTCGGCCGAGTCCGAGCTGTTCCTGCCGCCGATCGAGCGGGCGTTCCACGAGAGCATGTACGGCGGCGACGACCGGCCGTGGCCGGGCCTGGCGTTCGCCGAGCTCGGCCCGCTGGCCGGCGGCATCGGCGCCGCCCTGCTCACCCAGATCTGACGTCGGTGCGTCCGGCGCCGCTCGGACGGTGCCTGACCATGGCCCGTCAGTGGGAGGGCCGTCAGTGGGAGGGCCGTCAGTGGGAGGCCCGTCAGTGGGAGGGCCGTCAGTGGGAGGGCCGGTAGTTCGCCTGGGCGTCGTGGATCTCACGCCACGCCGCGTCGCGACCGGCGATGCCCGCCGTCGACGAGGTCTTGCCGGGCTCCAGCGCCTTGTAGACCTCGAAGAAGTGCTGGATCTCCTCCACGAGCTGCGGGGTGAGGTCGCTCAGGTCCTCGACCCCGTTCCAGCGCGGCTCGCGCGGCGGCACGCAGATGATCTTGGCGTCCTCGCCGGCCTCGTCGTGCATGTACAGCACACCCAGCGGCCGCGCCTGCACCCACACGCCCGGGTACACCGGGTCCTCCAACAGCACCAGTGCGTCGAGCGGGTCGCCGTCGCCGCCGAGGGTGTTGGGGATGAAGCCGTAGTCGGCCGGGTAGGTGGTGGCCGTGAACAGCCGGCGGTCGAGGAACACGCGGCCGGTCTCGTGGTCGATCTCGTACTTGTTGCGGCTCCCCCGGGGGATCTCGATCACCACGTGGATGCAGCCGTCGGGCAGGGGGTTCGACATGGGTCTCATGGTGGCACAGACGTGGTGGTGCGCCACCGCCGGTGCCACCGACGATCCGGACGGCCCACGTGCCGGCGGGGCGCGTGCCTGCAATGAACACGGTGTTCGGGGACCCGAACTCGTAACCTGGCCGGATGGAGTTCCGTCGCATCACCAACCTGCCGCCGTACGTGTTCACGATCATCAACAACCTGAAGATCGAGGCACGTCGAGCAGGTGTCGACGTGATCGACCTGGGCTTCGGCAACCCGGACATCCCGTCGCCGCAGATCGCGGTCGACAAGCTGGGCGAGGCGGCCCAGATCGCCCGCAACCACCGCTACTCGTTGAGCCGCGGCCTGCCGAAGCTGCGCGAGGCGGTGTCCGCGCTGTACGAGCGCAAGTGGGGTGTGTCGCTCGACCCCGAGCTCGAGGTGACCAACACGATCGGC
>WLDE01000281.1 GCA_009704985.1 Actinomycetota bacterium | reverse complement strand
CTACTCGACGGTCGTCAGACTCCTCGATGCCGCCGGGTTCCGCCTCCCCGATCCCGAGCCGTCGCTCCCGACGCTCGCCGAAGCAGCGACCGGCGGAGAGCAGATCGACTGGACGATGCTGCGCTCCGTCGCCGACCAGGCCGAGCGGGATCCCGCATCCGTTCGCGTGCTCATCGGAGGCGAGCCAGCACCGACGGCGAACACCGTCGTGCGAACCATCCTTGCCGCCGTCGCGGCACACCTCGCCGAGCAGGCCGGGATCAGAGCCCCGGCGTGGGCACGTCGAACGCCGCCGCTCGATGTTCCATGGCACCCGGACGGAACGCCCCGCATGGTCCGCCAGACGATCGCAGAGACTCCGCCGGCGATCGCTCGATACAACGTCTGGATCCGGGCATCCGCACTGCACAGGGAGCGGCCATGACCGGAGCCGGCCGCCCGCTCAGCTGGTCCGAGATCGAGGACCACCTGGTCGAGGTCGGCGCAGAACTGGAGCGCCGAGGCCTGACCCGCAGCATCGTGGTCGTCGGCGGCGCGTACGTCGCGTCCAGAGGCGTTCGCGCCTCGACCACCGACGTCGACACCGTCGACGAACTCGACGACGAACTCAGGAACGCCATCGCAGTGTGGCCGACCGGCACGGACTCGACCGCGACTGGCTCAACGATCGAGCCCGTCCGTGGAGACCGGCCACGTTCGACCCGGGAAGGGGCACGCCGCTTCTCCACGCCGGTGGTCTCGAGGTCATCGCTCCGCCACCGGACATCATCGTCCTGATGAAGATCGCCGCAGGGGGCCGCACACCCAACGACGCGCTCGACCTCCGATCGCTCTGGCCGGCGACCTCGTTCGTCGACGCCGAGCACGCCGTTGCTGCGTTCTACGCCGCCTACCCCCACGAAGAGCCCGACCCGCACCTCGCCGACTGGATCCGCACCGTCGTCGGACGCTGATCATCGGTGCATGTCGCCCGCAGGGCCGCTCGACCCGCCGCGAACGTCGATCGAAGCAGGAGACCGGCTGGCCGGAAAACGCAGATCGGCGGCTCCCGAAGGAGCCGCCGATCATTCAGAGCGGATGACGAGACTCGAACTCGCGACCCTCACCTTGGCAAGGCGATGCCCAACGTCCGGGATACCCCTCAACTGCGACGATGTCCGTGCAGTTGTCCGAGGATTCCAGGATTCGCAGGGTTTCCGCACAGATTGCAGAGCGCGATCTCCTACACATCACGCCGTCGAGCCCTCGCGGCCGTCCGCTGACCGAGCAACGATCTTGGGACTGGGCGATCCTGAATCGATCGTGTGATGCCACACGTTGCCGACAGGCACCACGATCGTGCCGTCAATCTCGATCTCGGTTACCTCGTCGGGGACGATGCCGACGAGCTCGATCGGACCGTCGCCATCCCGGAACGCGCCGTACGCGACGCCGGTGGCGATCAGGGTGAGCCCGACACATCCCGTGGCCGTAGCGCTCTCGAGCTCGATGACGAAGCACACACCAGGCGGATCGGCACTTCCGTTGGCCGTTGGGATGTGCCGGAGCTGCACCGATACAGCGTCGTCGGAGAATGCCGATGAAGCGGACACCGCGCCGTCGAAGACCTCCGCCTGTGCCCATGCCGTACCACTCGGGAACCTCTGCATCGCTCGCTGCTGTGCCTCACTCGCAGTCTCCGAGCTCGCCGATCCGCCGCCGCTGGAGTCGGTCTGGTCAGTGCGCCGAACACAGCGCGCATAGTTGGGAGGCGGCGTCGATGTTGAGCAACTGATCACAGCGTCCGGTCTCGGTCGCGCCAGTTCGATGAAGACGCAGAGCGTGCCCGAGTACGCATGCGATGTGTCGGTCGGTGAATCGACCGACAGGATCTTGGTGCCGTAGCCGCTGTCGCAGCGTTGCATGCCGTAGCCGCTCGTCGACGCCGGCGGTGCACTCACGCTGATCGCAGGCCAGCGCGGCAACCAGCTCTCGGTGTCGGCGAACACGAGCGGGTCCACTGCCGTAGCCGTTCCTCCGGCCGCCGTTGTTCCTGGCACAGATCCGGGGCTCGACGCGGTGTTGTCCGGGGAGTTGGCGAACTGACCGCCGAGCACGGAGACGACCTGGTCCTGGCCGTCGCGGCCGATCACCAACACCGACACGAGATCCTCGAGGCCGATGCCCTGCACCTCAACCTGGTCCTGATCGGTCGACGTCTCGCGCACCTCACCCGAGACGAGCCGAACCGAGAACGAGCTCGTCATGACGGCACGTGGCTTCGCGAACCGAAGGACGACGGCACCACCGACCAAGGAGGCCTCCAGACCACTCCCAACCTGCACGAACCCCCAGCCGTCCGGCGATGGCACGGCAACCACCTGGACTCTCGCTCCTGTCACCGGGTCGACGAGATCGAACCCCTGAGGTGACTCCTCGTCCGTCGGGCCGCCGTCGGTGGTGATCCCCGGCCAACCGAGTACCTCGTTCGCGAACGCCTTCGAAAGCACGTTCACCGATGCGAAGGCGCGAGGCGGTGCCGGCCACACGAACGATCCGAGCGGATCCGCCGGCATCTCTGAGAACCATGTCGCGGTTGGGGAAGAGGTCCCTTCGGGCGCGTCGGCATCTCCCAACTCCGACCGCCCCCGAGACGCGAAGGTCAACGCGGCCACCAACGAGACCACGAGCACAACTGCGGCCACTGCAGCGAGGCCCCGGTTCCAGCGCATGCTCCGCCTGAACGTCGACTCCGCAAGCTCCGGCGCTACCGCCGAAGCCTCTGGCGCCCCGGCGCCACGTAGGCCGATGATCTCATCGATCCTCACATCATCGATCGCCGAGTCGAACGCAGCAGCAAGTTGCCGGATCTGCTCACGGACGTCCGTGGACATCTCGCACCTCCATGTCTCGTCGGAGCCGTTCGATCCCTCGTTCGAGGTAGTCACGAACGGTGGATGCACTGACATCGAGCAGCCGCGCGACCTCCGCCTGACGCCAGTCGTACCCGTGAACCAGCACCACCACGGTCCGCTGCTGCTCCGACAAGCGGGAGAGCGCCGGCATCAGTTGCGGCTCGATCTCGGGGAACTCGATGGAGATGATCTCGGCGAGTCGAACCGGCAACGGTCTCGGTACGAAGCGCCGTGTCGCAGACTGCCCCACCCGGTACAGGTACGCCACCGGATGCTCCACGGCATTGAGGCGCTCCCAGTGCTCCCACGCCCAGCTGAGCGCGTCAACGCACGCCTCCCGGCCGTCCGTCGGGCCGTACGTCGCAACCAACGCCTGCAGAAGCCGGGGCTTCACGTCAGCGACGAACGCCTCGAACACCTCCCGCTCTGGCGACCGCCGACCCACTTCCATCAACCCTAAGACCGAGCAGCCATCGAAACCCGCGGCAGAAACCTGACTCCAGGACTGTCGCCGCCGGGCCAGAAGGCCTGCCGCCTACCGGCACTTGGTGGGCGGGTTACGCAGGTGATTGGTTGGCCGGGCCGGAGAGTCGACGGTTGCATGCCTGCGCTCATGTAGCTACTCTCAGGACATGAATGTGGCTACGGTTCGGTCCGAGGTCGGGATCCGTGAGTTGAAGAACGGGTTGAGCGGCTACATCGACCGTGTCCGTGACGGCGAAGAGGTGATCGTCACCGATCGGGGCCGCCCCGTCGCCCGTCTGTCGGCGCTCGATGCCCCGGACGATCGGCTGGCCGAACTCGTCGCAGCGGGGGTCGTGCGACCACCATCGAGCCCACAGCGCTACCTCCCGAAGCGGCGGATCAAGGCCAAGGGCAGCGTCAGCGATCTGGTCGCCGAGCAGCGCCGCTGACCCAGGTGATCACCTACGTCGACACGTCGGTGCTGCTCAAGCTGATGATCGACGAGGATGGCTCGGATCGAGCAGCGCTGATTTGGTCCTCGGCTGACGCCGTCGCATCGGTGAGCCTCATCGCGGTCGAAGCGCGCGCCGCGATCGCCGCTGCCGGTCGCGGGCGAAGATTGACCATGGCTCAGGCGCGTGACGCCGTGGGTGAGCTCCAAGCGCTGCTTCGGGTCCTCCACCTGATGCCGGTCACCGACGAGCTCGTGTCGGCTGCAGCCGAGCTCGCCGATGTCGAGGGTCTGCGCGGGTACGACGCCGTTCACCTCGCTGCGGCGCTCGAGACTGGCGCCACCGTGCTCAGCAGCGCCGACACCGCCTTGTGTGCCGCCGCCGAGCGTCGCGGACTGCACGTCGCCAACCCTCTGATCACCTGACCTCGCCCCAGACCGCCGGCCCGCCGGCGGTTCTCTGGGACTGCCTGGCACAGCGGTCGGACTGTAGACAGGCGGCGTGGACCGTTCAGCTACTCGAACTGCGAGTTGAAGCGGCCGGTCGCTTCAACAACGAAGTCGTCTTCGTCGAGGTTCGCCTGGTCCGTTCGGTAGGTGACGAACAGCTGCTCGAACCCGCCAGGCGTGAACCAGACGCTCATCGCCGTTCTGGCAGCGCCCGCGAGTGAACCGTCGCTGGTACCGTCCGCCACGTACCGCCGGTTGACACTCGGTGGCCCATGAAGGCTTCCACGATCGGGCGCGGATGCTCCGGATGCGGAATCGGTGGATGGGTGTGTCAAGCCGGAACAGTGCGACTTCGTGCGACGGCTTTGAAGAACATGTAACTGAACATGCCGTCGGAGGTTGCGGTTCGTCGAAGATCAGCGATTCCTCGGTCGAACTCGTCGGCATCGATGAGCCCGGCACCAAGAGCTTCGTTGCGGACGCCTTCGATCATGGCGGTGAACGTGTTCTTCGTGAACCCCTCGATCCACGTCGGGCGGCTGCCATCGACGTAGACATGCCGAGGAGACACCATCACGTCAGTTGCCCCGGCCTCGACCAGGAGCGGGTACAGGGAACGGCCGATGTTCGCGTTTCCACCGTTCGCGGCCTGCAGCGCGACTTGGCAGTCGATCGCCGCGTGCGCTGCATCGGAGTCCGGATGAAAGAACGCTGAACCGTGATCGCCCTCGATGACCGTGAGCGTTCCGCCAGGACGAAGCACACGAAGCAGACGGCGGAGCGCTGCGACAGGATCGGGAAGGTGCTCGAGCACGAAGCACACAAAGACATGATCGAAGCTGTGCTCAGCGAATCGGAGGTCGAACAGGTCGCCCTGTTCGAACTCCACGTTCACGATGCCCTCGCTGGTGCATCGCTCGCGAGCTTGACGGACGGAATGCTCCGAGATGTCGATCGAGATGATCTGTGCGCCCGGGCTCTGGCGCGCCAACGTGACGGTTTGAGCACCAACCCCGCAGCCTGCTTCCAACACCGTCGATCCGTCCGCATAGCGCGTGTCGGCGTGGAGGAGTCCGATGAGCGTGTTCGCTTGGTCGGTGAGCCGACGAGCTTCGCGCTCGTCGTATCCGTGGACGTAACCGGCGGTCATTGAAGCGAACGATACCCGGGTCGTGTCGCCAGCCGAGGACGACACTGCCGTGTACCGCCGGCTCAGCAGGTGTCGACGCTCATGAGAAACTGATGGAGGTCTCCGCGGCTGGCGAGCTCCACGATCTCGAGATGACGGAGCCAGCGCGAGCGAATCGCTCGTCGAAGGAGCCGCTGTAGGTGCCGTCTGCGATCCACCGCTCGCCCGGCGAACAACTCCCGTTCATGGGCGGACCACGTCATGGACCCGACATCGCAGCTGTAGATCACACGATGATGCGACGAGCGGCCGTCCTTGCGTCGCCTGTGTTCGGCGTCCCCGACGGCTCGATCAGGAGCAGCTCGGCCTCCTCAGCGGCGAAAGGCTGATGCTCGACGCCGGCCGGAACGACGAACAAACCTCCAGGACCCAACTCGACGTCACCGTCTCGAAGCCGAATCGTCACGCGTCCCTTGAGAACGAGGAAGAAGTCGTCGGTGTCATCGTGCTTGTGCCAGACGAACTCGCCCTTCACTTTGACCACCATCACGTCGTGGCCATTGAACTCAGCGACAGTTCTCGGTGACCAGTGTTCGTCGAACTGGCCGAGCTTCTCGATGAGGTCCACACCCCTCGGAACTGAACTCATGGGCGAAGCGTAGACGCCTCTTCCGTCCCCTACCGCCGGG
>WLDE01000280.1 GCA_009704985.1 Actinomycetota bacterium | reverse complement strand
TTCCCGGTCGTGGTGTCGGCTGACGGCACCTCCCCGTCGTCGTCGAACACCTCGTGCACCATGCGGATCGCATCGCGAGCGAGGTCGATCTGGTCGGTGAGCCGGACGATCCGGATCGACTCGGCGGCAGGGTGCGGCTCGGTCGGCGCGGTCTCGATGGTCGACCTGTCCGACCACGGGGATCTGCTGACCCGACTCCTCGGCCTCTCGCGGCGCACCCGGTCGTCGCCGATCTCCGCCACGACCTCGTCGGGCCAGACGTCCGGCTCGGGTGACTCCCTGCTACGACGGTGCCCTCGCCGCGAGCTCCGTGCGGGAGCGCACCCCGAGCTTGCGGTAGATGCGGGTGAGGTTCGCCTCCACCGTCTTGGTGCTCATGTGGAGCAGCGCGGCGACCTCGACGTTGGTGTGGCCCGACACGACCAGGCGGGCCACCTGCGCCTCGGCCGGGGTGAGGGCACCGGTGTCCGTGCTCGCCCGGCCCCCGGTGCGGGCGAGTTCGACGTCGGCCCGTCGCGCCAACGCCTCGATCCCCGCGGCCCGGCAGGCGTCCCGCGCCTGCTCGAAGTACGCCCGGGCCACCGCCCGCTTGCGGGCGCGGCGCTCGATCACGCCCGCCACGAGACGACTCCACGCCCCCTCCAGCGGTCCGGGCAGACCGTCGTGCTCGGCGATGGCCGCCTCGATGCAGCTGCGGGCGCGATCGAGGTCGCCCTCGGCGGCGGCGACCAGCGCTGTGGCGCGGTGTGCGTCACTGATGCCGCGTCGTCGCCCGGCGGCCGTGGCGAACCGCATCAGCTCGGCGCTCACCTCCCGCGCCTCGTCGAGGTGGTCGACGGCGAGCAGGGCCTCCACCATCTGCACCCGGAAGGGCAGCGCGTTGCAGTCGTGGAGGCGGAGCTGCAGCGTCACCTCCCGGGCTCGCCGGAACGACGCCACCGCGGTCGACGGGTCGTCGCCGAGCAGCGCTGCGATCCCGATGCTCGACCGCACGGCGACCTGGTCGGTGAGGGACAGCTCGTCCGTCGACCGCGCGGCTGCTTCGAGATGGCGACGCGCCGCTGCGACGTCGCTGAGGTACGCGTTCGCGAGCGACATCCATGCGTGGCAGTTGGCGATCCACGCCCGGTCGTCCATCACGGAGGCCACCTCGAGTGCTCGTTCGGATCGCTCGAGGGCGCCACGGGGGTCGCCGCGGCGCATGCGTGCGTCGGCGGCCTGGAGCGAGATGTTCGCCACGGTGGCGAGGTCGCCTCGTTGCTCGGCGTTCGCGATCCGGTCGAGGATGGCCGGCTCCGCGCGCTCGAGGTCGTCGCTCCAGAGCAGGAGCTCGTCGAGCAGCTCCGACGCGGTGAGACGCCGCGAATCCGAGGTTGCGCCGGAGGGCATCGTGATCGGCTCACCGGCGAGGAAGCGACTGGACAGGGCGCAGGCAGCGGTCACGTCGATCAGCACCTGGTCGCCGGTGGCAGGCGCCTCCGCCGCCGCCATGGTGGCGACCTCGACGCTCTGTGCGACGTCGAGGAACACGGTCATGCGCGCCTGCGCCACCAGCGCATCCACGCGGGTCGGGTGACCCGGGGGAAGCGTTCCGACCAGTGCGGACAGCTCGCGGGCAGCGGTCGCCTCGTCGTTGGCGTGGAAGCGGCAGGTCGCCCGGATGCGCACCACTCGCGCGGCGAGTTCGGCGTCGTGCGGCGGCGAGGCCTCGGAGCCGACGTCGATGCAATCGATCGCGTCGCGCCCCGCACCGAGGTCGAGCAACATGTTCGCCAACGCGATCCGGCGCTCCCAGCGTGCGTCGATCGACGCCTCCGGCGTGCGCTCGATGGCGCGGGTCATCCGCCGAGCGCCCACCTCCACGGCACCGCGGTCCCATGCGCTCCGGGCGGCGACGTCGAGTGCGTCGGCCACGCCTTCGTCGGTGCCGTCGGTGGACGCGTCGAGGTGGAGTGCCCGCTCGTCGTCGTCGACCGCCTCGGCGAGGAGGCGGTGCAGTCGGCTCCGCTCGACCGCGCCGAGGGCGGCCTCGGCCGCCGCCCCCACCGTCGGGTGCACGAAGCGCACCGTCGAACCGGCGACGGTGATCAGCTGGGCTCGCTCCGCCCCGATGAGGGCATCGGTGAGGGTCGCGTCGTCGAAGCACCGGCCGAGCACCGCTGTGGTCGGCGTCGCGGTGAGCGCGGCAGCGCCGAGCACGGTGAGCGCGGCCCCCGGCAGCGATCGCACCCGCTGTCCGATCACCGACTCCAGGCTGGTCTGGCGCACGGCGTCGTCGACCGGTTCGCCGTCACGCACCCGTCGGGCGAGTTCGATCACGTGGAGCGGATTGCCGCCGGTCGCCCGGTGGACGTGCACCAGCTGGGGTCGGGTCAGCTGGAGGGCCGACGTCGACAGCAGGTCGTGCACCGCGGCGGTGGACAACCCCGACAGCACGAGGGAGTGGAACGAGGCAGGGTCGACGAGGCGCCCGGGCTCCAGCGGCGACGGGACCGGACGCCGGGCGCTCACGAGCCGGACCGGTCGACCCCGGTTGGCCCGCACCGCGAACGCGATCACCCCGGCGGTGGCCTCGTCGAGCCAGTGCGCGTCGTCGACGGCGAGGACGACGAGACCTCGCGCTGCGGCGTGGTCGAGCAGCGAGGCGAGCGCGCCCGCGACCAGTCCGGGCTCGGCGGGCTCGTCGTCGAGCCCGATCGCTGCGTCGAGCGACCGTCGCTGCGCCCGGGTGAGCGCCGCGACGTCGCCGTGCGGCCACGCCCGGACGAGCTGGGCGAGCCCGGTCCAGGTGAGCCGCTGCTCGACCGCGGTCGCCGCAATGCGGGCGAGGGAGCCACCGCGCAGCTCGCCGAGCGCCATGTCGAGCAGTGCGGTCTTGCCGATCCCCGGCTCGCCCACGAGCTCCACCGCGACCGCGTGGGAGGACGGCGCTCCGAGCCACGCGACGAGATGATCGAGATCCTTCCGGCGGCCGACCAGCTCTCGCTGCACCCGCCCAACGCTACGTCGCGACGCCCGAACGCGGCAGGCGCGCGACGCGGCCGGACCGGCGCGGGCGGGCTCGAGGCACCTCGATGCAGACGACCCGCGTCCGGTTGCGGGCTCGCCTCGGAGCGCGCACGGGATCCTCTGGCCGTCTGCGTGCAGGCGTTCGAACACGACGCTCACGAGGCACGAAACAGTTCCGCAACGATGCGGCCCACCCATGGGTCGGGGCGATCATCGCTCGTACGGTCTCGGGCGACGGACGTGGCGTCGATCCCGGATGTCCATCCGGAACGCCCGGCTCGCTCGCCCCCGACGATCTCAGGAGACCAGCACCATGTACCCGAACACCTCTCGCACCCGAGTCCGCATCGCTGCAGCGTCCATCGTCGCGGCATCCGTGCTGGCCGCCTGCGGCTCGTCGGACTCGGAGGAGGCCGACGGTGCGCCGGCGGCCGTGTCCGCCACGACCGAGGCGATGGCCGACGACATGGCCGACGACGAGATGGCGGACGACATGGCGGACGACGACATGGCGGACGACATGGCAGACGACGACATGGCCGATCCGACGGCCACGACCGAGGCGATGGCCGACGACGAGATGGCCGACGACGAGATGGCCGACGACGAGATGGCGGACGACATGGCGGACGACATGGCAGACGAGGTGGCGTTGGCCGAGTGGCAGACCATCACGCTCACCGACGTCGACGGGGTCTCGTTCACGCTCGCCGACTTCCGCGGCACGCCGGTGTTCGTCGAGACGTTCGCCACCTGGTGCCCGAAGTGCAAGGACCAGCTGGAGGCCACGAACGCGGCGGCCGAACAGGTGGGGGACCAGGCCGTGTTCATCGCCGTGAGCGTGGAGACGGGCCTGTCGAACGGCGACGTCGCCGACTACGCCGCCGCCAACGGCTTCGACGCCGTGCGCTTCGCCGTGCTGACCCCGGAGGCGTTGGCCGCGTTCGTCGACGGGCTCGGCCAGTCGGCGGCGAACCCGCCCAGCACGCCGAAGGTGGTGATCGACGCCATGGGTGCTGCCGGGGAGCTGAGCACCGGATTCGAGTCGGCCGAGGACATCGTGGCGAAGGTGACCGGGCAGGTCTGAGCGCATCGTGAGGTCGTTCCTCGAGCCGTTCGCGCTCGGCAATGCAGCCATCCTCGGCAACGTCTGCATGTTGCCGCTGTACCCCGGCATGTTCGTGATGTTCGCCCAGCAGTCGAACAACCCCCGTGCCCGACGTTGGATGCCCTTCCTCGGCCTGATGGTGTTCGCCGGGGTGATGGTGTTGCTGGTCGCCATCGGCGGGGTCTTCCACCTGTTGAACGCTGCGGTCGCCGACGTACTGGGCGTGGTGCTCCCGGTGTTGTATGCGGTGGTGCTCGTGCTCGGTGTCGCGATGTTGTTCGGGAAGAACCCCTTCGCCCGGCTCGCGGTGACGTCGACGCCGGTGGTCCGCAATCCCGCAGCCGGAGCATTCCTGTACGGCACGATGCTCGCTCCGATGACACTGCCCTGCACCGGGCCGCTGATCATCTCGGCGTTCACGATCGGCTCGGTCGCGGGTGCCGGCAGCTTCCTCGACTCCCTCGGCTACTTCCTGGCCTTCGGACTCGGGTTCGGGTGGCCGCTCGTGCTCCTGCCGCTGCTCGCTCGGCCGGCGCAGCGGTCGATCACCACGTTCCTCACCCGCCGTCATCGTGAGGTCGGCATCGCGTCCGGTGTGCTGCTCCTGGTGATCGCGACGCTCGGCATCGTCTACGACGTCCTTCCCATGTGGCGTTCGCCGAGCTGATCGACCGACCCCGCAGATGTGATCACGTCGACGTGGTCGGCCCCCTCCGGAGCGTGCGTTCGGCCACGATCGCCGTGATCGGGACCACCCAGAGCGGGCGACGTGTCGCCTGCTCCGTCCCGATCGCCATCGGGTTCGGGTGGTTCGGTTGGCCGGCGCCGTCGCCCGATCAACTAGCCTCGGCAACCACCGGCCACTCGCACGGCGTCGTCGACAGGAGCGCAGGTTGCCCTACCGGTTGGGAATCGATCTCGGTACGACCTACACGGCGGCTGCAACCGAACGGGGTGGGCGTGTCGAGGTGAGCTCACTGGGGACGACCAGCCCGGTGATCCCGTCGGTCGTGCTCCTGAGAGATGACGGCGACGTGCTCGTCGGTGAAGCGGCCGTCCGCCGTGGGATCGACCAGCCGTCGAGGATGGCGCGGGAGTTCAAGCGACGGCTCGGCGACCCGGTACCGCTGGTCCTGGGAGGTACCCCCTACGGCGCCGAAGCGCTGATGGGGCACCTCCTCCGCCGTGTCGTCGGGCTCGTGGTCGAGCGAGAGGGTGAGGCACCGGAGCAGGTCGTCATCACGCATCCGGCGAACTACGGCCCGTACAAGCTCGACATGATGCGCGAGGTGGCGCGACACGCGGGCCTCGACCTGGCTCGGGTGGAGTTCCTCGCGGAGCCTCAGGCAGCCGCCATCTCGTACTCGGCCAGGAACCGTGTCGAGCCCGGAAGCATCGTGGCGGTGTACGACTTCGGTGGTGGCACCCTCGACGTCGCACTGGTGCAACGCACCGACGCCGGATTCGCGCTGATCGGACGTCCGGAGGGCATGGAACGATTCGGTGGCATCGACATCGACGCCGCGATCCTCGCCCACGTCGACCAGGTGCTCGACGGTGCGGTGCGCGCGCTCGACCCCGATGACCCGGCGGTGCGGTCCGCCGTCGCCCGACTCCGGGTCGACTGCCGCGACGCGAAGGAGGGCCTGTCGAGCGACACCGACGCCGTCATCCCCGTCTCGCTCCCGGGCATCCAGACCAGTGTGCGGCTCACGCGTGGTGAGCTCGAGGACATGGTCCGGCCACGGCTGAAGGAGACCGTCGAGGCCCTCGACCGTGCGGTCCGCAGCGCCGGACTGACGATGGACCGCATCAGCCGGGTCCTGCTCGTGGGGGGCAGCTCCCGCATGCCGGCCGTGGCCGAGGCGATCCAGCGAGAGACCGGCCGTCCGGTCGCCGTGGACGCTCATCCGAAGCTGGCGATCGCGACCGGCGCCGCAGGTCTTCTCTCGTTCAACGCCGCGCAACCCGTGGCCGGCGGCGCCGGTGCCGCGCCACCGCCAGCTGCGGTCGCCGTCCCGCCGGTCGCGG
>WLDE01000279.1 GCA_009704985.1 Actinomycetota bacterium | reverse complement strand
TGCGCCGGTTCGACCCCGACGTCGGCGACTAGGCCGCCGTCGCCGTCGAGGGTGAGGTCGCGGTCGAGGGTGAGGTCGCGGTCGGCGACCCGCTCGAGGTGGTGAAGCGCACCTCGGTGACCTCGTAGCACGCCCGGACCCGGGCGAGCACCCGTTCCGCGACGTCCTCGGTCAGATCGGCCTGGGCGTGGCGCATCCGCAGTTCGCACGTGCGCACCGTGGCCTGCCCGGTGATGCTGTCGAGCCGGACCGGGTACACCTGCACCGCGGTCTCGAGCACCCGTGCGAGATGCATCGGGGTGTGGTTCACCAGCGCCGACAGCTGCCGGCAGAACGCCGGTGCCTCGTCGGCCGACACGATCGAGATCTGCAGCGCCTGCATCACTGCCCCTGGCCCTTGGAGAAGCCCGGCACCCCGTCGAAGGTGAACAGGCCCTCGCTCTTGATGAAGTGGTGACCGGCGTCGTTCAACCGGGCGAGCAGCCGGATCGTGGCGCCCGGCTCCACCGGGGTGGGGCTCAGGAACCGGCAGCGGAAGGCGTCGACGCAGAGCGTCTCCGGCGCACCACCGGGGTACACCTTCTGACCACGGTTCGAGAGCATGTCGAGGGCGAACTCGGGCCCGGCGAGGGGCTCGAGCGCGGCGCCGAGCTGGTCCGGGGTGACACCGGGGGCGTCGAGGAACACGTCGATGCCGACCTGCTCCTTCTTCTGACGGGGACGCGTCGGCACCTTCACGTTGATCTCGGGCGAGTCGGCGTACTTGACGGCCTTGAGCTTGGTCGGCTCCTGACCGAGCCGTGCGATCACCGCGTCGGCGAACGCCGACGTGCCGACCTTCTCGGTGCTCACGGCCGGGTCGAAGATGTCGTAGGTGTGGATGCCGTCCTCGATCGTGCGCAGCCAGGCGTTGTGGGCGCGGGTGGCGACGTCGCCCTGGCCGATGTGCACGAGCATCTGGACCGCCCCGAGGAACAGACCCGACGGGTTGGCGACGTCCTGGCCCGCACGACGCGGCGCGGACCCGTGGATGGCCTCGAACATCGCCGTGGTGGGGCCGATGTTCGCGCTGCCGGCGAGGCCGACCGAGCCGGCGATCTGCGCGGCCACGTCGGAGAGGATGTCGCCGTACAGGTTCGGCAGGAGCACCACGTCGAACGCCTCGGGCGTGTCGGCCAGCTTGGCGGCGCCGATGTCGACGATCCAGTGCTCGAACTCGATGTCGGGGTACTCGGCGGCGACCTCTTCCGCGACCTGGTGGAACAGGCCGTCGGTCATCTTCATGATGTTGTCCTTCGTGAACGCCGTGACCTTCTTGCGGTTGTAGGCACGGGCGTACTCGAAGGCATAGCGAGCGATGCGCTCGCAGCCGGGACGGGTGATGAGCTTGAGGCACTGGTAGACCTCGTCGCTCTGGCGGTGCTCGATGCCGGCGTAGAGGTCCTCTTCGTTCTCACGGACGATGACCACGTCCATCACCGGGTGCTTCGTGGCCACGAACGGCGCGTAGCTCGGGCACGGGCGGACGTTGGCGTACAGACCGAGGGTCTTGCGGACCGTCACGTTGAGGCTCTTGAAACCGCCACCCTGCGGCGTCGTGATCGGCGCCTTCAGGAACACACCCGTGCGCCGCAGCGACTCGAGCGACTCGGGCTCGATGCCGGCCGAGTTGCCCCGCTGGTACACGGCCTCACCGATCTCGATCTCCTCGATCGCGAGACGTGCGCCGGCCGCCTGGATGATGCGCAACGTGGCATCCATGATCTCGGGTCCGATTCCGTCACCTCGGGCGACGGTGATCGGGACGGGCGGCTTCGAGGCAGCTGCGGTATCGGACATGACGGCTCCTTCCATCGGGATGACGGAGGAACGATAGACCTAGTGCTCGAATACAGGCAATCTCTGACTAGATTCCGTCCGCAGAGATCTCGCGATCGTCGCGGAGCAGGCGTTCGGCCTTCTCGATCGCCCGTCGGGCCTGCATGAGACGCTTGTCGTCGTCGGGCCGGCCCGTCCCCTCGCGGGCCGCACTGCGGAGCAGCTCGAAGGCACGCTCGTCGAGTGCCGCCGCCACCTCGGCGAGCTGATCGGCCAGGTCGTCGTAGCGCCCGCTCACGACAGCGCCTCGGCGACGAGCTCCATCGGGTGCCGCACCCGCACCCCGACCGCCTGCAGGTGCATCGCACAGCCGGGGTTGGCGCTGGCCACCACTCGAGCGCCCTCGGCGCCGCCGGCCCGCTCGATCGCCGCCAGCTTCCGGTCGCGGACCTGGCCGGCGAGTTCGGGCTGGAGGGCCGAGTAGGCACCCCCGGCACCGCAGCACAGACCCTCGTCGTCGAGCTCGACCACGTCGGCGACCGCGGCCAACACGGTGCGGACCGAGGCGTGGGCGCGCTGGACGTGCCGGAGGTGGCAGGGATCCTGGACGATGACGGGCTCCAGCCGGCGCTGCGGGACGAGCCGGTCGATGCGCCCGGCCACGAACCGGTGCACGTCGACCACACGGGCGGAGAACGCCCGAGCCTCGGCCGTGCCGAGGAGGTGGCCGTAGTCCTGCAGCGCCGCCCCACAGCCGGCCGAGTTCACCACGATCGGGGCGTCGCCGGGCATGGAGGCCATCACCTGCTCGGCGAGCCGTCGGGTGTCGTCGGCGAGACCGGCGTGCACGTGCAGTGCCCCGCAGCACCCGCCGCCGGCGCCCGGGAGTGCAAACGTGGTGCCGACCGCCTGGAGCACCCGGGCGGTGGCGACGTGCACGTGGCGCTGCCAGGCATCCATCACGCAGCCGGTGAACAGCCACACGTCCTGGCCCGTGGGCCGGAGGGCCGGCGGCCGGCGCACGGGCAGCCGGCCGAGTCCGAGCCGGGTGGGCACGAGCCGGGCTCGCTGGCCGAGCGCCAGCAGGGTGGAGCCGACGAGCAGCAATCGGTGGTGGGCGAGCACGCGGAACCCGAGGCGCTGCCACCACGGGGTGATCCGTCCGTCGGCCGCGAGAGAGGCACGCGTGGCCTCCATGAGGTGTCCGAAGGGCACCCCGCTCGGGCACGCCGGTTCGCATCCGCGGCACTGCACGCACGTGCCGACGAACGAGAGGAAGGTGTCGTCGACCGGCGCGTCCTCGAGCTGCACGGCTCGCATCGCCGCGATCCGGCCGCGCGGCGACAGCCCCTCCTCGCCGGTGACCCGGAACGTCGGGCAGTGCGGCAGGCACAGCCCACAGCTCACGCAGGTGGCGAGTTCGTCCGGATCGATCCCGAGGTCCACGCGGCGAATGTACCGCCCGGGTGTCGCACCGCCCCGATCACCGCGGGCGGCGCTCCTCGGCGCCCGCGGTGATCGGGGCGGTGTCAGCCCGTGTCCGCCCGTGCGGCCGTGCGACACAGGTCTCCACGACTCGACCAGGCGGACGCGACGCCGGTCCCCTACCCTGCCCACGCATGCCCGAAGGCCACACGCTGCACCGCATCGCGCGAGACCACGGGAGGCTGCTGGTGGGGCGTGCGGTCACGGTCTCGTCGCCACAGGGACGCTTCGCCGATGCCATCCTGGTCGACGGACAGCGGCTCGACCGGCTCGAGGCGTACGGCAAGCACCTCTTCTACACGTGGTCGAACGGACTCGTCGGCCACGTGCACCTGGGGCTGTTCGGCAAGTACCGAGTGTCACGGCACGGCGACGAGGAGGCACCGGAGCCGCGTGGCGCCGTGCGGATGCGACTGTCCACCCCCGACGTCACGATCGACCTCGCCGGGCCCACCGACTGCTCGATCGGCGACGAGTCGGACCGCGACCGGATCGTCGCCCGTCTGGGCCCGGACCCGTTGCGTCGCGACGCACGTCCGCAGGCCGCCTTCGACCGCATCGCCCGGAGCCGCCAACCGATCGGCGCGCTCCTGCTCGACCAGTCGGTGATGTGCGGCGTCGGCAACGTGTACCGGGCGGAGGCGCTGTTCGTGAACGGGATCCGCCCCACCCGGCTCGGCCGCGACCTCGACCCGGCGGAGCTGGAGGCGCTCTGGTCGACCATCGTCGCGATGCTGAAGCAGGGCGTGAAGGACAACCGGATCATCACCGTCGACCGCCGGGAGCTGGACCTCCCCCGCGGGCGCCGCATCCGTCGCGGCGAGGCCACCTACGCCTACAAGCGCGACCGCTGCCTGCGGTGCGGCACCCCGATCGAGTCGGTCGAGCTGGCCGGGCGCCCCTGCTACTACTGCCCCACCTGTCAGCCGACCTGACCTCCTGGGCGCCACGCCCACCTCACCGCACCAGCCCACCCGAGCACACCGGCGCCCAGGACCGCCCCGCTCACGTCCTGGGCGCCACGCCCACCTCACCGCACCAGCTCACCCGAGCTCGCCGGCACCCAGGACCGCCCCGCTCACGTCCTGGGCGCCACACCCACCTCACCGCACCAGCTCACCCGAGCTCGCCGGCACCCAGGACATCAGGCGGCGTGCCAGGGGGGCGCGTCGGGGTCGCCGCGCCAGTAGCGAAGACGACGCTCCGCCTCCTCCTCCGCCGCGGGGTCGGTACGACCGGCCCGCACCCGCATCAGCGTGGCCGCCACCAGCCGCAGCTCGGCGAGTGCCTCGGCGAGCGGATCCCCGCGGAACGACTGGCCGTAGCCGTCGGCGAAGCGCTCGTACACACCGGGAGCACCACCCCATCGAGTCGTCCAGTCGAGCAGCGGACCGTGATCCCACGCGGGTGGGCCGAGGCTGAGCAGGTCCCAGTCGAGCAGCACCGGGCCGTCCGCGGTCTGCAGCACGTTCCCGGGATGCACGTCACCGTGGCACAGCACCCGATCGGTCACGAGCTCCGGCCAGGCGCCGAGACGCCCGAGCGCGGCGTCGATGCCCGCCCGCGCCGCAGGGTCGAGCGACGGACCGACGTCGGACAGGAGCGCGTCGAAGTCCCACCACGGGAACGACCCGCACCAGGGCGTCGGGTGGTGCCGGGACACCTCGTCGATCGCCGCGTCGTCCACTGCGTGCAGTCGAGCCACCATCGCGCCGACCGCGGACCAGTCGATCTCACCCACGGAGACCTCCCGGCGCTGGGCGATCACGGCGAGCTCGCCCACCACGATCGGCTCGGGCTCCACCACCACCGGCACGCGCAGCCCCCGCTCCGTGAGCCACGCGGCGAGCCACACGGCCGCTCGAGGATCGGCCGTGGGCCGGCCGACGCGCAGCACCACCTCGTCACCGGCGTCGAAGAGCGCGTTCATCCCGGTGCGCAGCAGCACCGGCTCGCCCAACCCCCATCGCCCCGCGGCGAGGCGCGCTGCGGCGAGCACCCCGTCCGGGTCGCCGGGCGGGCGTGCCACGAACGGCAGGGACGCGATCTCAACCACGGGCGGTGCGACCCGGGTTCAGCCGGCCCGTCGGATCGAACTGCGCCTTCACACGTGCCTCGATCGAGGCGACACCGGGCTCGGGGACCGGGCCGACGTGCGATTCCGACGAGTCGGCCTGGACGTGGAGGATCCCGAGTCCGAGCTCGGCCACGACGTCGCCGGGGGTCAGCGCCGCCACCTCGGCGAGGGTCTGCGACGGAGCGACCAACCGACGCGCAGGCGGAACCACCGGGGCATCCTCGGCCGGCGCGAGCCCGAGCCGTGCGGCCTGCTCGTCGACGTCGAGACGGTGACCCTCGAGCAGCACGTGCACCGTACGGCCGTCCCAGAGCACCGACACCGGACGGTGCAGCGCGATGAACACCGCCATGGGATCGCCGGTCTCGATCGTGAACCAGCGGCTCACCGGAGCGATCGGACGCGTGCGCAGGATCACCTCGCCGACGAATCCGAGCGTGCCGTGCGACCCGACCAGCAATCGGCAGAGGTCGAACCCACTCACGTTCTTCACCGTCGGACCGCCGGCCTTCACCACGTCGCCGGCCGAACTGACGTACCGCGCCTGGAGCACGGCATCGCGTACCGGGCCGTCGCCGAGGCGGCGCACACCCGCACGACCGACGGCGAGCGCTCCGCCGACGGAGCCGCCAGGCGGCAGCGCCACCCGCTGCCCCACCGCCGCGAGCGCTGACTGGAGCTCGTCGACCGGTGTGCCCGCACCGCAGCACACGGTCATCTCGTCGGCCTGCAGCCAGTCGATTCCCGCGGGTGCGTGCACGCAGCGCACGCCGGGCACCGCACC
>WLDE01000027.1 GCA_009704985.1 Actinomycetota bacterium | reverse complement strand
TACCTCGCCCCGGTACCCCACCGCGGTCGCGCCAACCAGCCGGCGTTCGTGCACCACGTGGCGCAGTTCGTGGCCGACCTGCGCGACGAGCCGCTGGAGGCGTTCGCCGCCGCCACCGTGGCCGCCACGCGCGCCGCGTTCCCGGCGCTGGCCGCAGGCCACGGCGACGACGACCGCTGAGGCGGATCCACCGGGTGGACGGTGCATGAACCGGCCTGCCTTGCCTTTCATCGATGTAGTTCGTAGCCTTTTCGTCATGGACGTCCACGAGCGCCGGCGGATCGCGCTCGCCACCGTCTTCACCGTCGTGGCCCTCCCGGCCATCTGGCTGTTCGACCGCGACGACCCCACGGCGTCCCCCGGCGTCGCGGCCGCGGGCGTCCCCGCCCCCGCGGTCTCCACCGTCGAGGAACTGCCCGTCGACACCGAGCCCGAGGTGCCCGTCTTCCTCGACAACACCGTCGTGGTCGTGGCGCCCGCCGTGATCGACGTCGCCCTCCCCGATGCACCCGGCGACGACGAGAAGGAGGGCACCGCCTCCTTCAAGCGCTTCGACCAGACCACCGACCGCATGTGCGCCGCGCCGGGCCTTCCGTCCAACACCCTCATCACCGTCACCAACATCGACAACGGCCTGTCGATCACCTGCCGCACCACCAACGGCGTGTCGGTCCCGTACGGCGTCGCGGTCACGATCGACACCGACCTGTTCGTCAAGATCGCCGATCTCGTCGACGCCCCGGTGCCCGTGCGGATCAGCTGGTAGCGGCACCTCGCCGTGCTGTCGCGCGCCGACGTCACCCGCCTGCTCGCCGAGCACGGCCTCGCGGCACGCCGCGACCTCGGGCAGAACTTCGTCGGCGACCCCAACACCGTCCGACGCATCGCCCGCCTCGCGGAGATCGGACAGGGCGACCACGTCGTCGAGATCGGGGCCGGCCTCGGCTCGCTCACCCTCGCCCTCGCCGAGACCGGGGCCACGGTGCGAGCCGTGGAGGTCGACCGGGGCGTGCTGCCCGTGCTGCGCGAGGTGGTGGCCGGCCACGGCGACGTCACCGTGGTGGAGGGCGACGTGATGCGCCTCGACTGGCACGAGCTGCTCGACGGCCACGACCGGTGGGTGCTCGTGGCGAACCTGCCGTACAACATCGCCACCCCCCTCGTGCTCGACGTGCTCGACACCGTGCCCGCCGTCGAACGGATGCTCGTGATGGTGCAGCGGGAGGTGGCCGAGCGGTTCGCCGCCGTCCCCCGCACCCCGGCCTACGGCGCCGTCACCGTGAAGGTCGCGTACTGGGCCACGGCCCGCATCGCCGGCCTCGTGCCGGCCAGCGTCTTCGTCCCGCGACCGAACGTCGAGTCGGCGCTCGCCGAGATCACCCGGCGCGAGCACCCGGCCACCGACGCCGACCCCGAGGTGCTGTTCCGGCTCGTGCGCACCGCGTTCGGGCAGCGACGCAAGATGCTGCGCCGGTCGCTCGCCGGCGTGGTCGCCCCGGAGGTGTTCGAGGCGGCGGACATCGACGGCCAGCGCCGTCCCGAGGAGCTCGACGTCGTCGAGTGGGGCCGGCTCGCCGACGCCTGGACCGCCGCGCCACACCCGGCGTGACACGATCGGCACCGATGATCCCCGACCAGCCGACCGCACTGCGCGCCGTCACCGTGGCGGCGCCGGCGAAGCTCACCCGCACCCTGCGCATCACCGGGGTGCGCGACGACGGGTACCACCTCCTCGACGCCGAGATGGTCACGCTCGAGCTCGCCGACACCCTGGTGATCGACCCCGACGGCCACGGGCTCACCTGCGACGGCCCGTTCGCCGGTGGCGTGCCCCTCGACGAGGGCAACCTGGTGCTGCGGGCGCTGCGCCTCACCGGGCGCACCGCCGGGATCCACCTCCACAAGGCGATCCCGCACGGTGGCGGCCTGGGCGGCGGCTCGGCCGACGCAGCCGCGGTGCTGCGCTGGGCCGGCGTCGGCGACACCGACGACGAGCTGGTCGCCGTGTCCCGCCTCGGTGCCGACATCCCCTTCTGCATCCGCGGCGGCCGCGCACGCGTGCGCGGGATCGGCGAGCTGCTGGACCCGCTGCCCCCGATCGCGCTGGACGTCACCCTCGTGGTGCCCCCGCTGGCCGTGAGCACCCCGGCCGCCTACCGAGCCTGGGACGCGCTCGGCGGACCGACGGCCGCGGGCCCCAACGACCTCGAGCCGGCGGCGATCGCCGTGGAACCCGAACTCGCCCGCTGGCGCGACCGGATCGGCGAGCTCGCCGGAGTGGCACCCACCCTGGCGGGCAGCGGTGCCACGTGGTTCCTGGAGGGCCACCACCCGGCCGTGGGGGACCTCGCCCCCGAGGCCACCGTGGTGCTCACCCGCACCCGGCTCTGAGCCGTTCCGGTCGTCACCGGAGGGTCACCGGCACCGTCACCGTCGGCCCGACGGCACCCGAGACGCGAAACCGGCCCCGGCGCAGCGGTGCTGCGGGGGCCGACGCGTACGGCCGCCGACCGGCCCGAGGGCGGCGCGGCGGGGGGATGGACGTGACGTGACTAGCGGCGCTGGTGGCGCGTGCGACGGAGCATCTTCTTGTGCTTCTTCTTGCGCATGCGCTTGCGACGCTTCTTGATCAGTGAACCCATAGCTCGTGAGACGCTACCGGGCCGCCTCCCCGAACCGCCACCCCCGACCGCCACTCCCGACCGCCACCCCCGGCGCGACCACCGGGTCCGCGACCTGGCGCACCGCTAGCCTGACCCCCGTCCATCCGGGGTCGTTCAATGGTAGGACAGCGGTTTTTGGTGCCGCGTATAGGGGTTCGAGTCCTCTCCCCGGAACCCGATCGTGGCGCGCCGGCACGCATCGTGCGTGCCGCCCACGGTGCCCACTCCGTCACGTGCCGTCCCGCGGACGCACGGGTGCGGTAGAACGATCCCATGGGAGTCTCCGCCATCGTCCTCGCGGCAGGCGAGGGGTCGCGCATGCGGTCCGCCCGCCCCAAGCCGCTCCACCTGATCTGCGGCCGAGCGATGGTGATGCACGTCATCCACGCGCTCGAGCGGCTCGACATCGACCGCACCGTGCTCGTCGTCGGCCACGGTGCCGAGCGGGTCACCAAGAAGGTGCAGGAGCAGGCACCCGACTGGGCGAACGTGGCGTTCGTGGAGCAGACCGTGCAGCGTGGCACCGGCGACGCGGCGATGGTGGGCATGACCGCCATCCCCGGCGACGACCTCGACGACGACTCCACGGTGATCGTGCTGCCGGGCGACACCCCGCTGCTGCGACCCGAGACGCTCGAGGGCCTCGTCGCCACCCATCTCGCGAACGGCAACGCGGCCACCGTCACCACCAGCGTGTTCGACGACCCCACCGGGTACGGCCGGGTGGTGCGCGGACCCGCCAAGGGCGGCCCCGGCCGTGTGCTGCGCATCGTGGAAGAGCGCGACGCCTCCGACGAGGAGCGGGCGATCCGCGAGGCGAACATGGGCATGTACGCGTTCCGACGCGACCTGCTCGGGCCGGCCCTGCGCCACCTGTCGCCCGACAACGCGCAGGGCGAGTACTACCTCACCGACGTCGTCGGTGTGCTCGCCAGCATGGGCCACCGCGTCGGCACCTACGAAGCCGCACCCGAGGAGACCCAGGGGGTCAACGACCGCTGGCAGCTCGCCCTGGCCGAGCGCGAGCTGCGCAGCCGCGTGAACCGGCGGTGGCTGATCGGCGGCGTCACGATGCTCGACCCGCGCCAGACCTTCATCGACATCACCGTCACCCTCGGCCGCGACGTCACGCTCTACCCGGGCACGCTCCTGCAGGGGGACACGGCGATCGGCGACGGCTGCGAGATCGGCCCCGACACACGGCTCGTCGACTGCCGCGTGGGCGACGGATGCATCGTCGAGCAGACGGTCGGTCACGACGCCGAGATCGGCCCGGGCGCGCACGTGGGCCCGTACGCCCACCTGCCCGTCGGCAGCGCCGTCGCTGCGGGCGCGCGAACCGGCGCGTTCTACACTGCCCCTACGGCCTGACGCCGCAGGCCCACGGGGAGAAAGCCGGTTCGACCATGGAGAAGGTCACCACCAAACGGATGTCGCTGTACTCGGGGCGCACCCATCCGGCACTCGCCGAGGAGGTCGCGACCCACCTCGGGGTGCAGCTCGGCGACCCGAACCTCGTGGAGTTCGCCAACGGTGAGATCCGCCCGCGGTTCGCGGAGAGCATCCGCGGCACCGACGTGTTCATCATGCAGACCCACTACGGCTGCGACGGGCGCAGCATCAACGACTCGATCATGGAGCAGCTCATCATGATCGACGCCGCCCACCGCGCCTCGGCGAAGCGGATCACGGCCGTCTGCCCGTTCTACGGCTACGCCCGCCAGGACCGCAAGGCCGAGGGCCGCGAGCCGATCACCGCGAAGCTCGTCGCCGACCTGTTCCGGGCCGCCGGCGCCAAGCGGATGATCTCGATCGACCTCCACTCGGGCCAGATCCAGGGGTTCTTCGACGGTCCGGTGGATCACCTCACGGCGATGCCGGTGCTGGAGAGCTACATCCGCGCCAACGCGAGCAACCCGGTGATCGTGTCGCCCGACGCCGGCCGCATCAAGGTGGCCGAGCGGATGGCGCAGCACCTCACCGACAAGGGCGCCGACCTGGCGTTCATCTACAAGCGGCGGCCGAAGGGCACCACCAACGTCGCCGAGGCCAAGGAGGTCATCGGCGAGGTCGAGGGCCGCCTGTGCATCCTCACCGATGACATGATCGACTCCGGCGGCACGATCTGCGCCGCCGCCGACGTGCTCCTCGCCCGCGGTGCCACCGAGGTGTGGGCGATGGCCACCCACGGTGTGCTCAGCGGCCCGGCCGTCGACCGACTGAAGAACTCGCGCATCGACCGGGTGGTGCTCACCAACACCCTGCCGCTGCCGCCGGAGAAGCAGATCGACAAGATCGAGGTGCTCTCCATCGCCCCGCTCATCGCCGATGCGCTCAACGCGGTGTTCGACGACACCAGCGTGAGCGAGATCTTCGGCGGCGAGAACCAGGCCTGACCTGCCGCGACGGGGCGGACCCGCCGGGGGCCGTCCGAGCCGCCGGCGGGTGGCGATTCCGCCGCGCGCCCCGGTAGCATGGCGAGCCGTTCTGCATCGTCTGGGATGCAGGCCGTGATGCACGAAAACGCACGGAATCCGATCGAGGCTCGTCATGTCGCAAACCAAGCTCGTCGCCACCACCGGCCGCCCCACCGGCTCCGCCGCTGCTCGTCGCCTCCGCGCCGAGGGCCACATCCCCGGCGTGCTGTACGGCCGCGGCATGACCCCGATCTCGGTCACCGTCGAGCGTCGTGACCTGCGCCTCGCGCTGTCCGGGCCGTCCGGCGCCAACACCGTGCTGGCGCTCGAGGTCGACGGCAAGAACTACCCGGCGGTCGTGAAGGAGCTCCAGCGCCACCCGATCAAGCGCACCGTGAGCCACATCGACTTCCTCCAGGTCAACCTCAACGAGGAGATCACGGTCAGCGTGCCGGTGCGCCTCGAGGGCGAGGCCAAGGCCGTGCTCGGCGCCGGTGGCCTGGTCGACCCGGCGGTCGACGCCATCGAGGTCGTGTGCACCCCGAACAACATGCCGTCCGACTTCGTGATCGACATCACCGACCTCCAGGTCGACTCCGTCATCCGCCTGGCCGACGTGCCGATGCCCGCGGGCGTCACCCCGACCGGCGACCCGGAGATGCCCGTCGTCACCGTGCTGCTCTCCCGCGCTGCGGCGGCCGCCGCCGAGAGTGCGGGCGAGGGCGCCGCCGACTGAACCGGTGCGGGGTCGATCGACCCCGCTGCCGACGACGTGATGCCGGGATGCCCCAGGGCCTCCGCCGGCTCGTGACAGGCTCACCCGCATGGCCGTCGAGGCGCTGATCGTGGGGTTGGGGAACCCCGGCCGGCAGTACGAACGCACGCGCCACAACGTCGGCGCCGAGGCGATCGACGAGCTCGCCGAGCGAGCCGGAGTCGTGCTCAAGCCCGGCCGCGACCAGGCCACCGTCGCCGATGCGACGCTGCGCGGCGTGCGGGTGGTGCTCGCGTTCCCGCTCACGTACATGAACGAGAGCGGGCAGGCCGTACGACCGCTGATGAAGCGCCACGGCCTCACCGATCCGGCGCAGCTGATCGTGATCCACGACGAGCTCGACCTGCCGCCCGGGGTGGTGCGGGTGAAGGCCGGCGGTGGCCTCGCCGGCAACAACGGTCTGCGGAGCATCACCGCCCACCTGCACACCCAGGACTACCTGCGGGTGCGGATCGGGATCGGCAAGCCACCGTCGAAGGAGCACGGCGCGGGGCACGTGCTGTCGAAGCTGCCGCCGCGCGAGCGCGAGCTGCTCGACGTCGCGATCCAGCACGCCGCCGACGCCGTGGAGGTGCTGCTCACCGACGGTGTCGACGCCGCCCAGCGCGTCTACAACTCCCCCACCCTCGACCCGCCGCGACCCTGAGCCGCACCCGGCGGTCGCCCCGCTCGGGTACGGTCCCACGCGTGGACATCTCCTGCGCGTTCGCGACCTCGATGGCGACCCCCGACCACGTGGCACTCGCCGAGGAGCTGGGCTACCGCCGCGCCTGGCTCTACGACTCACCGGCGCTCTACCCGGACGTCTGGATGATCCTCGCCGAGTGCGCCCGGCGCACCTCGACGATCGGGCTCGGGCCCGGTGTCGCGATCCCGTCGCTGCGTCACCCGATGGCGACCGCCTCGGCGATCGGCACGCTCGTCGCGCTGGCACCCGGACGGGTGAACGTCGCGATCGGCTCGGGGTTCACGGGCCGGTACACCCTCGGGCAGAAGCCGTTGCGGTGGTCGTTCGTGCGCGAGTACGTGCTGGCGGTGCAGGGGCTGCTCGCCGGCGACACCGTCGTGTGGGAGGGCGGTGCGATGCGGATGCTGCACCCCGACGGGTTCGGTGCACCACGCCCGATCCGGGTGCCGTTCCTGCTCGGCACCGGTGGCCCGAAGGGCGAGGCCGTCGCCCGCGAGCTCGCCGACGGGGTGTTCGCCACCTCGCCGACGCAGGGGTTCGACCGCTGCTCGGTGCTCACCTTCGGCACCGTGCTCGACGACGGCGAGGACCCGGGCAGCGAGCGGTCGCTCGCCGCAGCCGGGCACGCCGGGGCACTCGCCTACCACGCGCTGCACCTGCGCGGGGCGGCTGCCTCGTTGCCGGGTGGCGACGCCTGGGTGGCGGCGCTCGAGGAGTTCCCCGAGGCCGAACGCCACCTCGCGCTCCACGAGGGACACCTCATCGAGGCCAACGCACGCGACCGGCTGGTGGTGACCGGCGAGGTGCTGTCGATGTTCGGCTACGCCCGCACCGCGGCGGCGTGGCGCGACCGCCTCGCACAGCAGTCCGCCGCCGGTGCCACGGAGATCGCCTACCAGCCGGCGGGTCCCGACATCCCGGGGGAGCTCCGCCGCTTCATGGAGATGGCTCGCGGGTGACGAGCCCGGGGAGCGACGAGCTGCTCGGACCGCGCCCCCCGCTGCGACAGGCCGGCCCGGTCGACCGGCTGACGCCGGGCTAGCGTCCCGGACACCTGGGCGACGCCCACCGGAGGACCGATGCTTCCCGCCCCGCAACACGCTGAAGAGGTTCCCTTCGTCAGCAGGCGAGGGGGACGCCCCGCAGCCCCCAACCTGGTGTT
Source organism: Actinomycetota bacterium (assembly GCA_009704985.1). Taxonomy (GTDB): domain Bacteria; phylum Actinomycetota; class Acidimicrobiia; order Acidimicrobiales; family Ilumatobacteraceae; genus VFMC01. Next base: position 22,395 of record WLDE01000027.1, on the reverse strand, counting down.
CATCCTGGCCGACGATCTCGGCTGGTCGGATCTCGGCTGCTTCGGGTCCCCCTCGATCCGCACCCCCCACCTCGACCGGCTGGCCGCAGAGGGGATCCGGTTCACCCACGCCTACGCCGGCTCCTCGTGGTGTTCACCCACCCGGTTCAGCCTCTACACCGGCCGCAACCCCGGGCGGCTCGCGGCCGGGTTGGAGGAGCCGCTGCGCACCAGGGCCGACGGCAACGGCATCCCGGCCGACCACCCGACCCTTCCGTCGCTGCTGCTCGACGCCGGGTACGACACCGCCATGTTCGGCAAGTGGCACTGCGGCTGGCTGCCCTGGTACTCGCCGCTGCGCATCGGGTTCCAGACGTTCTTCGGCAACCTCGACGGGGCCATGGACTACTTCGAGCACATCGGCACCCTCGGCGAACCCGACCTGTTCGAGGGCGAGACGCCGGTCGAGATGACCGGCTACTACACCGACCTCATCTCGGCTCGCGCTGCGGAGTGGATCTCCACCCCACGCGACCGGCCGTTCTACCTCCAGCTCAACTACACGGCCCCGCACTGGCCGTGGGAGGGGCGCGCCGACGCCGAGGAGGGCCGGCGGATCCGTCAGCAGTACGCGGAGGGCAAGGTGCCGTTCCCGCTGCTCCACACCGACTCCGGGTCGCTGGCCAAGTACGGCGAGTTGGTGGAGACGATGGACGACGCCATCGGGGAGGTGCTGGCGGCCATCGACCGGGCCGGCAAGCGCGACGACACACTGATCGTGTTCTGCTCCGACAACGGGGGCGAGCGGTGGTCGATGAACTGGCCCTACGTGGGTGAGAAGGGCGATCTCACCGAGGGTGGCATCCGGGTGCCGTTCATCCTGCGCTGGCCGGAGGCGGTCGACCCCCACCAGGTGGCCGACCAGCCCAACATCACCATGGACTGGACCGCCACCTTCCTCGACGCCGCCGGCACCGGCCCGCACGCCGACTGGCCGCTCGACGGTGTCAGCCTCCTGCCCTGGTTGGTGGACGGGGCCGCCCACCCCGAGCACGACCTGTTCTGGCGGATCTCCAGCCAGGGAGCCCTGCGGCGGGGAAGGTTCAAGTACCTGCGGGACGGACGCGACCGGGCCTACCTCGGCAACTGGCCCCGGTTCCCCGGCCGCTACGAGCTGCTGTACGACGTCACGGTCGACGGCCGCGAGGCAGCGGATCTCTCCCGCCGGTACCCGGAGGTGTTGGCGGAGCTGCGGGCCGCGTGGGACCGGATCGACGCCACCCTGCTCCCCTACCCACCCGACCACCCCGGTCTGCCACGTCACGCCGAGCGTGGGCGGCCGGCCGTCAGCCAGGCCGACTGATCCGGAACCGCGCGGCCAGAATCACGCGGCCGGCGCGTCCGATCGGGATGGTTCAGCCGGCCGGCACGTCGTCCACGATCGCGCCGCGCTCGAGCCGGATCGTGCGCGTGAGGCGTACGTGGTCGAGCAGGTCGCGGTCGTGGGTCACGAGCAGCACGGTGCCCCGGAACGCCTCCAGCGCGACCTCGAGCTGCTCGATCGCCGGCAGGTCGAGGTGGTTCGTCGGTTCGTCGAGCACCAGGCAGTTCGTGCCGTTCGCCATGAGCAGCGCGAGCACCGTGCGCGTGCGCTCGCCGGGTGACAGCGACGCGGTCGGCCGGTGCACCTCCTCGGCGCCGATGCCGAACTTCGCGAGGAGCGTGCGGGCGTCGGGGATCGACATGCCGGTCGCGCGCATGAAGGCGTCGAGCACCGTGGCGTCGTCGCTCAGCTGCTCGCGGCGCTGCTCGAGCTCGCCCACCACCACACCCGGACCGAACCACCGCTCGCCCTCGTCGAGCGCGCGCCGCCCGAGGATCGTGTCGAGCAGCGTGCTCTTGCCGCTGCCGTTGTGGCCGACGATCGCGATCCGCTCGCCCGCCCCGATGGTGAGGTCGATCGGCCCGAGCCGGAACGAGCCCGATCGCACGACGGCCTGCGTGAGCCGCACGACGACGTCGCCGCTGCGAGCGGTCTCACCGAAGGTGAGCCGGAGCTGCCAGGCCTCGCGCGGCTCCTCGACGACCTCCAGCCGCTCGAGCGCCCGCTCGGTGCGCGCCGCCTTGCCGGCGAGCTGCTCGCTCTGGTTGATCTTGAACGCCTTGATGTTCTTGTCGTTGTCGTCGGGCTTCTTCTTCGCCTTGCTCAGGCCCTGGGTGGCCCACTCGCGTTCGCGCTGCGCGCGGCCGAGCAGGTCGGCCTTCCTGTCCGCGTACTCCTCGTAGCGCTCGCGTGCGTGCCGGGCCGCCACCTCGCGCTCGGCGAGGTAGGCGTCCCAGCCGCCACCGATCACGGTGATGCGGTGCGTGAACTCGTCGAGCTCCGCGACGTGGGTGACGGTGCGGCGCAGGAACGCCCGGTCGTGGCTCACGATCGCGACGGCACCCTGGCGGTCGAGCACCCAGCGCTCGAGCCGGGCCAGGCCGTCGAGGTCGAGGTCGTTGGTCGGCTCGTCGAGCAGGAACACGTCGAAGCGGGCGAGCAGCAGTGCGGCGAGCCCGACGCGTGCGGCCTCGCCGCCCGACAGCGTGGCCATCGTCTGCCCGAGCAGGCGATCCGCGAGCCCGAGCTCGGCCCACACGGGCCCGGTGCGGGTGTCGAGGTCCGCGCCGCCGAGGTGGAGCCACCGGTCGAGCGCCGTCGAGTACCGGTCGTCGCTGCCGGGCTCACCTGCGGCGAGGGCGGCGGTCGCCTCGTCGAGCTCCGCGGACGCGGCGGCCACACCGGTGCGCCGGCCGAGGAACTCGGCGACGGTCTCGGTGTCGCTGCGGTCGGGCTCCTGGGGCAGGTAGCCGACGGTGGCGTCGCCGGGCATCAGCACCACCGAGCCCTCGTCGACGCGCTGCAGACCGGCGAGCACGCGCAGCAGCGTGCTCTTCCCGACGCCGTTCGGTCCGACGAGCCCGACACGCCATCCGGCGGCGAGCTGGAGCTCGGTGTCGTCGAGCACGACCGTGCGACCGAGGGTGAGCTTCAGGTGGCGGGCGTGGAGGGAGGCGGTGGTCACGAGAGGCTCCTGGAGGCGTCGGACGGGTGGACGGGCTCGGGAACGTCGACTCAGCGCACGTCGCCATCCTGCCACGCGCAGGTCGCGATGAGGGTCGGTACCCTCGGGAGCCGGATGTCGCTCGCCGAACTGCCACCGCTGCTCCGGTCCGATCCGGGGCTCACCCATGCCTTCGGCGATCCGCAGGCCCTCGTCGCCGTCCCCGAGTCGGCCCGTGCGATCGCGATCGCGGCCCTCGCCCAGCTCGGCGGCCGGCGCCCGCTGCTCGTCGCCACGCCCACCGGCAGCGACGCGGGCCAGCTCCACGACGACCTCGCCCAGTTCATGCCGCACGGCGACGTCGTGCTGTTCCCCGCCTGGGAGACGCTGCCGTTCGAACGGGTGAGCCCCAGCGTCGAGACCATGGGACGCCGGTTGGAGGTGCTCTGGCGGCTGCGCGACCCCGAGCGGATGCCGGCGATCGTCGTCACCGGCGTGCGGGCACTCCTGCAGAAGCTCGGTCCCGACGCCACCACCATCGACCCGATCCGCGTCCGCCCGAACGACGTGCTCGACGCCGACGAGGTGCTCACCCGCCTCGTCCACATGGGCTACCGCCGCGAGGAGCTCGTCGAGCACCGCGGCGAGGTCGCCCGCCGCGGCGCGATCATCGACGTCTTCCCGAGCACCGCCGAGGCGCCGATCCGCATCGACCTGTGGGGTGACGAGGTCGACCGGCTCACCGAGTTCACCGTCAACGACCAGCGCTCCACCCGCGACCTCGACGAGGTGCTGATCTTCCCGGCGCGCGAGCTGGTGCCGAGCGACGAGGTCCGCGCCCGCGCCGGTGCGCTGGTGGGCGAGGAACCGTGGGGCCGCGAGCACTGGGAGCGCCTCGCCGACGGCGCGCTGTTCGACGGCATGGAGAGCTGGCTGCCGTGGCTGGTGTCGCCCGACCAGGCCGACCTGCTGATCACCGACGTGCTCCCGCCGGCGGCCAAGGTGGTGCTGGTCGAGCCGCGCCGCATGAAGGACCGCGCCGACGACCTCCTCGCCGAGGAGGATGACCTCGCGCGCACCCTGGCGAGTACCTGGGCGCGCGACGCCGAGCGGCAGTTCCCGCGCCTGCACGCGTCCACCGACCGTGTGCTCGGCAACGACCGACAGACGTGGACGATCAGCTCCACCCCGTCGAACCCCGACGCGCCCGTGGTCGCCGCGACCGGCTGGGGGCCGGTGGTCGGCGACGGCGAGGGCCTCACCAACCGCCTCCGCGAGCTGCTCGCCGACCGGTACCGCGTGATCGTCGCCGCCGACGGCGACGGGTCCGCGCAGCGCCTCGCCGGCCTGCTGCGCGAGCGCGGCCTCGAGTTCCGCACGGCGAAGGCGGACACCGACCTCTCCCAGCCCGGCGGCTACGTGGTCACCGCACCGCTGCACCGCGGGTGCTCGCTGCCCGTCGCGAAGCTCGCGATCGTCGCCGAGGGCGACCTCACCGGCCGCCGCCGCGCCCACCGCCAGGCCCGGCCGCGCAAGCGACAGAGCGCCGGCTTCTTCGAGGACCTGAAGCCCGGCAACTACGTCGTGCACCACCAGCACGGCGTCGGCCAGTACGAGGGAATGGTGAAGCGCACCATCGGCGGGGTCGAGCGCGACTACCTGCTCCTGTCGTACAAGGGTGGCGACAAGCTCTACGTGCCGAGCGACCAGATCGACTCGCTGCGCCAGTACGTGGGCGGCGAGGCACCCGCGCTGCACCGTCTCGGCGGCTCCGACTTCGCGAAGGCGAAGTCGCGGGTCCGCAGCGCCGTGCGCGAGATCGCGCAGGAGCTCGTCGTGCTCTACCAGAAGCGCGTCAACGCCCGGGGCCACGCCTTCGGGCAGGACTCGCCGTGGCAGGCGGAGATGGAGGACGCGTTCCCCTACGCCGAGACCCCCGACCAGCTGAAGGCGCTCGACGACATCAAGCAGGACATGGAGCGGCCGTTCCCGATGGACCGGCTGCTGTGCGGCGACGTCGGCTTCGGCAAGACCGAGCTCGCGGTGCGCGCCGCGTTCAAGGCCATCCAGGACGGCAAACAGGTGGCGGTGCTCGCGCCCACCACGCTGCTCGCCACGCAGCACGGCAACACCTTCGCCGACCGCTTCTCCGGGTTCCCGATCCGCGTGGAGGTGCTGAGCCGCTTCCTCACGCAGAAGGAGGCGAAGAAGGTCGTCGAGGGGCTGAAGAGCGGCGAGGTCGACTGCGTCATCGGCACCCATCGCCTGCTCGGCGAGGGCGTGGAGTTCAAGGACCTCGGCCTGCTGGTCGTCGACGAGGAGCAGCGCTTCGGCGTGCAGGCCAAGGAGGCGATGAAGAAGCTGAAGCACAACGTCGACGTGCTCACACTGTCCGCCACCCCGATCCCCCGAACCCTGGAGATGAGCCTCGTCGGCATCCGCGACCTCAGCCTCCTGCAGACCCCGCCGGCCGACCGACAGCCGATCCTCACCTTCGTCGGGGAGTACGACGAGCGCGTGGCCGTGGAGGCCATCCGCCGCGAGCTGCTCCGCGAGGGCCAGGTGTTCTGGGTGCACAACCGCGTGAACACCATCGCGGAGTGCGCCGCCCGGCTGCGCGAGCTCGTGCCCGAGGCCCGCATCGCGATCGCCCACGGCCAGATGGACGAGGGCAGCCTCGAGCAGGTGGTGCTCGACTTCTGGGAGGGCGAGTTCGACGTCCTGGTGTGCACCACGATCATCGAGAGCGGCATCGACATGCCGACGGTGAACACCCTCGTGGTCGAGCGCGCCGATCTGCTCGGCCTCGGCCAGATGCACCAGCTGCGCGGCCGCGTGGGCCGCAGCGGCTCACGTGCGTACGCGTACCTGTTCCACCCGCGCGACGCCCGGCTCACCGAGGAGGCCTACGAGCGCCTGCGCACGATCGGCGAGGCGACCGATCTCGGCAGCGGCTTCAAGATCGCCATGCGCGACCTCGAGATCCGCGGCGCCGGCAACCTGCTCGGCGAGAGCCAGAGCGGCCACATCGCCGCCGTCGGCTACGACCTCTACTGCCAGATGGTCACCGAGGCCGTCGGCGAGATGAAGGGCGAGACGCCGAAGGAACCGAACGAGGTGAAGCTCGACGTGCCGACGGACGCGTTCCTGCCGACCGACTACGTCGCGAAGGAGGAGCTGCGGCTCGAGGCCTACCGACGGTTGGCGGCGGTCACCACCGCGGGCGAGGTCGACGACATCCGCACCGAGTGGGAGGACCGCTACGGACCCGTGCCACCGGCGGCCGCGGCCCTGCTCGACGTCGGCTACCTGCGCGCCGAGTGCCACCGCCTCGGCCTGCGCGACGTGAGCATCCAGTCGAACGCCGCGCGTCTCGCACCGATGCGACTGAAGGTGAGCGAGGACGTGCGCTTGAAGCGCCTGTCGCGCACGGCCATCTACAAGGACGACCAGCAGCAGCTCGTCGTGCCGATCGCTCGCGGCGCGTCGCCGGCAGCGTTCCTGGTCGGCTTCCTGCGCGAGCTCGTCCCGCCCGACGGCCCGCCCACCGGCGGCCCGAACACGATCGCCGAGGCGCTCCCCGCGCCGTCGCGTCCGGCCATCGTCAGCAGCCGGAATCGCTGACCGTGCGCCTGCAACTCGCGAAGCCCACGGAGCACACCGCCGTCGTCGAGTGGCCGCTCACCACCTCACTGGAGGCGTGGTCCATCCCGGGCATGCACTCGGTGATGGGCCTGCACCGCCACGTGGTGCGCATGGTGGAGACGCCCGACACCGCGTACGTCGTCAAGGAGCTGCCCGACCACCTGGCCGAGCGTGAGTACCGACTGCTCCGCCAGCTCGCCGAGCTCAACCTGCCGACCGCGGAGGTGGTGGGCGTCGTGACCGGCCGGCGCGACGACGACGGTGGGCCGGGCGAGGGGATGCTGATCACCCGGCACCTCGACTACTCGCTCCCCTACCGCATCCTGCTCAGCGGTCGCGGCCTGCAGATCCCGTACCTCGGCGAGCGGCTGCTCGACTCGCTCGCCGGCCTGCTCGTGCGGCTCCACCTCGCCGGCTTCTACTGGGGCGACTGCTCGCTGTCGAACACGCTGTTCCGGCGCGACGCGGACGCGCTGCAGGCCTACATCATCGACGTCGAGACCGGTGAGCTGCACGAGAGCCTGAGCGACGGTCAGCGGCGGCTCGACCTGGAGATCGCCACCCAGAACGTGGCCGGCGACCTGATCGACCTCCAGGCCGGTGGCCTGCTCGCGGAGAGCATCGACCCGATCGAGACCGCGCTGGCGATCGAGCAGAGCTACTCGAAGCTGTGGGCCGAGCTCACGGTGACCGAGGAGTTCAGCGTCGACGAGACGTTCCGCGTCGACCAGCGGCTGCGACGCCTGCACGACCTCGGCTTCGACGCGTCCGAGCTCGAGCTCGTCAGCGTGGGCGGTGGCCGGCAGCTCCGGCTCGTGCCCCGCGTGGTGGAGCACGGGTTCCACGCCCAGCGCCTGCGGTCGCTCACCGGCATCGAGGCGGGCGAGAACCAGGCCCGGCGACTGCTCCACGACATCCGCCGCTACGGCACCACGCTCGAGCAGCGCTCGGGTAGGCGGGTGCGCGAGGCGGTGGCCGCGGCCCGCTGGATGGACGAGCGCTTCGAGCCGACGATCGCCGCCATCCCGAGCGACCTGGCCGGCAAGCTGGAGCCGCCCGAGCTGTACCACCAGGTGCTCGAGCACCGCTGGTTCCTGTCGGAGGCGGCGGGGTACGACGTCGGCATGGCCGAGACGATCCAGTCGTACGTGCGCGACGTGCTCACCCCGGCGCGCCACGAGCAGATCACGCTGCCGCCGCTCACGATGGAGCTGCAGGTGATCACCCCCGGCACCCCACGCCCCGACGAGGGCTGAACCCGCACCGGGCCGTGCCGGCGACCGAGGCCGGATGGGGCTCGACCGCTAACGTTCCCCCTCGTGATCCGCCGTCGCCGCCCGTCCGCCCTCGCGCTCGCCGTCCTGCTCCCGCTCGCCGCCGCCACGGTGTCGTCGTGCGCGACGTTCGACAACCAGCGGGTCGCCTCGGTGAACGAGCGCGAACTCGACCAGGACGAGCTCACCCAGATCCTGGACGACCCGCTGTCACAGCAGCTGCTCCGGACCACCCCGATCGCCGGCCAGGTCAGCGGCAGCGGTGCACGTGGGGTCGTGTCGACGTGGATCCTGGTCGAGGCCGCCGACGAGGCCGGCTTCATCACCCAGCCCCTGCTCGACCAGGCGAAGGGCTTCTTCGACGAGCAGGTGCCCGACGAGTTCGCCGCCGCACCCGCAGTGGCGCAGAGCCTCCTCCTGCGGCTGACGGCCGCGCAGGTCGGCCTCGACAGCGGCGAGTACTCGTTCGACGAGATCGTCCTCGCCGCGGCGGACGACGACGTCACGGTCGACTCGCTCTACGGCGTCTGGGACGACGAGGTGGCCTCCGTCGTCCCGATGCGCTGACCGCCGACCCGTGACTCCACCGTGCGTCACCGTCGTCGGGCTCGGGCCCGGTGACGACCGCTGGATCACGCAGCACACCCTCCACGCGATCGCCGCCACGCCGGTGCGCTTCGTGCGCACCCGGCGGCATCCGTCGGCCCACCTCGTCGGCGCCGACGCGACCGACTTCGACGACGTCTACGACGCGGCGGACACCTTCGACGACGTGTACGCCACGATCACGGATCGACTGGTCGCCGCGGCGACCGAGCACGGCCACGTGCTCTACGCCGTGCCCGGCTCGCCGCTCGTGCTCGAGCGCACCGTCCGGCGGCTGCGCGCCGACGACCGCATCGAGTGCGAAGTGCTCCCCGCGATCTCGTTCCTCGACCTCGCCTACGAGCGACTCGGCGTCGACCCGGTCGAGACGGGCCTGCGGCTGATCGACGGCCACGAGTTCGCGACGGCGAGCGCCGGCTACACCGGTCCCATGCTCGTCGCCCACACGCACGCGAACTGGGTGCTCAGCGACATGAAGCTGGCCACCGAGTCGGCCACCGGCGACGAGCCCGTCGTGATCCTCCAGCGCCTCGGCACCGACGAGGAAGCCGTGGTGCACACCACGTGGGCCGACCTCGACCGCACCGTCGAGGCCGACCACCTGACCAGCGTGTACGTGCCCGGCCTCGGCGCACCGGTGGGGGTCGAGCTGGTGCGCTTCCACGAGCTCACCCGGATGCTGCGCGAGCAGTGCCCGTGGGACCGCGAGCAGACCCACCGCTCGCTCGTGCAGTACCTGCTGGAGGAGACCTACGAGGTCGTCGACGCGATCGAGGCGCTCGACCCCGACGACCCCACCACCGACGACGACCTCGTGGAAGAGCTCGGCGACCTGCTGTACCAGATCGAGTTCCACGCCGCGATCGCCGAGCAGGAGGGCCGCTTCACGATCGCCGACGTCGCCCGGCACGTGCACGACAAGCTCGTGCGCCGCCACCCGCACGTGTTCCCGCCGGCGGGCGGCGACACGGTGGAGGTGAGCGGCGCCGACGAGGTGGTCGCGAACTGGGACGCGATCAAGCGGGCCGAGAAGCAGCGCACGAGCATCTTCGAGGGGATCCCCACCTCGCAGCCGTCGCTCTCGTACGCCTTCCACGTGCAACGCAAGGCGGCCAAGGTCGGCTTCGACTGGCCCGACGTCTCCGGGGCACTCCCGAAGATCGCGGAGGAGACCGACGAGGTGATGGCCGCCCACCGGGCGGCCATCGACGGCGACGGCACCCACGAGGACGTGGCCGACGAGGTCGGCGACCTGCTGTTCGCGGTCGTGAACGTCGCCCGTCACCTCGGCGTCGAGCCCGAGGCCGCGCTGCGCGCCGCGTCGCGCAAGTTCCGCACCCGCTTCGAGGCCGTCGAGCGGCTCGCCGCCGAGCGAGGGGTGGCGCTGCACGACGCCGGGCTCGAGGTGCTCGACGCCCTCTGGGACGAGGTCAAGCGGACCGGCTGACCGGCGCGGCGGTCGAGGTCCGCGACCCGGTCAGGACTCCCAGGAACGGCGCAGCGCCGTCGCGATCAGGTGCGCCGGAGGCATGGTGAGCTCGTCACCGGCGGTGCGCCGGGCGAGCGTCGTGCGACACGCCCGGTCGAACGAGGTCGTCGCCTCACGGACCGCGTGCGCCATCCAGAGGCTGAGCACCATCTGCAGGCCGAGGTCGAGCATCACCTGCTCCTCGACCGTCCAGTCACCGGCGACGAACACCAGACACGCGACGCGCACGGGCGCCGCGAAGATCGGCACCCACAGGAGACGGGTGAACAGCACCGCCCTGGCACCGGACCGGGCGGCGGCGCTCCGCAGCGAGACCAGCACGGTGAGGTGACCGAGCGTGCACAGCAACACCCCGGCCACCAGGGCCACGTCGCGCCCCGTCCCGGACGTCCAGGCCGACCCGGCCGACCCGGCCGACCCGGCCGTCCAGGCCGACCCGGCGGAGGCGACCACCAGCAGCGGGCCCCCGACGTAGACCGCGACCGGCCACAGGGGCGAACCGGACAGGGGCGCCAGCCGGCGAGCGTTCACGAGGGCGGCGACGCTCCACCAGACCCACCCGAGGTACGCCACCATGATCGGCGCCACCACCAGGGCGAGCAACTGCAGCGACGCGTCGGCAGGAGGGCGGCCGGAGCGGATCTCGATGGTCCGGTCGGCGACCTCGGGGGCGACGAGGACCGCGACGACCGCCGAAGCGAGCCATCCACCCGCCGCGAGCAGCGCCGGAGCCGTCGTCGACACCAGCTCGGGCGTCGACGCGCGGCCCGACCGTGACCTCGCCGGAGTGCCCGGTTCCCGATCGAGGGGGGTGTCGTCGCGTCTGCTGCGTCGTGGCATGCCAGATGATCGGCACCGCACGGCCGTACTTGAGGCCGGCTCCCGGTGCCGGCCAGCGGTGCGGTCAGGTCGCCGTACGCCGCAGCGCCGCCGCCACGAGCCGCCGCCACCGTCCACCAGCGCGGTTCTCCACGACCGATGATCGTCATCTGAACACCGGACCTTGACCCGAGTGTCGTCTGAGTACCGTGTGGGTTCATGAGCGACATCGTCAACATCGTCGGCCGCGAGATCCTCGACTCCCGGGGCAACCCCACCGTGGAGGTGGAGGTGGAGCTCGACAGCGGCGCCACGGGACGTGCCGCCGTGCCGTCCGGGGCGTCCACCGGCGAGCACGAGGCCGTGGAGCTGCGTGACGGTGGCGACCGCTTCGGCGGCAAGGGTGTGGCGACCGCGGTGGGGTACGTCAACGGCGAGATCGCCGACGTGCTGCGCGGCTTCGACGCGCTCGAGCAGCGGCGCCTCGACGCCGAGCTGATCGCCCTCGACGGCACGGCGAACAAGGCCCGCCTGGGTGCCAACGCGATCCTGGGCACGAGCCTCGCCGTCGCCAAGGCCGCTGCATCCGAGCTCGAGATCCCGCTGTACCGCTACGTCGGCGGACCCAACGCCCACGTGCTGCCGGTGCCGATGATGAACGTCGTCAACGGCGGCGCCCACGCCGACAACACGATCGACATGCAGGAGTTCATGATCATGCCCATCGGTGCGCCCAGCTTCCGCGAGGCGCTGCGCTGGGGCACCGAGACGTATCACACGCTGAAGAAGGTGCTCCACGACCGCAAGCTCTCCACGGCGGTCGGCGACGAGGGTGGCTTCGCTCCCGACCTCGCCACCAACGAGGACGCGATCCGCATCCTGATCGAGGCCATCGAGCGGGCCGGCTACACGCCGGGCGAGGAGATCGCGATCGCGATGGATCCGGCGATGAGCGAGCTGTACCGCGACGGCCGCTACCACCTCGCCGGCGAGGGCAAGGTGCTCGGCCGCGACGAGATGGTGGAGTACTGGAGCCGGCTGGTCGGCACCTACCCGATCGTCTCCATCGAGGACGGCATGGCCGAGGACGACTGGGAGGGGTGGGCTGCGATGTCGAGCGCGTTGCGAGGTCGGGTGCAACTCGTCGGCGACGACCTGTTCGTCACCAACGTGGCCCGGCTGCGGATGGGCATCGAGCGCAAGATCGCCAACAGCGTGCTGGTGAAGGTGAACCAGATCGGCAGCCTCACCGAGACCCTCGACACCGTCGAGCTCGCCACGGCCAACAGCTACACGAGCGTGATGAGCCACCGCAGCGGTGAGACCGAGGACGCCACCATCGCCGACCTCGCCGTCGCGACGAACTGCGGCCAGATCAAGACCGGCGCCCCGGCGCGCAGCGACCGCGTGGCGAAGTACAACCAGCTGCTGCGCATCGAGGAGCAGCTCGGCGAGTCGGCGGCCTACCGCGGCCGCACCGCGCTCGCCCCGCGCTGAGCGGCGACCCCGCCGCACGCCGGCCGGTTCGCACCGTCCGCGCGGTGGGTGCCACCCGTCGCGCGGGCCGACCTGCGAGACTGACCGGATGAGCAACGGTCATCGCACGACGGAGGTCGCGCGCCCGCGCACCCGTCCGCGGGTCCGCAGCGCCTCCCCCCACGCCGACCGGGACCGGGACCGGGACCGACCTCGTGACCGGGACCGCGACCGACCTCGTGACCGGGACCGGCCACGCGACCGCGACCTGACCCGGTTCGGCACCCGGCCGCTCGACGACGAGCTCCAGCTCGCCACCCGTCGGCCCCAGCAGTGGCTGATCGCCGCAGTGGCACTGGCCGTCGTCATCGCCGTCATCGCCGCCCTGTTCGTGCTGCCGGTGCAGGCCTTGATGCGCCAGGAGGACGAGATCGCGGCAAAGCGCCACGAGCTCGACGTGCTCGGCGAGGCGAACCGCCAGCTCGGCGCCGAGGTCGACCACCTCGCCACGCCCGAGGGCGCCAAGGAAGCGGCGCGCGACGAACTGGGCGTCGTCGGCCCCGGCGAGCGGCGCATCTCCGTGCTCCCGGCCGACGCGGGACCGCTCCCCCTCCCCGCCGGCTGGCCGTTCGACACGATCGGCCAGATCGTCGCCGTCCGAGCCGCGACCGCACCGGCCACCCCGCCGACCACCGTCACGCCCTGACCGCTGCGACGTCCACCCCGTCCGGTCGCTAGTCTCCGGTCCGGCACGGGCGTTCGCCCGTGGTCCGACGTCGCAACCGCAACGGGCGAACGCCCGAGCACACAGGGGGTAGCAGTGGCCGGCAGCATTCTGGGCAACCGGGTTCTCCGCAAGGAAGACCCGAAGTTCCTCACGTCGGGCGGCAAGTACGTCGACGACCTGCTCGACGAGCCGCTGCTCCAGGGCGCGCTGCACGTCACCTACGTGCGCTCGTCGGTCGCCCACGGCACGATCGCCTCGATCGACGCATCGGGCGCGCTCGAGATCCCCGGCGTGGTCGCGGTGTACACCGCCGCCGACCTCGGCCTCGAGCCGATGCCGTCCGACTTCAACCCGATGGTCGCCCGCGGCCTGCTCGCGATCGACAAGGTCCGCTTCGTCGGTGAGCCGGTGGCCGTGGTGGTCACCTCCGACCCGCGCGTCGGCGAGGACGCCGCCGAGCGGGTGATCGTGGACTACGACGTGCTACCCGCCGTCGTCGACATGGAGGACGCGCTCACCACCAGCACGCTCATCCACGAGTCCGCCGGGTCGAACGTCGTGTTCGACACCACCGTGCTCGGTATCCCCGAGAACTCGGGCGACGCCTTCTTCGAGGGCTGCGAGGTCGTGGTGAAGGGCCGCTTCCTCAACCAGCGCGTGGCGCCGTGCCCGCTCGAGGTGCGCGGCTCGGCCGTCGCCTGGGTCGACGGTCGCCTCCACCAGTGGCTGAGCACGCAGGCCGCGCAGGGCGCGAAGGCCACCATCGCCAAGGTGAACGGCGTCGACCCCGAGCAGGTGCTCGTGATCGCCCCCGATGTCGGTGGCGGCTTCGGCGCCAAGATCAGCTGCGACCCCGAGGAGTCGTTGCTCGGCGTCATCGCCAAGAAGACCGGCACGCCGCTGCGCTGGCGCGAGACCCGCAGCGAGTCGATGATGGTGCTCGGCCACGGCCGCGCCCAGGTCCAGTACGTCACCATCGGCGGCACCCGCGACGGCAAGGTCACGCACTACCAGCTGCACGTGATCCAGGACGCCGGCTACTTCGCCGAGATGGGCACGATCCTCGCCCCGTTCATGACCCGCCCGATGGCGAGCGCCGTCTACGCGATCCCGAACATCGAGTGCCGCACCACCAGCGTGGTCACCAACACCGCGGTCACCACCGCCTACCGCGGCGCCGGCCGCCCCGAGGCCACCGCTGCGGCCGAGCGGGCGATGGATCTCTTCGCCGCCGAGATCGGCATGGACCCGGCCGAACTGCGTCGCAAGAACCTCATCGCGAAGTTCGACCAGCCGCACACCACCGTCGTCGGCCAGACCTACGACGTGGGCGACTACGAGGGCGCCCTCGACAAGGCGCTCGCCGCCGCCGGCTACGCCGATCTCCGCGCCGAGCAGGCCAAGCGCCGTGCCTCGGGTGACGTGAAGCAGCTCGGCATCGGCGTCAGCGTCTACGTCGAGATCACCGGCGGCGTCGGTTCCGGCGAGCACGCGAAGATCGAAGTGCTCGACGACGGCCGGGCCATCGTCTACACCGGCACCTCGCCGCACGGCCAGGGCCACGTCACCGCGTGGAGCATGCTCGCCCACGAGCAGACCGGCATCCCGATGGACAAGATCGACGTCGTGTGGGGCAACACCGACCTCGTCCCGCTCGGCGACGGCACGATGGGCTCACGCTCGCTGCAGCAGGGCGGCAACGCCGTGTTCCTCGCATCCGCCGACCTCGTCGAGAAGGCGAAGAAGGTGGCGGCCCGCATGCTCGAGGCCGACGAGGCCGACGTCGTGCTCGACAAGGACCAGGGCGCGTTCCACGTGTCCGGCGCACCGGCGATCGCGAAGACGTGGGCCGAGCTCGCCGTCGCCGCCAAGGGCGACCCCGAGCTGCCCGAGGGCCTCGCCCACGCCGCCTACTACGCGGTCAGCGGCGCCACGTTCCCGTTCGGCGCACACGTCGCCGTCGTCGAGGTCGACACCGAGACCGGCCAGGTGAAGCACCTCCGCCACGTCGCCTGTGACGACGCCGGCAAGGTGCTGAACCCGATGCTGCTCGAGGGCCAGATCCACGGCGGCGTCGCCCAGGGCACCGCGCAGGCGCTGCTCGAGGAGGTCCGTTACGACGAGGACGGCAACCCCATCACGTCGAACCTCGCCGACTACGCGTTCATCTCGGCCGCCGAACTGCCGAACATCGAGGTCGTCCACATGGAGACCCCGACGTTCATCAACGCACTCGGCGCGAAGGGCATCGGCGAGAGCGGCACGATCGGCTCCACCCCGGCCGTGCAGTCGGCGGTCATCGACGCGGTGAGCCACCTCGGCGTGAAGCACATCGACATGCCCGCCACCGCCCAGCGCGTGTGGCAGGCGATCGCCGCAGCCAAGGGCTGAGCCCCGACCGAAACAGCCGGGACCGAATGGCCATTGGCCAGTCGGTCCCGGTTGTTTTGCGTTCCGCCTCACCACGGAACTGAGAATCGTAACTAGACGAACTCTTGACGAGAGAGAGAGAGAGAGAGAGAGTTGGACTCATGATCGCACCGTGCGGTCATCAAGTCCGGCGACTCGATTCGACCGGCACCCTGCACAGGAGACCCCATGCGAAAGCGACGCCTACTCGTACTCATCCCCCTCACGGCCAGTTCCTTTCTGGCGACGAACTCCTCGTCGAGCTCAGCAGGGAGCAACCTGTGTCCTGCGAATCGGGTCTGCATCTACTCGGACAACAATTGGGTTGGCCTGCTCGGCTTCCGAGCCGCCAAGCTCGGCATCGCGAACGTCTCTGCCGGCGCCAACGACAAGACCGACAGCTGGGAGAACAAGACAGCTACGGATGCCCGCTGGTACTACGACACCAACGGCGGGGGGAACTGCCACACAATGGCCAGGAACACCGAGAGAGCGAATCTTGCCTGGGGACCCAGCGACGAACTCTCGTCTTGGGCCACGAACGGTCGCTGCAGCTGATGCGTTCCGTCGGCGTGCCCACGACGTCACGTGGCCAGTTGCGAGCAGCGACGTCGTGAGCACGCCGGCGTGTGTGCTGGCGAACGTCACCAAGACGTTCGAACTCGGGCGAGAGACCGTCGTGGCCGTTGACGACGTCGACCTCCGAGTGGAGTGCGGGGAGTTCGTCACGATCTTCGGTGTCAGTGGTTCCGGCAAGTCGACGCTGCTCAGATTGATCGCTGGTCTCGATCGGGCAACAGCAGGATCGGTCCGCGTGCTCGGCACCGATCTGAATTCGTTGGACGACAGATCGCTGGGTTCGTTCCGTCTGCGAAACGTCGGCGTGGTGTTCCAAGACAACCAACTCATCGAGGAGTTCACAGCCCTCGAGAACGTCATACTGCCGTTGCTCGCGGCCGGCGTCGGACGAGCGGCCGCTGAAGCCGAGGCCGTGAAGCTCCTCGGTGAACTCGGAATCGCAGGGCTCGCAGGCCGATCGATAGAGCAGATGTCAGGTGGTCAGCGACAACGCGTCGGCATCGCACGAGCCCTTGCGGGCGAACGACCAGTCTTGCTCGCCGATGAGCCCACCGGCGCTCTCGACTCCGGAAATGCCCACGCGCTCTTCGCGTCGCTGCGTGGACTGGCTGACGGCGGCCGGGCGATCGTGACGGCAACCCACGATCCACGCGCTTTGGACTACGCGACACACAACTACGTGATCGACGATGGGCGACTCCGCCTTCGCGAGAACGTGACGTGAACGTCAGCCACGGCATGAAGGGTTTCGCGCGCTCTCTGGCCAGGGCTCCTTGGGCGTGGCGTGCGAGCATGGGAATCGGCGGCATCGTCGCATTGCTCGTTGTCGGCGCAGCGCTGCTGGCGGCCAGCGGACTCTCTCGCGACCAACTCGAAGAACGCGAGTTCGGGACGTACTCGCGTCGCATCCAAGCCTCGTCGTTCGTCACCTTCGACCTCGCTGATCCGGCTGCGCTCGGCCGATTTCAGGCCGCGGTACGCGACATCGACCCGCAAGGATCGGCCCAAGTCACTGTCGAGTCGCCGGACATCCGCGTCTCCTCGCAGGACCTGGCCACAGGCACGTACCGCGAACTCGACCCAGCGGCGTTCCCGTCTCAGTACGCTCTGCTCGCAGGCCGGTGGCCGTCTGTGCCGGGCGAAGCAGTCGCTACCCCGGCGCTCGTCGGCGGCCGCTCCGGGATCGGGTCGGATCTCCAGATGCTCGACGGGTCGGAGCAGCTCCGCGTGGTCGGTATCGCCCGCGCGCTGTGGAGCACCGACGGCAGGTTCGCTGTGGCGGCTCAAGGAACGTGGGCATCATGGAGACCCGATCCCACCCAGCGCCTCGGACCCGTCGGGGCGATCGTGTTCGTCCTGTGGAACGACACCGATCTCGACGGAGAGATCGCCCGAGTCCTCACGGCTGCTGGCATCGACGCCGATGTCGAATCAGCGCCGACCGAGGCTGTGGAGGAGCGGAACACGTTCGCCGCCACCACGGTCGACTGGTCAAGGCGGCTCCCAATGGCGGTGACGGTCCCGAGTTGGCTGCTCAGCACTCTGGGCGGCGCCTCGGTGACCGTTTTCAATCTCAAGCGACTTCGACGGACTCGGCGTGTCTTCGACGACAACGGTGTCGATGGCCTCGAGACCACGACGGTGTTCGGACTCGCGATCTTCTGGGTGTGCACCCGAGGTCTCGCGCTCGGGCTCATCGCCGGGACGGCGCTTGCTGCCGTTTCGCGACAGCTCCTGCCGAGCATCGCGACACGGCCGATCGGGCCGTGGCCGAAGCCACTCTCGGTCGTCGTGCCACTCACAGGAGGGCTACTGGTCGGAGCGCTCGTCGGGGTCGCGCTCACACTGACACCCAGCCTCGAAGGTGGCCGAGCCGTCGCCGCGGCACGGGCTCCGTTTCGATGGCGCGCACTGGTCGCTGCGGTCTTCATCGCGGGGAGCCTCGGCTACGCACGCCCTGACTCGCTCGCTCCGTCGCACTTCCTGGTCTCGGTCGGGATTGCCGCGGGAGTGAGCTGTTTGCTGCCCGAGGCCATCGGGGCCTTGGCGCAGCGAGGGAGAGAACGCTCGCTCACCGACGCGCTCGTGCGCCGTCGCGCGATGTCGGATCCGCACCCGCTGGCCCTGCAGACGTCCGCTGTGGTCATGACGTTGGTGTCTGCCTTCGTCGTCGCGATCATCGTCGCATCGAGTTCGGCATCGGCGATGGCCGCAGGTACTGCGCGAGTATCGCCGGGCCAGCTCGCGATCTCGCGCCCGGATGGCAGGCAGCTCGACCCAGCTCTTCTCGATCTTGCGTCCGAGCCGGTGTCCACATCGCGCCCAGTCGTTGCTCACATGCTCACCGATGAAGCGTCCGGTGAGTTCGCATCCGCGCCGACCCGTGACGGAGGAATCATCCATGCGTTCGCGAACGCCGATGAGATGCAGCAGGTCATCGGCGAACTCGATGGCGATGAACTCGAGTTGATCGAGAACGGCGGCGTGCTGGTGTTTCAGCCGGAGATCGAATCCCCACTCCCTGTGACCTATCGAGGTCGTACCGTCGAGTTCGCCGCCGCGGCGAAGACGGTCCGATCGGAATGGCAGGCGCGAGTCCCGGGCGTGATGTTGCTCGCGCCGGCCAAGGCGGCGGGGCTACCGACCTCGCCGACCGTTGTTGTCTTCACGGGTGCCTCGGAGAGCACTGCTCAGGCGCTGTTGGAGCGTCTCGCCGATGCCGGGTACGGCTCCAGATTCCTCGAGCGGTATCGGCCGCCTGCCCCGGTCATCCCGGCTCTCGGCTACTGGGCTGCCACGGCGGCTACCCTTCTC
Source organism: Actinomycetota bacterium (assembly GCA_009704985.1). GTDB lineage: Bacteria > Actinomycetota > Acidimicrobiia > Acidimicrobiales > Ilumatobacteraceae > VFMC01. The sequence goes on along the minus strand of WLDE01000027.1, from coordinate 3,531 downwards.
GCTGCGCTCGGGATGAACCTTCTGGTTGCGACCAACAGCTTGCTGTCGCTCAAGCGACGCCTCGACGCGTTGCACGCGATCGGTGTTCCTCGAGCTTGGCCTCGACGAGTGGTGATCGCCGAGACAGCCCTCCCGCTCGTCATCGGGCTTCCGATCGCCGTCGTTCTGTCCGTTGTCCCCACCTACCTGATGGCCCGAGGCTCGGGGACCGTCGTCTTCTCCGTTCCGGTCTGGTCGCTCGTCGGATCAACCATGATGGTGGCCGTCGGCTGCACCGTCGTAGCCGCCATCGTGTACCGCAAGGTCGGCCGACTGAGTTGAAGGCAAGGATCGAACGGCAGTCGGGACCCGCACGATCCGTTCTCGCGCTGCTGAACGCCGCGCATCATGGCCGTCATGTCGTGTCGATGACGATGTGAACACTCGACTTCGTTTGCTCAAGCAGCGAGCGCCACGGCCACCGAGATGGTGAACTCGCCCTCATGTCCTCCCGCCAGCCGACCCCGCCGCACCGCCCCGACACCACGGCCGACCGGCGGGCGCCCGGCCGGGTGGGCGAGGTCGCCCGGCTGTTCACGTTGCTCGGCTTCATCGGCTTCGGCGGTCCGGCGGCGCACATCGCGATGATGCGCGAGGAGGTCGTCCGCAAGCGCGGGTGGGAGACCGACCAGGACTTCCTCGACCTCGTCGGCGCGTGCTCGCTCGTCCCGGGCCCGAACTCGACCGAGCTCGCCGTCCACATCGGGCTGCGGCGCGCCGGTTGGCGCGGCTTCGTGGTCGCCGCGTGCGGGTTCATCCTCCCGGCCGTGGCGATCGTGCTCGTGATCGCGTGGGCCTACGACCGGTACGGCACCACGCCGACGGCGCTCGACCTCAGCTACGGCATCGTGCCCGTCATCGTCGCCGTCGTGGCCCAGGCGGTGTGGACGCTCGGGCGGACGGCCGTGAAGGACGTCGCGCTCGGTCTCGTCACCGTGATGTCGTGTCTGGCGTGGCTCGCCGGTGTGAACGAGTTGCTCGTCCTCGTCGCCGCTGCGTCGTTCTGCGCGATCCGCCTCCAGAGCCGGAACGTCCTCACCGCGCTCGTGTTCGTGCCGCTCGCCGAGCAGGCGCCGCACGTCGGCGATGCCGAGCTCTGGCGGCTCGGTGCCGTGTTCCTCAAGATCGGCGCGGTGCTCTACGGAAGCGGCTACGTGCTCGTGTCGTTCCTCGAACGTGACCTCGTGCAGGACCTCGGTTGGCTCACGGAACGACAGCTGCTCGACGCAGTTGCGGTCGGCCAGTTCACCCCCGGCCCCGTCTTCACCACTGCGACGTTCGTCGGCTACCAGATCCTCGGGGTCCCCGGCGCGATCGTCGCCACGCTCGCGATCTTCGCCCCGGCGTTCGTGTTCGTGGCACTGCTCGGCTGGATCACGCCACGGATCCGCCGGTCGCCCACTGCGGGCGCCGCGCTCGACGGCGTGAACGCGGCATCACTCGGGCTGATGGCCGGCGCGGCGATCCGCCTCGCCGACGCGGCGATCGTCGATCCGCTGACGGCGGCGATCGCCGCCGTGGCGCTCGCCGTGCTGCTGTGGAAGCGGCCGAACAGCGCCTGGCTCGTGGCCGGCGGCGCCGCCATCGGCCTCGCGCACGGCGCACTCACCTGACGCCGGGCGCGTCACGCATCGCCGGTCGCGTCACGCACCGCCGCGAGCGGCCCACCACGCCTGCAGCAGCTCGACGGCCTCCTCGCGCGTCGGGGCGCCGTGGGCGCGGGCGTGCTCGAGCAGCATCGCGCGGGCCTCACCGATCGTGCGGCCGGGCCCGATGCCGAGCAGCGTCATGATCTCGTCGCCGTCGAGCTCGGGGCGCTCGGCCCGACGGGCCTCGTCGATCGCGAGCTGACGGATGCGCCCCTCGAGCTCGTCCATGCGGCGCTGGAGGCCGCGAACCTTCTCGGGGTGACGGGTGGTGCAGTCGCAGCGCACCAGTTCGTTCAGGTCGCCGAGCAGGGGTCCGGCGTCGCGGGCGTAGCGGCGCACGGCCGAGTCCTCCCAGCCGTGCTGGTAGCCGTGGAAGCGGCCGCTCAGCTCGACCAGGCGGGCGACGTCGGCCGCCATCGCCGGCTCGTAGCCGAGCACCGGCAGCCGCTCGCGGGTCATGCGTGCCCCGACGGCCTCGTGGTGGTGGAACGTGACCTTGCCCTTCACGTAGCGGCGGGTGCGGCTCTTGCCGACGTCGTGGAACAGCGCGGCGAGGCGCACCACCAGCCGGGGCGAGGTGTTGGCCGTGACCATGAAGGTGTGGGTGAGCACGTCCTTGTGCCGGTGCACCGGATCCTGCTCCATCGCCAGCGCGGCGATCTCGGGGACGTACCGGGTGAAGAAGCCGTCCTCGTGCGCCACCCACAGCGACTCGGTCGGGTCGTCGGCGGTGAGGATCTCGGAGAGCCGGTCACGCGCCGCCAGTTGCTCGGGCGCGGCGGCGGCCGACGGCGCAGGAGCGGGCGAACTCGACATGTCCGCCGAGTCTACGGGGGGACGCGGCACCCCGACCGGCGTGGGCCGGTCGGGGTGCCAGGTCATCGCAGCGTCGGCCACGAGGTCGTCAGGGCCGGTCGTCAGGGCCGGTCGTCAGGGCGGCGAGTAGGTGAGGGTGACGTCGGTCTGGGTGCCGCTGCTCACGGTCACGGTCCGACAGACCGGGCTCACGAACCCGACCGCCTGCGTCCCGCACACCTCGTACGAACCCGCCTCGAGGTACAGGTACGCCCCGAACTGGTTCCGGCCGACCCCGTCGATCACGACATCCACCGGCAGACCCGCCGGCGCCACCGCCACCCGGATCAACCCCAACGGCACGTAGACACCCTCCACCACCGTGGTCTCCCCGAGCGTCACCGTCACCGTCTGACACGGTGGCGTGGCGAACCCGGGCACGTCGGTGAAGCACACCTGACGGGACCCGACCGGCGTCTTGGCCCACGTGAGACCCCAGTCGGCACGGGCGACACCGTCGACCACGATCCGAGCCGGCACCGCCGGACTCGTCGTCACCCGCAACTGGCCGGTGTCACCGAGGCTCGGCGCCGGACCCGGCGTCGGGCTCTCGCTCGGGGTGAACTCACCCGTCACGGTGGTGCTGGTACCTGCGGTGACCGTCACGGTCTGACAGGCCGGCGCCTGGTGACCAGGGACATCACCCCAGCACACCACCCGCTCGCCCGGCTCCATGAACGCGAAGTACCCGTACTCGTCACGAGCCTCACCATCCACGAACACCGTCGTCGGCAACCCGGCCGGAGCAACACCCACCTGCAACAGACCCTGCGCGGTGAACACACCCTCCACCACCGTGGTCTGCCCCACCGACACCGTCACCGTCCGACACGCCGGCGTGGCGAAGCCCACCACGTCCGAGAAACACACCTCACGCGTCCCCACCGGCACCGACACCCAATCCAGACCCCAGTCATGACGAACCACACCGTCGACCGAGATCCGAGTCGGCACCGCCGGCGACGACGTCACCCGCAACAACCCGGTG
>WLDE01000278.1 GCA_009704985.1 Actinomycetota bacterium | reverse complement strand
GGGCCTGCACGGCATCGGCTTCTCCAACCGCTACAACGGCGGCTACGCCGAGCTGATGGTGCTCAACGAGCTGCTCGGCATCAAGGTGCCCGCCGGGTTGCCACCCGAGCTCGCGGCCCTCACCGAGCCGCTCGCGGTCGGGGTGCACGCGGTGGCCAAGAGCCGCATCGCCTCCGGCGACGCCGCGATCGTGCTCGGCCTCGGCCCGGTGGGTCTCGCGTGCATCGCCGAGCTGCGCATGCGCGGCATCGGGCCGATCGTCGGCGCCGACTTCTCGCCGAAGCGCCGCCAGCTCGCCGAGGCGCTCGGCGCGGACGTGGTGGTCGACCCGCGCGACACGCCGGCGATCGACGCGTGGCGACGCATCGACGGCCAGCGCCCGCTCGTGATCTTCGAGGCGGTCGGCGTGCCGGGCATGATCGAGCAGGCGATGCGCATGGCGCCGAAGGACGCCCGGATCCTGGTCGTCGGTGCCTGCATGCAGGAGGACCGCATCCACCCGATGCTCGGCATCGGGCGCGAGCTGAGCATCCAGTTCGTCCTCGGGTACCAGCCCGACGAGTTCGCCCGCGCGCTGCGGGCCATCGCCGAGGGTGAGGTCGACCTGTCGCCGTGGCTCACCGGCACGGTGGACATCGACGGCGTGCCGCAGGCGTTCCACGACCTCGGCAACCCCGAGGCCCACGCCAAGATCCTGGTGCGGCCGGGCACCTGACACCGTGGTGCCGCCGCCGGTGCTCCGCCGGCGAGCGGGTACCGTGTCGCGTCGATGAGCGACACCTTCCCGCGGCAGTACGCACGCACGCAGCGCCTCACGCTCGGCGAACCGCGCAACGTCTCGGTGTCCGCCGACGGCACACGCGCGATGTTCCTCCGCAGCCGGGCCGGTGACGACCCGGTGAACTGCCTGTGGGTGCGCCACCTGCTTCCCGCCGACGGCACTGCGGGCGAGGGCACCGCGGACGCCGGCATCCCCACCGACGACGTGCTCGTGGCCGATCCGGTCGCACTGCTCGCGTCCGCCGACGCAGCCGCCGGCGAGGACCTGCCGCCCGAGGAGCGCGCCCGACGCGAGCGCATGCGCGAGGGGGCCGGCGGCATCACCTCGTACGCCACCGACCGCGCCGGCACCGTCGCCGCGTTCACCCTGGCGGGGCGGTTGTTCGTGGCGGGGCTCCTCAGCGCCCGCGCCCGCGAGCTCCCGGTGGAGGGCCCGGTGTTCGACCCGCGCCCCGATCCCACGGCCCGACGGCTCGCGTACGTGAGCGGCAGCCGGCTGCGCATCGCCGAACTCGACGGCAGCAGCTGGGAGCTCGCCGGCGAGGCGGACCCCGACGTCACGTGGGGCAGCGCGGACTTCGTGGCGGCCGAGGAGATGCACCGGTTCCGCGGGTACTGGTGGAGCCCCGACGGCACGGCCGTCGCCGCCTGCCGCGTCGACAACTCGCCGGTGCAGCAGTGGTGGATCGGTGACCCCGCGGATCCGCGTCGTGAGCCCCAGGCGGTGCGCTATCCGGCGGCGGGCACACCCAACCCCGACGTCACCCTCCACGTGCTCGCGCTCGACGGTGGCTCGGTCGAGGTGATGTGGGATCGCGACGCGCTCCCCTACCTGGCCACGGTCTCGTGGGTCACACCAGATCGCCTGCTCCTCGGCGTGCAGTCGCGCGACCAGCGCACGTCCGTGGTGCTCGAGGCCGACCCGGTCACGGGCGACACCGCGCCGCTGTTCACCGACGTCGACGACGCCTGGGTGGAGCTGGTGCCGGGCAGCCCGGCGGTGCTCGACGACGGACGGCTCGTCGTCGCGGCCGACCGCGAGGGGCGCCGCTGCCTGCTCGTCGACGGTGTCGATGTCACCCCGCCGGAGGTGCAGGTGCGCTCCATCGCCCACGTCGGCCACGACCTCACCTTCCTCGGCAACCCGCTCGGCGACGCCACGGTGCTGCACGTGTACCACTGGGACGGCGTGTCGGTCACCCAGGTCACCCACGACGACGGAGTCCACGCCGTCAGCGACGGGCGGCCGGCGCTGGTGCGCGTGGCCCGGCTCGACCGGCCGGGTGCCGAGTGGCGGGGTGCCGAGTGGACGGGCGCGAGCGGGATCACGCTCCGCTCCGTCGCCGAGACCCCGCTCGTCCGTCCGAACGTCACGCTCCACGAGTACGGCGAGCACCGCATCGCGACCGCGGTGGTGCTCCCCCACGACCACGACGGCTCGAAGCTGCCGGTGCTGCTCGACCCCTACGGCGGCCCGCACGCGCAGCGCGTGGTGCAGTCGTGCAACGCGTTCCTCACCCCGCAGTGGTTCGCCGACCAGGGCTTCGCGGTGGTGGTGGCCGACGGGCGGGGCACCCCGGGACGCGGCACCGCGTTCGAGCGCGCCGTGCACCTCGACCTCGCGACCGCGGTGCTCGACGACCAGGTGACCGCGCTCCACGGCGCAGCGAGCGAGCACCCCGAGCTCGACCTGTCCCGCGTCGCGATCCGGGGCTGGAGCTTCGGTGGCTACCTCGCCGCACTCGCCGTGCTGCAGCGTCCAGACGTGTTCCACGCCGCCGTGGCCGGCGCCCCGGTGACCGAGTGGCGCCTGTACGACACGCACTACACCGAGCGCTACCTCGGCGATCCCACCGTCGACGCCGCCCCGTACGCGCGCACCAGCCTCCTGCCGCTCGCGCAGCAGCTCACCCGACCGCTGCTGCTCGTGCACGGCCTCGCCGACGACAACGTGGTCGCCGCCCACACGCTGCAGCTGTCGTCGGCCCTGCTCGCCGCCGGGCGACCGCACGAGGTGCTGCCGCTGGTCGGTGTGTCGCACATGACGCCCCAGGAGGTCGTGGCGGAGAACCTGCTGCTCCACCAGCTCGACTTCCTGCGCCGCGCACTGGCCCGCTGAGCCGGCCGCGCGATCTGCCATGATCGGCCCATGAGCCTGCAGCTGAAGGACCTGTACGACGGCATCTCGGTGCACGCGACCGCCGACCGCGAGCACGAGGCCGCGATCGAGCTGCTGCTGCTCGTGATGGTGGCCGACCACCACATCGGCAGCGCCGAGATCGACGAGATCCGCACGATCAGCGAGGACCAGGGGTTCGAGTCGGACACCTTCTCGTTCGACCAGTACCTCGGCCAGGCGATGGCCAGGGTGCGCAGTGCGATCGCCGACCACGCGGTGGACGCGCTGCTCGACGACATCGACCACCGCATCACGAGCACGGTGCTCCGGCACTCGCTGTTCTCCGCCGCGCGCGACGTGGCCGGCGTGGACGACGCGATCGTGCCGGGCGAGGAGAGCCTCCTGGCTCAGGTGGCGGCGCGCTTCGCCTGAACCACGCGGGGCAGCCCGGCGAGGTCGAGGTGCACCTCGACCTCCACCAGACCGGCGTCGCGGGCCAGCGCAGTCACGGCGTCGCCCTGACCCGAGCCGATCTCGAGCAGCAGCGTGCCGCCGGGGACGAGCCAGCCGCCGGCGCCCGCCACGATCCGGGCGAGGTGCGCGAGCCCGGCGTCCGCGGCGAACAGCGCGAGGTGCGGTTCGTGGTCGCGCACGATCGGCTCGACGTCCGGGTCGTCGGGTGCGATGTAGGGGGGGTTGGCGACGATCGCGTGGAACGACGCCCGGTGCGACGCCGGCAGGGCCTCGTACCACGAGCCCTGCGCGGCCCGCACGGCGACCGCCGCACGCCCGAGGCCCGCAGCATTCGCGCTGGCGACGTCGAGGGCGTCGGGCGACACGTCGGTGAGCCACACCTCCATGCCGTCGTGCCACCGCTCGTGGGCGATCGAGAGGCCGATCACGCCACTGCCCGTGCCCAGGTCGGCCACCCGCCACGGGCGCGGGTGCGCCGGCAGCGCCGTCAGCGCGTGGTCGACGAGCAACTCCGTCTCGGGACGCGGGATCAGCACCCGGCGGTCGACGAGCACGTCGAGGTGGCGGAACGCCCACCGGCCGAGCACGTACTGCAGCGGTTCGCCGTCGGCGTACCGGGCCACCATCGCATCGAGGTGGGCGACCATCCGCTCGGTCGCCGGGTCGTCGAGCGCGTCGACGAACTCGTCGCCGTCGGCGCCGCTCGCGACCTCGCAGATCCAGCGCGCCACCCGGCGATCGCCCACGCGGCGCTCGGTCTCGCGCCAGAGCTCGCGCCAGCTGACCGTGCCCTCCGCGTCGGGATCGCCGCCGCCGTCGGGGCTCACGACCGGCCGACCCCGCCGTCGTCGAGCTGGCGACCGCGCTCGTCGGCCTGCAGCGCGTTCACCACGTCGTCGAGGTCGCCGGCGAGCACGTCGGCCAACCGGTAGATCGTGAAGCCGATCCGGTGATCGGTGACGCGGTTCTCCTTGAAGTTGTACGTGCGGATCTTCTCGCTGCGGCCGCCGCCGCCGACCTGCGACCGGCGTTCGGCCGACATGGCCGCGTCCTGCTCGTCCTGCTTCAGCTGCAACAGCCGGGCACGGAGAACCTGGAGCGCTCGTGCCTTGTTCTGCAGCTGGCTGCGCTCGTCCTGCATCGTGACCACGAGTCCGGTCGGGCGGTGGGTCAGCCGGACCGCCGAGTCGGTCGTGTTGACGCTCTGGCCGCCGGCGCCGCTGCTGCGGTACACATCGACGTCGAGGTCGCGCTCGTCGAGCTCGACGTCGATCTCGTCGGCCTCGGGCAGCACCATCACCGTGGCCGACGAGGTGTGGATGCGCCCCTGGCTCTCGGTGACGGGCACGCGCTGTACTCGGTGCGGCCCGCCTTCGAACTTGAGGTGGCTCCAGGCCGTGTCGCCGCGGACCACGAACGTCACCTGGTTGAGCCCGCCGAGGTCGCTCGGGTCCGACGAGAGCACCTCCACCTGCCAGCCGTGCCGGGCCGCGAACCCCCGGTACATCTCGTACAGGTCGCGGGCGAACAGGTTGGCCTCCTCGCCGCCCTCTGCGCCGCGGATCTCGACGATGACGGCCCGACCGTCGTTGGGGTCCTTGGGCAGCATCAGGGTGCGGATCTCGTCCTCGAGCCGGGCGAGGTCGGTCTCGGCCTGGACGAGTTCGGCCCGCCACTGCTCGCGCTCGTCGCCGCTCGACGCCCCGACGAGCTCGCGCGCGGTGTCGGCGTCGGCGGCGCGGGTGCGGTGCGCGCGCAGCGCCTCGACCAGCGGGGTGAGGTCCTTGTACCGCTTCGAGACCGACCGCAGGCGCACCGGGTCGGCCAGCACCTCGGGGTCGCCGAGGCTGGTCTCGATGAGGGCGTACTCGTCCTCCACGGCGGCCAGGCGTTCGATCACGGTGTCACGAGGCTAGAGGCGCCCGCGACCGAACACGTCGGGGACGGTGGCCGCGGGAGCGACGCCGGGGCGTCCGGACGCGCACCGCGCACGCGATCAGGGCGCGATCAGCCCGCGATCCCCGCCACGGTCGTGGGCACGCGCAGCAGTGCCGCCAGGCGGTGCTGCAGGTCGATCGCGTCTCGCTCGGGGACGGCGACCACGCAGCGCCGCGCGGCATGCATCGCCGCGGCGTCCCCGGCCCAGGGCACCACCTCGAGATCGATGCCCGTGCTGCACACGACGAGCGTGTGCGACGCGTGCTCCACGGCTGCGCACGGCAGCTGGTCCTTCAGGTTCGGCCGGGCCAGCGGCGGGTCGACCGCGACGAGCGCGTCGAGCCCCACGAGCGACGGCTCGGCCACGATCCGCGACCGCAGCAGACGGCTGGCGGCGAGTTGCTTCAGCGGGTGCGGCGCCGCGTCGGTGCGGCGGTGCTGCGTGACGGCGCGGACGACGTCGGCGAGCGCCTCCACGGTCGGCCGGTCGCCGTGCAGCAGCTGGAACGTCTCCCGGTCGTGGGCACCGACGCCGACCTCGAGCCGCACCTCGCCGGTCTCGGGGACGTCCACCACGCGGCAGACCTCGAGCCCGTCCACCTCGCCGACGAGCACGCCGTGCTCCTCGACCGGTGTGGCACCGCCGGCCACGATGAGGTCGGCCAGCGCGCGGTGGTCGTCGCGCACGACGTCGACCGGTGGGAGCGGCTCGGGTTCGGCGGCGACGAGCACGCGACCGTCGAGCTGCGACACCCGCACCGGGAGCGAGAACCACGCGGCACGGCGCGCGAGGGTCCCGGTGCCGCGCTCGGCGAGGACGTGGACCGAGCCGACGTCGCGCCGGACGGCCCACGCGAGGGCGGC
>WLDE01000277.1 GCA_009704985.1 Actinomycetota bacterium | reverse complement strand
GCTCGACCCGGCGCCCCACAGCGCATGGAGCGCGGAGGCGCCGGCGAGTGCGGTGGCGGCGGAGAGCCCGGCCACGAGGTGCATCGTTTCCGTACGTCTGCGTATGGACATGATCCGTACGATAGCGTACGGAATCGTGGATGCACCCGCGGCGAGACACGCGAACACCAAGGTGGGCAAGGACGACTGGATCCGGGCGGCGCTGGAGGTGATCGCGGTCGAAGGCGTCGGCGGGGGGAAGGTGGAGGCGCTCGCCGCGCGTCTCGGGATTACCAAGGGCAGCTTCTACTGGCACTTCTCCGACCGTCGCGACCTGGTGGAGGGGGCACTCGACCTCTGGTACCGGCTCGCGACCGCCGAGGTGATCGAGCGGCTGGACCGGATCGACGACCCCGAGCGACGCCTGCGCGCGCTCTTCGCCGAGTCGTTCGGCGACATCGTGAACGGGCCGATCGACGCGCTCCTGGTCGGCCAGGCCGACGACCCCGTGATCGGTCCCACCGTGGTCCGCGTGACGGAGGAACGACTCGCGTTCCTCACGCGCGCGTATCGCGACCTCGGGCTGCCACGAGGTCGGGCCGCGGCACGCGCCCGCCTGGCCTACGCGGCCTACCTGGGCATGAGCCAGCTCCGCCGGATCCCCGGAGGCACCACCTCGACGCCTCGTGAGCAGTCGGTGCTCGACCGCGAGCTCGAGATCCTGCTGGCGACGTAGGGATCGAGGAGTCGGTCGTCGTCACGGGTCAGGCCTCCGAGACGACGGGCCGGAGGTGGCGGTCGACGGCGGGCGCGAGACCCGAGGCCGTCGGATCGTCGTCGGGAACGGCCGCCCGGGTGGGCTCGATCTCAAGGTGCGGCAGGATCCGGTCGAGCCACGCGGGGATCCACCAGTTGCGGTCGCCGAGGAGCTCCATCGTCGCCGGGACCACCACCATCCGCACGAGCGTCGCGTCGAGGAGGACGGCCACCGCGAGCCCCAGGCCGAAGATCTTCAGCTCGCGCAGGTCCTCGAGTGTGAACGACGCGAAGACGACGACCATGATCGCGGCGGCTGCGGTGATCACCCTCGCGGTCGACGCGAGGCCGTCCGCGACCGAGGTGTTGGCGTCGCCGGTCCGCAGGTACTCCTCGCGGATGCGGGTGAGCAGCAGCACCTCGTAATCCATTGAGAGCCCGAAGACGACGGCGAAGAGCATCATCGGGATGAACGGGTTGATCGGCCCGCCCTCGACGCCAACGAGTCCACCCGCCCATCCCCACTGGAAGACGGCGACCACGATGCCGTAGGCGGCACCGATCGCGAGGACGTTCATGAGGACGGCCTTCAGCGGGACCAGCAGCGATCGGAAGACGATCAACAGCAGCACGAACGACAGCGCGAGGACGGCGGCGAAGAACACGAGCATCCGGTCGGCCAGGTAGTCGGTGATGTCGATGGCGATGGCCGCACCTCCGGTCACCTGGACGTCGAGCCCGGTGCCGGCGGTCACCGCCGGGATGACGTCGGAGCGGAGGTGCCGGACGAGCGCGGCGGTGGCGTCGTCCTGCGGTGCGGTGGTGGCGACGAGGCTCATCAGGTAGGCGCTCGGCCGTGCCGGGTCGTCCGCCATCGGCGCGGTCACGGCGGCGACGCCGTCGGTGTCCACGAGCGCGGCGTGGAGGGCGTTCACCGCATCGGCGTCGCCGGCGGACCCCCCGACGACGGTGATCAGGAACGGGCCGTTGAACCCGTCACCGAATCCCTCGGCGAGCAGGTCGTAGGCCCGTCGGGTGTCGGTGCCCTCGGGGAAGTTGCCCTCGTCGGCCCAGCCGAGCCGGAGACCGAGCACCGGTGCCGCGAGGACGATCAGCACCAGGCTCGCCCCGGTCAGCCAGCGGACCGGGTTGCGCTGGATGGTGCGGCTCCACCGGTGGGCCAGGGTCGCCTCCACGGGCTTCGTCGCACGTCGCGGGACGGCGCGCCGCAGCGGTCGGACGGCCGTGCTGACGAGCAACGTGAGGAGGGCGAGCGCGGCGCCGGCGGCGGCGACGGGCGCGAACCCGATGCCGAGACCGAACAGGGCGACCGCCGTGAAGGCTGCGGCGACGAGGCCCCGCCAGCGGGTGAGCTCGACCCGCTCCCGGGCGAAGCCGAGCAACGCGGGGAGCAGCGTGGTCGATGTGAACACGGTGGCGAGCACGGTGACCGAGACGCCGATGCCCATGCCGCCGACGGCCGCCACGCCGACGAGCAGCAGGCCGAGCATCGAGATCATCACGGTGGTGCCGGCGAAGATCACCGCCCGCCCCGCGGACTCCATGGCGATCACGGTGGACTCGCGGGCCGATCGCCCCTCGTGGAGTCCCTCCCGGTAGCGGGAGACGATGAAGAGGGCGTAGTCGATGCCGACGCCGAGCCCGATCATGATCCCGAGGACGGTGGCGTCGTCGGGGATGGTGGCGACGTTGCTGAGGAGCACGGTGGCCCCGATGCCGGCAGCGACACCGCCGAGCGCGACGGCGATCGGCAGGCCCATGGCGAGCACCGACCCGAACGCCAGGATCAGCACGACCATCGCGAACGCGAGTCCGAGGAGCTCGGTCTTCGGGGGCTCGATCATGGCCAGGTACTGGCCGCCGGCCACCACCTCGAGTCCGTCGATCACCGGCGCGTGCTCGGCGATCGCCTCGCCGATCAGACCGGATTCGGTGTCGTCGACCTCCGCGGACAGGTTCACCTGGGCGTAGGCGACGCGGCCGGCGAGGGGACCGTCCCGCGCGATCTGGCCCTGACCGCGCTCGGAGTACGGCGACACCACGGTCGCGCCCGGGTGCTGCGGCTCACCGTCGTCGTCGGGGAACCCGGCGTCGACCGTGGCGAACAGGTCCTCCATGGCGGCCCGCACCTCCGGGTCGTCGACGCCTCGGTCCGCCCGGAACACGATCGTGCCCGTCTGCCCGCCGGTGCCGAGCTCGGGGAAGTGCTCGGCCAGCACGTCGAACCCGGCGGCGCTGCCGGAGCCGGGCACCTGGGCGTCGGCGCTGAACCGCGAACCGACCGCGCCCGCTGCGCCGAAGATCGCGACGAGCGCGACGAGCCAGAGCACCACGGCCGCGATCCGGTGGTCGAAGCACCAGCCGGCGACCCGGCCGAGAGGTGACGTCGTGCGTGTGGTTGCTGCGGTGGAGGCCATGCGCCCATGGTCGTGATGTCCGGTGTGCACCACATCGGGACTCCGGCCATTCGAGGCCGCCGAACGGACGGTTGCCGTCTCGTCCTTTCGGCCGATCCGCCGGACCACGCCGATCCGTACGATGCGATCGTGCTTCGGGACGCAGCTCGTTCGGTGTGGTCCGAGCCGCGCGTGCCCGACGCGCCCCGGCGGGTGTGGCGCGACTGGGCGCTCGTCTCGGTGCTGGTGCCCGTGGTGGTGCTCGAGGGAGCGTTGCGCGACGACCTGGTGTGGCGGGTGCCCTCCGTGGTGGTCGCGCTCGTGCTGCTGCCGACGTTGCTGTGGCGGCGGACGCACCCGCTCGCGTGCGTCGGTATCGCCTTCGGGTTCGTCGCGGTCGTGCAGGCGACCTCGCTCGTCCTCGGCGACGAGTGGCAGGGGCTGGACTCCAACGTGTTCGTCATCCTGCTGGTGTACGCGGTGTTCCGCTGGGGCTCCGGCCGTGACGCCCTGACCGGGCTGGCGATCGTGACGATCCCGCTGCTGCTGAGCGCCGCCGACGCCCGGAACCCCTCGGGCGTCGACGAGATCTCGCTCACCAGCGTCGCCGAAGGAGCCGGTTTCGTGCTCCTGGTGGCGGCCGTCGGTGCCTCGGTCCGCTACGCGGACACGGCTCGTCGACGGCGGCTCGAGCAGGTGAAGCTCCTCGAGCGCGAGCAGCTGGCTCGTGAGCTGCACGACACCGTTGCCCACCACGTCTCCGCCATCGCCATCCGGGCCCAGGCGGGCCGCGTGGTGGCCGCCACCGATCCGGCCGCTGCGGTGGAGGCGCTCGTCGTCATCGAGCAGGAGGCCTCCCGGACCCTCGCGGAGATGCGCACCATGGTGGGCGCGCTCAGGCGGGGCGAGGAAGCGGACCTCGCACCACAGCGTGGTGCCGCCCAGGTGGAGCAGCTCGCCACCGGTCCCGACGCGAGGCCACGGGTGGACGTCGACCTCTCCGGCGACCTCGACCGGTTGCCACCGTCCGTGGACGCTGCCGTCTTCCGCATCGCCCAGGAGTCGATCACCAACGCCGTGCGCCACGCCCGCCACGCCACCCGCGTGGAGGTGACGGTGCGAGCCGAGCCCGACTGCGTCCGCATGACGGTGCGCGACGACGGTGACGCGGGTCCGTTCGATCCCCGGACGGCGACCGGGTTCGGTCTGATCGGGATGGCCGAACGGGCGAAGCTGCTGGGCGGCACGTTCGAGGCGGGCCCCGCCCGGAGCCGGGGATGGACCGTCACGGCCGTGCTGCCGAGGGGCGCGCGCCCGTGACCATCACCGTGCTGCTCGCCGACGACCAGGAGATCATCCGGACCGGGCTCCGGATGATCCTGAACGCGCACCCGGACATCGAGGTCGTCGGCGAGGCTGCCGACGGTGCCGCCGCCGTCGCGTTGGCGAGGCAGCTCCGCCCCGACGTCTGCCTGTTCGACATCCGCATGCCCGGCCTCGACGGGATCGAAGCGACCCGCCGGCTCGCAGGGCCGGACGTCGCGGAGCCGCAGGCGGTCGTGGTGATCACCACCTTCGACCTCGACGAGTACGTCCACGGCGCCCTCAAGGCGGGCGCTCGCGGGTTCCTGCTGAAGGACGCCGGCCCCGAGCTCCTCGTCCAGGCCGTGAAGGCCGCCGCCAACGGCGACGCGCTCATCGCACCGAGCATCACGGCACGGTTGCTCGCCACGTTCGCCCACCGCCGCGACACCACGCGTGCGGCACAGCCCGTCGTCCCGCTGACCGACCGGGAGGAGGAGGTGCTGCTGGCCGTTGCGCAGGGCCGCACCAACGCCGAGATCGCCGGCGACCTGTTCATCAGCCTGAGCACGGTGAAGACCCACCTCGCCAGCCTGATGAACAAGCTCGGCGCCCGGAACCGGGTCGAGATCGCCATGTGGGCGTACGAGACCGGCCGCGCCGGCACCTGACGCGCCGGCCCGGCGTCGGGTCAGCCGTAGGCGTCGGCGGGGAGCGGACCGAGCCAGGTGGTGGCGAGCGCTCCGGCGGCGCGAGCGGCGTCGAGCGCGGCGTCGAGGCGATCGGCCCAGGCGGTCGCGAGATCGGGCGAGGCGGATCCGTCGGACCACAGGGTTGCCAGGAACGCGGCGATGAAGGCGTCGCCGCAGCCGACGGTCGTGCCCGTCACCTCGACCGCGTCGACGGGCACCCATCGCTCGCCGTCGGGGTCGACCACGAGCACGCCCTGCGACCCGAACGTGAGCACGGCTCGTCGGCCGGCGTCGCGCGCTCGGCCGACGATGCCACGAACGGTCGGGTCGTCGACGGCACCGGGCCAGCCCACGAACGCGAGGTCGACGGCGGACATCGTGCGTGAGAAGCGGCCGAGGTCGACGTGCCGGAACGAGAGGAAGTCGGCCGACACGGCGACGCCGTCCGACGTTCCGGCCGCGCCCAACCGCTCGACCTCCGCCATCACGACGTCGACCATCACGGCGTGCACGCACCGGGCACTCGACACCAGCGCAACCTCGGCGGCGTCGAGCTCGAACCCGCTCCACACCCCCTCGACGAAGTTGTCCATCCAGGGCTGGCGATCGTCCCGCATCACGATGTCGATCGACGCGGACGTGCCAGGCACCACGACGTCACCGTGGACGATCGCATGGCGGTCGAGGAACTCGGTGAACACCCCGGGGTGGTCGTCGCCGACGCGGGTGACGAACGTGAACGGCAGCCCCGCACGGCTCCAGTGGTACGCCATGTTCAACGCACCGCCTCCGGGGAGCAGGTCGGGCGGCGCACCGTCGGCGCGCAGGTAGCGGTCGATGCTGGCCGGACCGACCAGCACGATGTCGGCCGGCCGTGCGGTCACCGCGTCGATCACAGCCCGTCGAGCGGGTTCGCCCGGGCGTCGCCCAGCGCGAGGAAGCGGTCGTAGCGCACCTCCACCACCTTGCTCATCTGCCAGAACGCCTCGACGGACAGATGGGCGCACCCCTCGCCGTGGTACCACTCCTGC
>WLDE01000276.1 GCA_009704985.1 Actinomycetota bacterium | reverse complement strand
GCCGATCACAGGCGCGTTCGCAGCGTCGGCCAACGGATTGACGTTGATCGCAAACCCGGACGAACAGCGCTGCGGGGAGGAGGTCTCCGAGGGGCTGAATCAACCTGACCCGAGCGACCCGGCTTGGATGGAACGGCTCCTCGACAAGCAGTGGAGTTGCGCCGCTGTTCTGCAACTGACCACCTACGACCGGTCGACGCAGGCATGGTCGGCACCAGCCGACGGGCCCGGGCCATCACCGTCCTTCGCACCGATCGTGTGGACCGGAACCGTGTGGGCGGCGCCACTGATCGGATCGGACCGCTCGATGACGGTCTGGACGGCAGCGTCGGACGGCACTGGCTGGAAGCCGGTGGAGGAGACGAGGCTCGAGTTCGACGACAACGTGGGAAGCCCCCAGATGCCGGTCGCCACCGCCGGTCAGGGGAAGGTGATCGTCATCACCCCCGACCGTCTCGTCGGGGAGCAGACGGTCGTCCTCGTCGGCGACTGATGCGGTCACCGATCCGCCCACGGAACAGGGGCGTTCCGCGACCGATGCGCGGGCGGTGATTCAGCCGAAGGTGCTCGGGACGAGGAGGCGGGAGATCGTCCCGGAGACACCGCCGAGGATCGTGCCGAGGTTCGTGGTGCTCGTGCGTGCGGTGCCGAGGTCGGCGACGTACCAGATGCCGTCATCGTTCGAGCGCCACTCGACCCCGGCCTTGCCCACGCCATCGAGGTCGAACGAGAGCGCATCCATGTCTGGCGTGTACTCCTCGGTGAGCGGGCGATGGCCGATGGCGTACCAGCGACCGTCGATCACGACTCCGAGGTCGATGACACCGACGTTGGCGTCCTGCGCCGCAGCGCACTGGCGCTCCGATCCGGGCGTCCGGGCGCACAGGGCGATGCGACCGGTGTCGTTGCGCCGTTCGATCTCCAGGCCGCCGAGCTCGATGCTCGAGGCGACGGGAATCTGCTGTTCGACCCACCGGCTGACGTCGGCGGTGAGTTGTGTGAACGCAGTCTGGTCGACCATGCGTACCTGCCGGACGAGGTCGAGCGCGTCGCGCTCAGTTCCCATCAACCCGATGCTCACGACGACACCCGATTCGTCGAGCCACTGCACATTGGCGCGACGACCGAAGTTGCTCCAGATCGTCACCTCGATGCCCTGAACCACCGCTCGGCGGCCGCCGGCCACCTGAGGGTTCCCTCGACGGATGTGGCGTCGGCAGGCTGAAGCCAGGTCGCAACCCAGGGTCCCTTCTCGAAGTCGTAGGTCAGCTGTGCATACGCATCTAATGCTGCCGAGGGCGGAGACCCGGCTACTCGCTCGGTGAGGGAGAAGTCAGCGAGCGGCTGCAGCACGCCGGTCGAGTCGTCGAGTTCCTCGACCGCCGCGACGGCGGCCTCGCGATCGAGGCCGCGTACAGCGACGACCGCGTAGGCGTCGGAGGTCGCACTCGGGACCCAGAACTCGAACTGGTCGTCGGCGAGTTGCTCGACGGCGCCGGCGACACCGCGAACGGTGATCCGTTCGACCGTCCGGTCTCGCCACGGCTCTCCGAACGCTGCAGCGAAGTTGCTCGAGTCCATCACACCCCCAACGACGCCGAGCCTGAGGAAATGGTTGCACCCCAGCACGACGTCCGACGACGGAATCGCACGTCGGTCGGATCCGCACCGCTCAGCGGGCTCCTGTCAACATGTCACCGCACGAAACGACTGGGTCATTTCATGCGGTGACGCGGTCGTCGGAGCGACGGACTCCGGACCTCGTGAACACCCGACCGTCTCACAGCGGTGATCAGTAGCCGATGGGGCTCTCGGTCGTGGTGCCGGTCGTGGGGTCGGTGACCGTCATGGTTGCGTACGTCGTGGAGATAGGGAGGCGGGCGGCGAACCCGACGAAGCCGTTCATCGGGACGCGCTCGTCGGTGAGCGCGACGGGGATCTCCTCGCCGGTGGCGTCGTCGCGGATGGTGATCGACGAGCCGGCGACGACGATGCCGTACACCAGGTCGCCCGTCGCGGCCTCGGGCGAGACGTCGGCCGTCACGCGCATCGGCGTCACCACGGCACCGGCACCGCCGGCGCTGATGGAGGAGATGACGAATCCGTCCGCGTCGGAGAGCGTCAACTCGCCGAAGTCGGCGGCGGTGATCGACAGCTCGGTCCCGTCCGGAAGCGTCACCGATCCGATCGTGGTCGGGCTGAGGATGGGGGTCGTGTCCGACCCGGGCGGCCCGATCGTGGCCCGATTCGCGTCGCTCGGTGAACCGGTGTCATCGGCGAGCCGGATGTCGGCCCACTCGGCCGGGTCGGCCTGACGCACGTCCCGCGCGAGGTCGAGCAATTGGTCCTCGGTGGCGTCGGACGCGACGAGCTGCAACCACCGCGAACCGTCGTGCCAGGAGAGAACCCGCACGCCCGCACCGTCGAGGAGATACGCAGGATGCTCGTCGACCCTGGTGTCCTCCACCTCCACTTCGAACCACGCATCGCGGACGCGGCCGGTCCGCCAACCGGTCATGTCGGGATCGTCGGCCACCAGGAGTCGCACGAACGGACCGTTGCCCGGTTCGACCCACCAGGCCACCTCGCTCGCCGAGCTGCCGCGGGCGCGGCGCCCGGCGTCGCTGACCTGATCCCCGTCGAAGGCGAGTCGAAGTCCGTCGGGCAGCTCGGTCGGGTCGATCGACCGTCGACCGTCGGCTTCCACGACGGCGCCGTTGATCAGACGCCGGATCTCGGCGGGATCGACGCCCACACTGATGACGTAGCCACGACCACCGTCGAAGAACTGGCGGTCGGGCTCGAGGGGGTCACCAACCGTCGGGACTCCTGCGGTCCCCTCGGGCGACCAACCGACCATGATCCACGGTCCGTTCTCCGGATCGGGCCGGTCCTGTGTGTAGATCCGAAGCGTGCTCGTCGACGAGGTCACGTCCGTCCGGAACGGGTCTCCCGGCGGGGCCGGATCGATCACCATGTTGGTGCTCCGTGCTTCGACATCGAGAGGTGTCGCTTCCCGTGGACCACCCGGGAGTGCTGATGCCACACAGCGGTCCCACGTTGCCGAGGCGTCAACACCTTCGGCGAACTGGGGCAGCGTGGCGTCGCGGTCGAAGGTCGCTCCCGCCGTGACGAGGCAGGCTCGGAAGTTGGACAGAGCGACCCCGCTGCTGGCTGCGTCGTCGGGTTCGCTGTTCGGTGAGCTCGACGCATTGCGTTCGTCGATCGTCGACTGATCGATTCGTGCGATCGAGCGGCCGGTCGTGTCGAATGCTTCGACCGACCAATCGGGGTCCGTCGGGGATGGCCAGACGGCGAGTTGACTGACGGGTCGCTGCCAGAGCCGGTTGTCGCCATCGATGAGGACGACGACGTCGACCTCGGCCGGCACATCCACCCAGACCGAGACGCCGGTGCGTGCGGGATCGGGGATCCACGGGAGGCCCGATGCGTTCGGAAGCTCACAGCCGCTCGTTCTGCCGTCGAGTCCGACGCAACGTGCTTCGAAGACGCCGTACCCCGGTGCGGCCGTCACACCCGACTCGCGGAACACCGTCATGCCGCTCGGCGTGGTGACGGCTCGGACCGTCCCCGGCTCCCGAAAGGAGAGGGCCGTCGACGGCCCCTCGGGAGGATCGGCGGCCGAGACCGGGTACTCGACCGCGTCGGCCATCAGCGCCGCGAGTCGGTCCTGGTCCGACGCACCGATGTCCGCCCCGTCGGTCGCCTCGCGCCGCACGGCGGCCCACATCAGCGAGCCTGCGGCGAGGAGCACCACGGCAGCGGCGGCGAGGGCGGGCCAGCGGCGAGGCTGTGGCTCCAGCGCCGACGTGCGCTCGACGGTGACACGGCGGTGTCTCGGTCGCTGATCGTCGGCAACGGCGACCCCGAGTGAGAGCTCGGATGTGTGGCGCTCGGTGTCCGGGCGCCGCTCGGGGGTGGCGCGAAGGATGGCTGTGTTCCAGATGCGTTCGAGTGCGTCGTCGTCGAGGAGTTCGTCGTCCGGCCGCAGCCGCTCGAGAGTGGTCAGCGCGTCCATCACGGTGTTCCTTCGCTCGTGGTCGGTTGAGTCGATCGGGATTCGACGACGGCTCGGAGATCCGATCGGAGTCGGTGGAGTCGAGAGCGCACGGTCGCCGCGGGCACACCGAGCACCTGGCCGATCTCGGTGCTGTTGAGGCGCTCCCAGCCCGAGAGGAACAGGAGGTCCCGGTCCTCCGGGTCCAAGCGGGTCAGCGCATCGAGGAGTCGCACGGCGTCGGATGCAGCGTCGACACGGGTCGCCACGCCATCCGCCACCGTGATGAGTGGGTCGACGTGCTCCGCAGACCACGCGGAGCGCTCGAGCGCGAGCAGCCGGCGTTGCTCGGTGCGCCAGTGCCGGCGGAGCAGATTCGTCGCGATGCCGAACAGCCACATCCGTTCCGTTCCACGCTCGCCGTCGAACCTCGGGTAGGTCTCCAAGGCGATGCGGTAGGTCTCGGCCAGCAGGTCCTCCGCGAGATCACGTCCGACACGACGGGCCAGATACGCGAACACGCCCCTGGCGTGATCGTCGTACATGGCGCGAATCGTTTCGGCATCGTCGGCGGCCACCGACCGAGTCTCCTGCAATCTCCTGCGTGCCCGCACGCGGTGTACTTGCCCGATGAGCGCCAGGTGTTGCAAATCGAGCGATCCTGCCCGGACGCGATCACCACCGCGGTGTGCGGGTGTCGCCCGCCAGTGGCATGGGACCACTTTGAGGTGTGTTCCGCCAGTGTGATGGGACCACCTGTGCGCCAGTGATGGGACCACCCCGGGGTCCGTCAGTTCGGTGCTGTCGCGGGTGAGCATCGCCGCTCCTGTTGACAGCTCGAGAGGCGGCGATGGTATTCCGGGAGGTTCCTGTGTTCGAGGTTCGAGAAGTGCTGCGGCTGTGGTTGGGAGGTGAGGGCATCCGAGCGATCGCCCGGCTCAGCCGGGTGGATCGCAAGACGGTGCGCCGCTATGTCGACGCGGCGATCGAGGCTGGCGTCGCCGTCGATGGCGGTGTGGAGCAGCTTGATGATCTGACGCTGGGCAGGATCGTGGAGATCGTGCGTCCGCATCGTGTGGACGGTCACGGTCATGCCTGGGCGGCGCTCGCCGCGAAACGCGACACCGTCGACGCGTGGGTGACAGAGGGCGTTGCCGGCGTGAAGATCTGCGAGCTCCTCGCCCGTGACGGGGTGGTCGTGCCCGAACGCACGGTTCAACGGTTCATCGCCGCCGAGTTCGGTCCGCGGCGAGGGCAAGGCTCGACGGTGCGGATCGCGGATGGCGAACCGGGTCACGAGTTGCAGATCGACTTCGCTCGTCTCGGTCTGTTTGACGACCCGGTCACGGGTCGGCGGCGGGTGTGTCACGCGTTGATCTTCACGGCGGTGTTCTCCCGGCACATGTTCGTGTGGTTGTCGTTCACGCAGACCACCGAGACCGTGATCGCCGGGTGTGAGGCGGCGTGGCGGTTCTTCGGCGGCGTGTTCAAAGTCCTGATCCCGGACAACCTCACCCCGGTCGTGACGAAGGCCGATGGGATCGAACCTCGGTTGAACGAGGCGTTCGTCGAGTACGCGCAGTCACGCGGGTTCGTGATCGACCCCGCCCGGGTTCGGACCCCGACGGACAAGCCACGTGTGGAACGGATGGTGCAGTTCGTCCGGTCATCGTTCTGGGCCGGTGAGACCTTCACCGACTTGAACGACGCGCAGGCCAAGGTCGAGGCGTGGTGCGCCGGGCGGGCTGGGATGCGGATCCATGGCACGACCCAGTGCCGGCCTGTCGAACACTTCCGGCTCGAAGAACAGCCGCACCTGTTGCCGGCCCCGGTCGAGCACTACGACGTGCCGATCTACGCGTCCTGTCGGGTGCATCGCGATCACCACATCGAGATCGCCAAGGCCTTGTATTCGATCCCGGGGAACCTGCTCGGCGCCCGCGTCCAGGTCCGCGCTGACCGCAAGCTCGTGCGCGTGTTCCACAGGTCGCAGCTGATCAAGGTCCACCCCCGCAAGCAGCCCGGTCACCGCTCGACCGACCCGGCCGATCTGCCATCGGAGCAGACCACCTACGCGCTGCGTGACATCGCCCACCTCCAGAAGATGGCGGCATCACACGGTGAAGCGATCGGTGTCTACGCGACGGCGGTGCTCGACACCCCGT
>WLDE01000275.1 GCA_009704985.1 Actinomycetota bacterium | reverse complement strand
TGAACCACCCGTCGATGCGGTTCCACCGTCGAACGGGCCCACCGCTCCAACACCACCCGCTGCTCATCAGACACGTCCAACGCAGCAGCAGTCATCACCGGCATGACGAAAGACTAGCCCACCTTGCTAAATCAGCGACGAACCACTAGGGGGATCGCAATGAGCATGTGGGGACTCGGCAAGGTCGTATCTCGACCGCCAGCAGAATTCGAGGCGTTGGACGACACGACCAACAATTTCAAAGGCGTGGCAGACAAGGTGATCAAGTGGGTACCAGGCGACATTCTCGCGCTGTACGCCGCCGGCGTCGTCGCCTTCGATGCAACGAAACCACGGTGGTGGCTCGGTGTAATCGCGGTGATGTTTGCCCCCGTGTTCCTGCGGCTTGGCGTGTACGCCGTAGATGGATCGTGGGGAAAGAAGGAGAAGCTCGCCGCCGGTCTGGCCGTGCCGGCCACTGCGTTGTGGATCGGGTCGGTGCCCGGGAACGGATGGTTGAGGTGGAAGCTCGTGGCTGACAACCCCAAGCCTGCCGCCTTCGTGTTCCTAGCCGCCGCCGCCGTCTTCAGCATGATCGCCGACGGCAAAGTCAAGAAGATGGAGAAGACTCCGCAACCCGCCCCGACCGTCTAGCAGGGTGCTGAAAATCGGGTGATGGTGCTCGCGTTCGGCGGCGCGATCGAAAAGACTGTGGTGATGCGTGGGAACCCTGATCCGCAGTTGGCGATGTTGACGACGCTGTCGACCGAGGAGCTGATCCCGGCCGATCATCCGATCCGCAAGATCCGCGTCGTGGTCGACGCGGTCCTCGCCGAGCTCGACCCGATCTTCGAGACGATGTACGCGTCGAGCGGCCGGCGCAGCGTCCCACCGGAAGCGTTGTTGAAGTCGACGGTGTTGATGGCGATGTACTCGATCCGTTCCGAGCGCGCGTTCTGCGAGCGCCTGAACTACGACTTGTTGTTCAAGTGGTTCCTCGACATGCGCATTGACGAGCCGGCGTTCGACGCGACCACGTTCACGAAGAACCGCAAACGGCTCCTCGACGCCGAGGTCGCGGATGAGTTCTTCGAAGCGGTTGTCCGGTTGGCGAAGCTCCGCAAGTACGTGTCGTCCGAGCACTTCTCCGTCGACGGCACGTTGTTGAAGGCGTGGGCGTCGCACAAGAGCTTCAAACCGAAAGACGGGCCGCCGTCGGATCCGCCGGCGGGCCGCAACGCCGAGGTGCAATGGCACGGCGAGAAGCGCACCAACGACACCCACGCCTCCACGACCGATCCGGACGCGCGGCTCTATCGCAAGAGCCACAACACTGCCGCCACCCTCTGCTACTCGGGCCATCTGTTGATGGAGCACCGCAACGCGTTGATCGTCGACGCCGAGCTCACCTTCGCCGATGGCTACGCCGAGCGGGCGACCGCGATCGAGATGCTCGCCCGACTCCCCAAGACCAAGCGGCGGCGCACCGTCGCCGGAGACAAGGCCTACGACACGAAAGGGTTCGTCGCTGGCGTGCGAGCGCTCGGGTTCACACCGCACGTCGCGCCGAACACGAAACACTCCGCCATCGATGGTCGCACCACCCGCCACGCCGGACACGTCACCAGTCAACGGATCCGCAAACGCATCGAAGAACCCTTCGGCTGGACCAAGACCATCGCCGGCGGAAGACAACTCCGCTACCGAGGCCGAGAACGAAACCGGGCCTGGTTCAAGATCACCGCCGCCGTCTACAACCTGATCCGCATCACCGCACTCGACACCCAACAAGCACTCGCCTGATCCGACCTGACCGGCCACGCCCGGCAGCCGGCCGACGGCCCGGACCGATGGGAGCGAGGGCCGACGTCGACGACCCGATCAACACGAGGTCGGCTCAGAAGGCCATTTTCAGCAGCCTGCTAGCGGAGAGCGATACCGGTTGCACAAGCCGCGGACACGAAAGCCGATCCAAGGCCTCTCGTTCGACTCGACGTCGCAAGGGTCATCGACTAGCGACTTCGCCCTGCCATCTACCGCCGGTTCTATTCGGCAGGCAACGGCGTGCCCTGGTGCCAGCGGATTCGCATACGACCCGTGTGCTCCATCCACAGCGATGACCGGCCGACCGAACGACCGGCTCGAACGGAGACATACACGACGAGCACGACGCCATCGGCAACCTCGTCCGCATGCATGTCACGGACCTCCGGCGGTTCGTAGGTGCCGGCCTCGCCAGGCAGCGCGTCGAGTATTGCCTCGCGAGTCCACCACCGGCCCGACTGACCGCGCTCGGCGAAGTCCGGATGCAACAACTGCTCGAGGCCGCATGAGTCCGATCGAACCGTCGCATCGAGGAGAGCCCACTCACCAGCCAGTGCCTCTTCAACTCGATCCACTCGTGAAGCGTTGCATGAATGCCTGCTCGACGCGGACGAATTCGATCTGACTCGGCGCTCACCTGCGGGGTCGAGAGTGCCCCCTATCGCCGGCTGACGGCGAGCGCTCCGGTGACTGGTCAGAGTGTTTCGACGACCTGTCCGTTGCCGGTGAGGACGATCTGAGGGTTCGAGTCTTCGTCCGGCCCGACGAGGAGCACAGCGATCACGATCGGGTAGGTGTCGTCGAGTTGGATGAGTTCGACAACGTACGTGGTGCCGCCGCTGGTGATCTCTGCATGGTCCGCCGAGGTTGAACTCGGTGCTGCCACGACGGTGAGCGACCCTGCGGGCGTAAAGGTCGCTGCGGCGGAAGGCCCCATCAAGTTCCCGATGTCCTGTTCAACGACGAACTCGGCGAGGGCGGGCTCCTGCGGGGTGACGATCAGTCGGCGACCGATGAACGCGGCTCGCAGTTGTGTGGCGCTGCCGCTGGTGTCGCTGATGGTGAGCAGGTACGAGCCGTCGTCGAGCGCCTCGGTGCGAGTGCTGAGCTCCTGGCGTTCGGGACCTGCTGGTGCGGCGGATCGAACCGTCGTCTCGACCTCGATCGTCGTCGCTGCAGACGTCTCGTCTGCGGCGGGTGTCCCGAGGGCTTTGGCTCGCTCGACCCAGCTGTCGCTGTCGACCGGGGTGAGCGTCTCGAGGATGATGCGCATCGCGGCGGTGGCTTCGGTCGGGCCGAGCACGACATGGGTGTAGCCGTCTCGTTCGACGAACCAGCCGGTGGTGGTGTCCATGCCAGTGTCGACGCGGAACCATCCCTGCGGATCCTCTGGGCGTTGCGCTGGGGCGAAGTGCAGCCCGAGGGCTGCCCGGTCGAACGGTGTCGCCATGTAGGTGTTGAGGTCGATGTGGCCGTCCACGTCAGGGGACATGTAGGAGCTGACCGTCGTCCCCGCCGGGATCGATCCGGGATCCCAGTCCCGCCCACCGCTGAAGGGCAGGTTCATCAGCGTTCCTTCGCCGACCGGTGTCAGTCCGGCCTGCTCGAGCGAGGTTGTATCGAGTCGGGCGAACCCGTCGGCGGTGACGGTCGCCGTCTCGGCGAGGCGGATCAAGGTGTCGTCACTCACGTCACGCCCGTTGAGCGTGACCCACGTCGATGGCGTGGCTTGGATGTCGATGGCGCGGACGCCGGCGATGTAGGTGTCGCTGAGCACCACTCGTCGGCCATCGGTGGTCTCGGTCTCGACGATGTTCGCGTTCGTCGATGTCGGCCCGGAGCCGTACTGGACGACGGCCACGATCGGGCCCAGTGGCGACGCTGAAGTCGCATACATCGTGATCTGGGGGCGCAATCCGGTCTCGACGAAGCTGCCGGGACCGAGCACTCGATCCAGTACCCATCCGTCAGGGACGTCCGATGGCAGCTGCTGTGCGGTCGGCGACGCGGTTGCCGCGGGTTCAGCCGACCGGAGGTACGTGACCAGACCCAGGCCTCCAGCAACGATCGCGACCGAGGCCACCGCCGCCAGCAGCGGCCGCACGCGACCCGGCGGACCGGGTCGGGGAACGAACCCCTCTCCAGCGTCGTCGTGGTGGATCGACTCGAACGGTGGAGCAAGAGGTGTCTCGTCGACCAGCTGGATCATCAGCCGGCGGGCCAACGCATCGATGTCGGCAACGGATGCAGTCATGACAGCAGTGCTCCCAGCTTCTTCTTCGCGGCGGACAGGTCACGCTCGACCGTCCGCAATGACAGGTCCATCAACACGGCGATCTCACTCGGCCCGAGATCGGCCCAGTAGGTGAAGAACACCACCGCCCGCTGACGCACCGTCAGCGTCCTCAGCGCCGAACGAAGATCCAACTCGGCAGCGTTCTCGTCGACCCGATCCCGAGGTGCCGCTCGTGCCTCACGGGCCAGGCGGCGGGCCGTGTCGCGCCGCACCCGACTGCCCTCGTTCAACACGATCCGGTACAGGTACGCCCGCTTGTTCTCCACCGACTGCCACCTGGGCGAGCCGAGCGCCCGAGCAACCGCAGCCGAGACCACATCCTCCGCACCCGACGGACCGGCAAGAGCCGCAGCGAAACGCATCAACTCGTCCGCGAACTTCCCGTACACCTCGGCATCGGTCAACTCACTCACCGACGATGTAACCCCACCGAGCCCGAAACACCGCCACACGATCCCACGACACGTCCAACCCTCGACGGCACACAGGTCCGCCTCACAGCACACCTGCCACCTACCGCCGGGACGATGGCGAGATCGAGCGCGGTCGACCTAGAGCCGGCGAGCTGCGTCCATGCCGCTGGTGACGCGGTTCTCGACGATGTGGGTGCCGGCCCCCATGCCGGAGCGGTTCAGCAGCTGGCCGATCAGTTGGGTGCGGTGATCGAGGATGACCTGCTGAGCATGGCAGATGTTCTCGAGCTGCTTGATTCGTTCGGCTTCAGTCATGGCAACACCTTGCTCCTGGGGTGTGGCACCGGGCGCTGCGCGCAGCGACCGTCGTTATGCGCCCTCCGGCAAGACGGACGAAGTAGCGCCGAGCGGCAGCTATGCGCCCTGTCCAATGGCTCGGTCGAGGTGAGATTGGGCATGTGATCGCATTTCGGCGTCCTCGCCGCGCACAGCGAGGTGTCGCCAGCAGTAGGCGGAGACCGTCGCCGATACGACGACGCGCATCTGCTGGAGCAGCCCCATGTGGGTCTCGGGCCATACCTCAGCGACAACGTCGTCTGGGAAGAATGCTGCGTCCCACTCCATCGGCCCGACGCAGACAGCCTCAAAGTCGATGACCATCAGTCGATCCGCCTGGACAACGAAGTTGCCATCGTGAGGCTCGCCGTGAATGACCGTGAGGCGGTCGCTGATGGCATCGATTCCGTCGCCGACGATCTCATCGAGCTTCGCTGCTGATCGCGGTTCGAGGACGCCGTCCAACTCTCCCGAACGAAGGAGGCCCCTCGCCTCGTCGAGGCGACCGGCAAGCGTCGGCAGCCGAGTGTCGAACCCGCGCCAAGCCTGCTGCACACTCCGCAGCGCCACTGCCGAATCCCTCCGGGGCGCTGCTGCGCCCAGCGTGCCCCGAGGCCAAACCACGATCGTGAAGCCGTCCGATGTGACCGGCGGCATCACCGGGACGAATGCCGGCGCGCCCACCGACGATGCGTGTCGAGCGAGTAGGTACTCGCGGTGAGCTACGGCGTTGTTGGTGGTGACCTTGGCGACGAAGTCACCTGCACTCACCACGACGTTGTTCGTTGCGTGTAGCACTTGCAGGTTTGAGACGTCGCTGATGCCGCCAAGCACCTGACGTGCAGCTTCGATCGCTGCATCCAGCGAGTCAGAAGCGGGCGTCAGCACCAGCGCAGAATGCTCTGCAACGGTCTCGCTTGTCCAGCGCATAGCGGCAGTTCCGCGCTACTCCAACGGCGGCGGCAAAGTTGAGGTGATACGCCTCACAGCGGCCGCCAGCTCCGCTGCCCGGCCGTCCGCAAGCTCGTCGAGTAGACCGAGTGCTTGATCGAGTCCGTCCGCCGCGATGCAACCGCTCGTGTGGTCCTTGTCGCCCGCCCACCGCTCAAGCAGCGCATCGACTTGAAGACAGCGGCCGAGGATCTCGATCTCCTCAGCCGCCACTCGAAGCAATTCGCGATCTGCCGTCACGGCGAAAGTCTTGCAGCCGGGAGCAGCTCCGATCGATCCCTCTTTGTGTCAAGGGGGCAGTTTCGGGCTCGTTCGGGCGCGTGGGATCGTGCTCGTGACAGGGGTGTCCGAGCGGGCGTAGCGTTGTGTTGGGTCCGGGAGTGACTTGATCCGAAGTGCCGGTGTTCCAGGGCTTGC
>WLDE01000274.1 GCA_009704985.1 Actinomycetota bacterium | reverse complement strand
GCGACCGCGGAGCCGGCGGGCGTGGAGGGTGCGGGCGCGGCGCCGTCCCGGCCGTCGCCGCCCGAGCAGGCGGCGACCACCAGGACGGTCGCGATCAGGAGGGCTCTCACGGGCCGCACCCTACGGTCGGGAGCGTGTCGCCGACGAGCGTGTCGCCGACGAGCGTGTCGCCGACGAGCGTGTCGCCGGTCAGGCGGTGAGCTCGGTGGTGACGATGCGGCCGAGCTCCTCGCCGGTCAGCTCGTCGTGGACGCACAGGGCGTCGGCGATCGCGATGAGTGCCGAGCGGTGCTCGAGCAGCATGCAGGCCACCCGGTCGGCGGCGCTCTCGAGGATGTTCTCCACCTTCGTGCGCGACACCTCGTCGCTCAGCACCTTGGCGACGATGTTGCCGGCGCCCGGCATCATCGCCGCGTCGAGGCTGATGAGGGTGTCGGCGGCGCCGAGCTGGCCGACCAGCTGCGCGGCGAGCGTGGTGGCGTAGGCAAGGTCACCCGCGATGCCGCTCGACGCCTCGCCGTACTCCTGGATCTCGGCGGCCCGACCCGCGAGGGCGATCGCGATCAGCTCGCTGCCCTCCGACGGGGTCTTCAGGTGCTTCTCCTCGGCGTCGCCGTGGGCGACGAGGCCGAGCGCGCTGTTGCGCCGCAGGATCGACGCGATCCGCACGTCGCGTCCGGCGAGCACGGCGACGAGCGCATGGCCCGCCTCGTGGATCGCGACACGACGGCGCTCGTCGGGGTGGTAGCCCACCGGGTGCGACAGGCCGACCTCGTTGGTGAGCTGCGCCTCGACGACGTCGCGCATGTTCATCCGCGTGCGACCGTTGCGCAGCGCCACGATCAGCGCCTCGTCGAGCAGCCGCTCGATCTTCACCGGGCTGTAGCCGGCGGTCATGTCGGCGATCGCGAAGCCGTTGACGTCGGTGGCGTGCGCCTTGCGGGCGAGGTAGTAGTCGGCGATCTCCACCCGGTCGGCCCGCGGCGGCAGGTCGAAGTGGATGACGCGGTCGAAGCGGCCCGGGCGCAGCAGCGCCGGGTCGAGGTCGGCGGCGCGGTTGGTGGCGGCGACCACGAGGATGTTCGCGGTCGTGGGGCGCGGGCGGGGGAGCTGCCGATCGTGGGGCAGGAAGACGTTGATGCCGTCGACGAACCGGGTCTTCAGCTTGTCCTTGCCCGTGGGCATGTCGAAGCTCTGCATCTGCACGAGCAGCTCGTTGACGACGCCGACGATGCCTTCGCGCATCGAGCCCGAGTTCATGCCGCTGCGGGCGCCGCCGATGGCGTCGAACTCCTCGATGAAGCCGATCGCGCCGCCCTCGGCGCGGGCCGCCTTGCGCAGCGCCTTGAAGAACGAGCGGATCTTGCGGTTCGTCTGGCCGTAGTACATCGACTGGAACGCGCTGGCCGACACGAACAGGAACGGCACGCCGGCCTCGGCGGCCAGCGCCTTGGCGAGGTAGGTCTTGCCGGTGCCGGGAGGGCCCTCGAACAGCACGCCGCGGCGGGGCGAGCCGCCCATCTCGGCGGCGAAGGTCTCGTGGGCGAGGAAGAGGTTGAGGGTGTCGATCGCCTCGCGACGGGTGGCCTCGGCGCCGACGACGTCGTCGAGGCGCACCTTGGAGTCGCTCGGGCGCAGCAGCACGTGGGGCGAGTGGCCGGCGCCGAGGAACGGGATGAGGATCAGCGCGGCGAGCACGAGCATCAGGCCGATCATCACGGTCATCGTCGGGTCGGTCTTCAACCAGCCGGGGACGCCCGGATCGATCGGGTTGCCGATCGCCACGCGGTACCAGAACCACGCGAGCGGGATGCCGAGGACGGCCACCGCCCACCAGAGCCGCTTGCGGCGGATGCGTTCGCGGTGGTGCGTCGCGTCCACGCGATCGCCGCGGACGATGCTGCGTCCGTGCAGTTCGTGCAGCTCTTCGATCTTCATCGGGTGCCCCCATCCGGCGGTCGGCTGCTCGCCGGAGGGGAGCAGCGGGGCTCCCGGACGGCGAGTGCGTTGGTGTCGTGAGTCGGCACTCTAGCACGAATATCACTCAGAGTAGCAACACTTCACGCTGGGTGGTCACCTCCCCGCGGGTCGCGAGGCGACTTGAAGTCGACTTGACGCGCCCTGGGCCGAACGGCCCACGACCTGCCACGCAGCGGGCTCGGGGCAGCTCGCGGCGTCCCCAGACGAACGACTGATCCTGCTGAACTACACTTTCCGCCCGTGAACCTGCCGACGCGCACGTCGCCCCGACAGGCTCGATCGGCCAAGTCGCTGGACCTCATCCTCGACGCCGCCGAGCGGCTCTTCCACGAGCGGGGCGTGGCCGAGACATCGACGGTCGACGTGGCCACGGAGGCTCGCGTCTCCGTGGGTCGGCTGTACTACTGGTTCCCCGACAAGGACGCGATCACGTACGCGGTCGTGCAGCGCAGCGAGCAGCGCCTGCGCGAGTTCCTGCCGACGGTGATCGTCCACGACCCCGACACGCCGACGCCGTCGATGATCGAGCAGGTGGTCCCGGTGATCGGTCGGTTCTTCCGGCAGCACCCGGGTTCGCTCGCGGTGCTCGTGCGCGGTCCGGTCGACACCGTCGATCACGGCCGGTCGCTGTGCGCGTTGTTCGAGCAGCTCGCCGCCGCCGTCGTCGAGCAACGCGTCCCCGGCGTGCCCACTGCCGAGCGCGACCTCGTCGCGTGCACCGTCACCCGCATCGTCATCGCGATGATGGCCGAACACGTCCGGGCCGACGACGAACACGGGGCGGTGATCCTCGACGAGCTCGTGTACGTGATCGCGGCGTATCTGCACTGCCGGTACCCCAGCCGGCTCGACCCGGTCTGGACCGACCCGGACGAGCCGATCCGGCCAGCGCGCCGTCCGATCGCGTTCGAGCGTCGGGCGAGTCCCGTGTACCCGGCGCTCGCGCCGCGCGACGACGTCGCGACCGTTGCGACCGTCGCGGCCGTCGCGCCGGGCGCCGGCTGACGATGACGGCACCGGCCGAACCGGCGCTGCTGTTCGCCTACGGCACCCTGCTGCCGGGCGACGTCCGCTGGCACCACCTGGAACGCTTCGTGGTCGACCACGGCGCCGACGACCGGGCGCACGGCCGGTTGTTCGACACCGGCTGCGACTACCCGGCAGCGGTGTTCGACGGCACCGACGTCGTCCACGGACGGGTGTTCACCCTGCGGGCCGAGCTGGTCGACGAAGCCCTCGCCTGGCTCGACGACGTGGAGGGTGCCGTCGCCGGCGACTACCGGCGCGTCGTCACCACCACGGCCGCCGGTCACCGGGTGTGGGCCTACGAGTACGGCGGCGGACTGACCCTCGAGCCGATCGCCGGCGGGTCGTGGCGCGACCACTGCGCCCGTCTCGCTCGCGGCTGACCGCGCACGACAGCATCGTCACGTGTCCGACCGATCCGAACCGACCGGAAGCTTCCCGGGCTGGCGCGTCGTCGGCGCGAGCTTCGTGTGCCTCGCCATCACGGCGGCGCTGGGCTTCTACGGGCTCGCGGTGTACCTCACCGTGCTCTCGCGCGAGCACGGCTGGAGCGTCGGGTCGATCTCGGCTGCGAGCACGCTGTTCTTCTTCGTCTCCGGGGTCGCCGGCCTCGTGGCAGCGCGAGCGATGGCCACCCGCGACGTGCGCCACGTGGTGCTGTTCGGCGCCGTCACCGGTGCGATCGCGCTCGTGCTGCTCGGCCGGATCTCCGAGGTGTGGCACGTGTACGCCGTGTACGCGCTGCTCTCGATCGGGCACACCTTCGCCGGGCTCGTTCCCGCCACCACCGTGGTCACCCGGTGGTTCCACGTCAAGCGATCGCAGGCGCTCGCCGCTGCGAGCACCGGCCTGTCCGTCGGCGGCATGGTGATCACCCCGTTCGCGAAGTGGCTGCTCGATCGCGAGGGCACGTCGGGCGCGGCGATCTGGCTCGCGGTGATCTGGGTGCTCGGCATCGTGCCGGTCACCCTGCTGTTCCTGCGTGGAGATCCGGCGGCGCTCGGTTGGCAGCCCGACGGTGCCCGTGCCTCGGCCGGCGCGGCCGCCCCACCGGCCGGCACGCCGTTCGCCGACGCCGTACGGACGCGGTTCTTCCTGCTCGTCACCGCGGCCTACACGCTGATCCTCGCCGCACAGGTGGGTGGCATCCAGCAGCTCGTGAAGCTCGTGGAGGAGCGGTCGACGGCATCGCTCGCGACGGCTGCCACCACCGTGCTCGCGGGCACGAGCGTCGTCGCCCGCCTGGTCGGTGGCCAGCTCGCGGCCAAGCTGCCGATGGCGAGGCTCACGGTGGTGATGGCGGCGGTGCAGGGTGTGTCGCTCATGTGGATCGCCGCGTCGGAGGCCGTGGCACCGCTGGTGGTCGGCATCGTGCTGTTCGGTGCGACGGTGGGCAACCTGCTGATGTTGCACCCGCTGCTGATCGCCCACCGCTTCGGGCCGGCGGAGTACGCCCGCATCTTCAGCCGCTCGCAGTTGGTGGTGTTCCTCGGCACGGCCGCGGGCCCGTACCTGCTCGGCGCGCTGCACGACGCCACGGGCGGCTACGTGGTGGCCTACCTGGTCGCCGGGTCGCTCTCGATCACGGGCGCGCTGCTGCTGCCCAAGCGCAACACCGAGCCGACCGCGACGGCCTGATCCCGGCGCACCCCGGCGCGCGTCAGAGGGCCGAGATCACCTCGCCCAGCGCGCGGATCGACACCTCGGTGATCGGGTCGCACACGACGATGATCTCGTCGGCGCCGGCGTCCGCGAGCTCGCGCAACCGTGCGGCGATCACGCCGCCCGAGCCGGTGATCGCCGGGGCCGCCGGATCGTGCGGGCGCTCGCCGCCGTCGCCCAGGCGCACCAGCACGCACGCGCTGCGCAACACGTCGCTGGGTTCGCGTCCGGCCTCGGCGGCGAGCCCGCTCACCCGCTCCGAGCGGGCGGCGAACCCCTCGGCGGTGTTGGCGAACTCGGTGAACCACGTGTTCCAGGCGGACGCGGCGGGCAGCGTGATGCGCAGCATCCGCTCACCGTTGCTGCCCACCATGAGCGGGATGCCGCCACCGTCGCGTCGGGGTGGGACCAGCACGGCGTCGTCGGTCTGCCACCACCTGCCCTGCAGGGTGCTGCGGCCACCGGCCGCAATCGCGGCGATGATCGTCCACGCCTCCTCGAAGCGGTCGACGCGGCGGTCGTAGGGGATGCCGAACGCGTCGAACTCGCTGCGGTTCCATCCGGCGCCGAGGCCGAG
The DNA here is from genome assembly GCA_009704985.1 of Actinomycetota bacterium. Taxonomy (GTDB): domain Bacteria; phylum Actinomycetota; class Acidimicrobiia; order Acidimicrobiales; family Ilumatobacteraceae; genus VFMC01. Next base: position 1,019 of record WLDE01000274.1, on the reverse strand, counting down.
CACCAGCCGGCCGCCGCTGATCTCGTCGACCGTCGACGCCATCTTCGCCAGCACCGCCGGCGGGTGGAACCCGGTGCACGCGACGAGCGGGCCGAGCAGGACCCGCTCGGTCACCGCGGCGAGCGAGGCGAGCAGTGTGAACGCCTCCCACGGGCCGCGCTCGGGGCGGCCGTCGCCGCGGTACAGCAGGTGGTCGCCCACCCAGACCGAGTCGAAGCCGACCTCCTCGGCCGCCCGCGCCATCGACGCGTATTCGGGCCAGCGGACCAGCCGCTCCACCTCGGGGAGTTGGATGCCGAGCCGGGTGCGGCGCGAACGGGCGGGAGCGACGGAGTCGGCGGGATCGGCGGACACGGGGTCAGTGTGACATCCGTGGCGGCCCGCGCCGGGCTCGGGTACCGTCGCCGCATGGTCCACCGGCTCGTCGTCACCGCCGACGACACCACCGGGGCGTTGGAGACCGCGGCCACGTGCGCCGACCTCGGGTGGGTGGCGACCGTGGCGCCGTACGCGACATCGGACGTGGAGCCGCCGGCACCGCCGGACGGCGCCACCGACCGTGCCGGCGATCGCGTGCTCCGGGTCGTCGACCTGCGGAGCCGTCACGTGCCGGCCGACGACGCCGCTGCCCGCACCCGCGGAGCGCTGGCGGCCGGACCCGCGCTGCGCGCCCACAAGATCGACTCCACGCTGCGCGGCAACTGGGCCGCCGAGCTGGCCGCGATCGTCGACGCCGGTCGTCAGGTGCTGCTCGTGCCGGCGTTCCCGGCGGCGGGTCGCACCTGCGTCGCCGGCACCGTGCTGGTCGACGGCGTGCCCGTCGACCGCACGGTGTTCGCGCAGGACCCGCGTTCGCCCGTGCGCTGGTCGCGGCCCGCCGACCGGTTGCCGTCCGCCGTCGAGGTGGCCGATGCCGACGCCGCACGCCGTGCACTCGACCGTGGTGCGCGCTCGGTCGTCGCCGACGCCACCACCGACGCGCAGGTGGCCGAGCTGGTCGCCGTGGCCGTGGGTCGTGC